>CAZXGT010000130.1:0-4122 GCA_964639935.1 uncultured Phycisphaeraceae bacterium
TCGGCGGCGCCGAGACGTATATGAGCGTGGACATCGATGTGTTCGACCCCGCGTACGCGCCGGGGACCGGCACCCCGGCGGTGGGGGGGCTCACGAGCGCCGAAGGTCTTGCCGCGATGCGGGCGGTGGCGGGCGTGAATCTGGTCGGGGCCGACGTTGTGGAGGTGCTGCCGGACAGGGACCCCGCGGGCGTGACCGCGCTGCTCGCCGCGCAGGTCGGCTTCGAGGCGATCGCGCTGGCGGCGATCAACGCCTGAAACTCGCGTCCCGCGCTTCGGAAGAAGCGGGCGGCTCAGATTGAGGAGACGAGCGATGCGAGGATTCACGGGAGCGGTTCTGGCGGCGGCGGCGGGGGCGATGCTCGCGGGCTGCGGCGCCTACGGGCCGCGCCATACCGAGGCGCGCGTGCTCACGGCTTCCTACGACGCGCCGCGGCCGGTGCTGATCGAATCGGCCAACGGCTCGATCGAGGTCCGTCGCTCCAACGAGCCGTTGATCCGCGTCGATGCGGAACTCTTCAGCCGGAACCTCGAGCGCCTCGCCGACGCGGTGGTCGTCCTGGAGCGCGACGCGGACGGCGTCGTGATCTCGGTCGACTGGCCGGGAACGCGCCTTGGGAGCGAAGGGTGCGACATGCGCATCTCGCTCCCGCGGGCGACGAGGCTGACGGTCCGCACGAGCAACGACCATGTCTTCGTGGATGGCGTCGCCGACGAGGTTGAGGTCCGCACGAGCAATGACCATGTCGAGATCCGCGATGTCCCGGGGCGGGTGGACGTCCGCACCAGCAACGACGACGTGACGGTGCTGGGTGTGGGCGGGCCCGTCGACGTCAAGACGAGCAACGACGGCGTGGAGGTCGTCCTGACGCATGACAACCCGGGCCCGGTTCGCATCTCGACGAGCAACGGCGGCGTGGAGCTTTCGGTCGGTCGGGCCTTTGGCGGCGTGCTCATCGCGGACACGAGCAACGGGGACGTGGAGGTTTCAGGCTTCTGGGATCGGCGGGAGCGCACGGGCGATTCGGCCGAGCTGACCTTTGACCGCGATGGCGAGGCGTCGCGCGTGACGACGAGCAACGGCGACGTGAGGATTGAGGTGCGGGAGTAGTTTTTTTGGCGCGCGTTGTCGCGAGCGCACGTCGCGGGCGTGGCTGCGCCTGCGGCGAGTTGTGGCGACTGCCCCGGTCGCCGGATAGATATGAGTTCTGCGATTGATTCCGGGAGAGTTGGAGAAGAGGAGGTTGGGAGGCCCACTCACCGGGACTCCCTCCCTCTGAAGGGGCGAGGGAGGCGGAGCGGCGCGTCGGGCACGGCTTAGCGGATGAGGCGGAGGAGGCGCGCGGACTTGCCGAGGACGTTGTAACAGACCCACTCGTTCGCGGTTTCGTCGAGATACCAGAGCATGATGAGGCACGCGGGGGTGTCGTTCTCGAGGCGGGCGATGGCGTGGACCGCGGCGATGGTCGCGACGGACTCGGCCTCAAGGTGATCCTCGAGCGTTCGCTTCGGCTGGTGGAAGGCCATGGAGGAGAACATGGAGGGCTGGCCGAGCCAGTAGTCGATGTCGCCCAGCGCCTCGGGGCCGCGGACGCCGACGTCCTGCGGTGTTCTCACGGCGAAGACGGCGGTGCAGACGCCGCGGTCGCCCGTGCCGATCTCGGCGATTCGGAAGCCTTTATCGTCCTGCGCGCGGCGCCAGAGGTCGCGGTGGAGCTCATCGGTCGCGCGGCCCGTCGGCGGCTCGCCGAACTCGTACTCGTAGATCGAGGCGATCCTGCGGAACGCGTGATCGTCTCGTGTGGTGGTGCGATAGACGCTTTGGCGGTCGATGTGCTCGAGATATCCGTCGATCGTGGGCGAGGTCATCGCGAGCAGGCGCTCGGCGACGCGGCGGGCGAGTCTGCGCCGGCGCTCCGGCGAGAACTCGACGTCGGCGACCCTGATAGACCGCTCGATTTCTGCTGCGAGTTCGGCGCGCGTCAGTTGATCGGCCGGGGTCAGCCCGGCCTCGCGCTCCCATGCCGCCTCGCGCTCCAGCGCGGCTTGCTTGTGCTCGCCGCGGAGCGTCTGGAGGAGCCCCGTCTCGATCGCCCATGGCTCGTCCGTTTCCGGCGGCTCGGTAATGGTGATACGTTGCGTCGTCGCTTCGGCGAGCGACGCCGAGCGGCGCAGCACGATCTCGACTTCGCCCGAGCCACGCGGGACGCGGAACGTGAGCGTGCCGGCCTCGCGATCGACCGTCGCCGGGATGGTTTCGCGAGCGCTTGCGAATGGATAGACGGCGACCTCCTTGATGTCACTGAGATAATCCTGCGGCAGCGACAGCTCGATCGGATCTGAGCGAAGGATCTCGGATGGAAACGGGTGGCGGACGTGAACCGTGTGCGAGGCGGCGCCGACGATCCCGCTTCCCGAGAAGGCGCGGACGATCATTGAGGTCGTGCCGTGGACGTTGCCGGCGTTGATCGCGAGGGGTACTTCCTGCGAATCGCCCGGGGACAGCGTTGCGGGGGCCGGGTCGATGATCGCGCAGCCGCAGGTCGAGGTGATGTCGTCCACCGCGACGGGCTCGGAGGAGGCGTTGGTCATGTGGACGACGCCGCGGAGAGTGTCGCCGCGGAGCGCCTCGGTCGGCGCTTCGATCGACATCAAGAGGGGATAGGCGGGCTCTGGGGCTGCGCCGCAGCCGATCAAGGCGTGCGGACCGAGAGCCAGCGCCAGCGACATGAGGCGAAGAGCGTTCCTCATCAATGTGTGAACCGCGCGGGGCCGACGGGGTTGCGGCGCCCGGGGCGGACGGTCTGAAACCGTTGCGGTGATCGCTACACTCGCCCGTCCCGCGGGGTCGCGGGAGAACAGGAGCAGAGCGAACCATGAGTGACGCGGCGGGCGTGAAGAAGATGGGTGTGATCGGGGCTGGGCAGATGGGCGGCGGCATCGCGCAGGTCGCGGCGCAGGCGGGGATCGAGGTGGTCGTGCAGGACCCGTTTGAGGAGTCGATCGAGAGGTGCAAGAAGCTGCGCTCGAAGCTCTTTTCGCGGGCGGTCGAGAAGGAGCGGATGACGGCGGAGGAGGCGAAGGCCGCGGAGGGCCGGATCGCCTATACGACGGAGCTCTCGGGTCTCGAGGGGGTGGACTGGGTGGTCGAGGCCGCGGTCGAGAACGAGGAGCTCAAAACGGAGCTCTTCGCGAAGCTCGCGGAGATGTTCACGGACGAGCGCGTGGTCCTCGCGACCAACACGAGCTCGATCAGCATCACGAAGATCGCGGCGGCGGCGACCGGGGCCGAGTCGCGGGTGATCGGCATGCACTTCTTCAATCCGGTGCCGGTGATGAAACTCGTGGAGGTGATCCGCGGGCTGCAGACGTCCGATGAGGTGGCCGAGCGCACGAGCGAGCTCTCTGAGGCGATGGGCAAGACGCCGCTGGTGGCCAACGACCGCGCCGGTTTCGTCTCGAATCGCATTCTCATGCCGATGATCAACGAGGCGTTCTACACGTGGATGGAGGGGGTCGCGGCGCCCGAGGCGATCGACGGCGTGATGAAGCTTGGGATGGCGCACCCGATGGGCCCGCTTCGGCTGGCGGACTTCATCGGCCTGGACACGTGCGTCTCGATCATGAATGTGCTCGCCGATGGGCTGCACTCGGAGCGGTACCGACCGTGCCCGCTTCTCGAGCAGCTTGTGACGGCGGGACGGCTCGGGGACAAGACGCGGCGCGGCGTGTTCGACTATTCCGAGAAGTAGCGGGCGCCCGCTCCGGCCGAAAGATGAATCTCGATTCAGGCGTTGCTCACGAGCGTTGCGCAGCGGGTGCGGATGATTAACGTGGAACCTCATTTTCACCTTTGAAGGAATCAATGCCATGGAACGCATCAACACGCAGCAGCTCGAGACCATGATGGAAAGCAAGAGCGATCTCGCGGTCATCAACACCCTGCCCGAGGCGTCCGCTCGCGAGGCGAACATCAAGGGGACGCCGAATATCCCGCTTGGGCGCGACGACTTTGTCGAGCAGGTCGAGAAGGAGGCGGGCGCCAAGGATCAGCCGGTGGTGGTGTACTGCGCAAACACCGAGTGCGACGTCTCGGAGAAGGCCGCGAAGAAGCTCGAGGAAA
>CAZXGT010000130.1:4222-5428 GCA_964639935.1 uncultured Phycisphaeraceae bacterium
CGTAGGCTTTCTGATTCAATCTACCACCCCAACAACGGAGGGAACTCTCATGCTTGTTCGAGAATTCATGACGACGCCGCTGCACGCGGTCGGCTTCGACGCAACGCTTCGGGACATCGCGCACGTGATGGCGAAGGAGGACATCGGCGCCGTCACGGTCGAGAAGGACGGGGGCGCGATCGGCTTTGTGACCGATCGCGACATCGTCGTTCGCGGCCTCACGATGGAGCGCAACCCGCTCGAGGTTCGCGCTCGGGATGTGATGAGCGAAGATCTCTTCTCGATCTCGCGAGACGCGAGCACGGAGGAGGCGCTCAACACGATGCGCGTGAAGCAGATCCGTCGCCTGCTTGTCGTCGACGATGAGAAAAAGGTCGTCGGCATCGTGTCGATGGGCGACTTGGCGCAGTCCGATGAAAATCCGGAGACACAGGCCAAGGCGCTCGAGGGCGTCACGAAGGGTTGCTGCTCCTAGGCGACAATCGACGCGCTTCGACGATGCGGTCGGACGCAAACAACCGAGCGGGGTCTTCTGCAGCAGAGCTGCAGAGGGCCCTTTTTTCAAAGACACGTCTTCTCTTGCCGTTGCGTTTGCGTTCCGTTTGATATATGTTTGGGTATGGGCGAGCGGTTCTACCAAGATGCGCTTCCGGATCGTGCTCGCGGTCGCGGGGCTGGCGTCAACCCGGGGAACCGGTTCGAGAGCGTCCGGCTGCACGTGCTTGGGGAGGCGCTGGACGAGGCGCGGTTCGAGCGGCCGGAGGGCGTCCGGTCCGCCACGGAGGTCCTGGACGATCGCTCGCGGTCCATCCTGAACCCGGTCGACAGCCCAGATCTTCCGATGAAGTGGTCGATCAATCCCTATCGCGGGTGCGAACACGGGTGCGCGTACTGCTACGCCAGGCCGACGCACGAGAATCTCGGGTTCTCGAGCGGGTTGGATTTCGAGCGGAAGATCATGGCGAAGCGCGAGGCGCCGGCGCTGCTACGGCGCGAGCTTTCCAGGCCGTCGTGGACGCCGGCGCCGATCATGATGAGCGGCGTCACGGATCCGTACCAGCCGATCGAGAGGTCGCTCCGGATCACGCGCGGGTGTCTCGAGGTGCTGGCCGAGTGCCGCCAGCCGGTCGGCGTGATCACGAAGAACGCCCTGGTGACGCGTGACATCGACCTGCTCGCGGAGCTGGCGTCCTGCCGCGCCGCGAG
>CAZXGT010000131.1:0-3407 GCA_964639935.1 uncultured Phycisphaeraceae bacterium
GAGTTCCCCGATGGATTCGAGAGCGAATGAGATTCAGAGTCGCGGGCTGGAGCTCGCGGAGTTCGACGAGACGCAGGTTTTCGGCGCGACGCCGCTGGGGTGGGTGATCGCGGCGAGCACGCTCGGCGCGGTGGCGATCGTGATCGGCGTGACGGCGCGGACGGCGCCGGTGATCGGCGCGATCGGCGCGGCGGTCGTGCTCGCGTTCAACGCGTTCTTCTTATGGGGCCTGCGGCTGCGAACGATCGTCACCCGCGAGGAGCTGCGCGTGGGCTTCCGCCCGCTGGCGCTCGAGCGCATCCCGATGGAGGCGATCACCCGCGCCGAGGCCGTGGAGTATGACCCGCTGGGCGACGCCGGCGGGTGGGGATGGAAGCACTCGAGGCGGCGGGGGGCGGTGCGGAACGTGTGGGGGGAGCACGGGGTGGCGATCGAGTACGGCGACGGGAAGAAGAAGCTGATCGGGTCCCAGCGGGCTGAGGAGCTTGAGGCGGCGATTCACCGGCTCAACCCGGCCTCGAAGCCCGACGATTCACCCTGACCGGTCGCCGGTCGGATCTTCGCCCGGCTCGTACTCGACTTCCTCGATCGTCGTCCGGCGGAGGGTGACCTTGCCGCCCGGCGCGGGTTCGGTTCGCTCCTCGACGTCGCGGCGGAGCGTCTGTTTCTTCGGGGCGGGCTTGTCCGGATCGGCCTTGACGCCCGACCAGATGTGCCCGAAGAACTCTCCCAGGTTGCGGGCGAGTGACTTGTCGCGGTCTTTCGGCATCAGTGCCCGTCGGGGGCGACATCCTGCGAGAGGTCGCTCGTGGTCATTTTGACCTCGGGCGTCTTGCCCGCCTTGGCGTCGCGGATGATCTCGCGCATGCGTTCGGGGGTGACGAACTCGTGGAGGTCCTCGTCATAGAGGGCGACGGGGGCCGAGCCGCAGGAGCCGAGGCACTCGAGCTCGACGAGGGTGAACTGGCCGTCTTCGGTGGTCTCGTGGAGGCCGATGCCGAGTTCCTCTTCGCAGATTTTCGTGATCTCCGGGGCGTTGCAGAACTCGCAGGCCATGGAGCGGCAGACGGCGATGATGTGCTCGCCCCGGGGCTCGGTCCAGAACTCCTCGTAGAAGCTGGCGGTGTCGAGGATCGTCCCCGGGTCGGTCCCGAGGAACGCCGCGATCTCCTCGATCGCCTGCGGCGGGCACCAGTTGTAGGCGTGCTGGATCATGTGCAGCGCGGGGATGGAGGCGGCGAGCCTGGTCTCATAGCAGGGGATGACCTCGCGCTCGATCCGGTCCTTCATTTCGTCGGTGAGGTAGGGCTCGTCGCGGCGCTCGAACGCGGCGGTTCCGGAGGGTTTGGCGTGCCAGGACATAGCGTGTGCTCCTCGGATCGAGCTTAGCGGGGCTCGCCGGGTTCGTCGTGGACCTTGGCGGGCGCCTCGGGGATCTCTCCCGGGCTGAAGCGTCGGCCGTCGATCTCGATGTGGGGGACGAGCTCGCCCCAGGGGTCCGTGCGTTGCCAGCTGTAGCCCTCGCCGTTGGGGAGGGCGGCGAGGCGGGGGGCGCCTTGCGGCGGGTAGTCGGGCTCTCCCCAGACGACGACGTCGATGACGTTGTGATCGCGGTCGCGGAGGACGACCATATCGTCGTGGTTGGCGAGCGCGCGGTTGTGGGCGATGTTCTTGATCGAGTAGACGAGCGCGCCGTGGAATGCGTCGTTCGGGCCCGCGGCGGGGGTGCGGCGGTCGCCGTAGGGTTCGGGCATGTCGCGGGTCTGCCGGTTGCCGTTGAAGACGACGAGCGTCTGTCCGGGGTTCAGGACGGTCGGCTCGGGGAAGACGAACCGGAGGCGGTAGCGTTCGCTCTGGTGGTCGTCGGAGACGGAGTAGCCGGAGACGTCGATCGGCTGGTCGTGCGGGTTGTAGAGTTCGATGAACTCGTCGCCGACGCTGCGGTGGACGCCGTCCTTGTTCGCGTCGCCTCCGAGCTCCGGCAGCGGGACGTGAAAGAGGACTTCGGTGATGACCGGGTGCGGCGCGGGGATGGGCGGGTCGGTCTCGGCGTGCGCCGCGCTTGCGGCGGCGAGAGCGGCGGCGAGCGTTGCGGCGGCGGTGGTGTTCATCGGTCGAGTTCCGCGGCGACGATGTTGAGCGAGCCGAGCACGGCGGCGATATCCGAGAGCAGGTGTCCCTCGGTGAGCCTGGCCATGACGGAGTAGTTGACGAAGCTGGGCGGGCGGGTCTTGACGCGCCAGGGCTGCGGGCCGCCGTCGGCGACGACGTAGTAACCGAGCTCGCCGTTGGCGGTCTCGTTGGCGCCGTAGGCCTCGGCGATGGGGGCTTCCCATCCGCGGTTGGTCATGATGAGCTCGAAGTGCTGGATGAGGCCTTCGATGGAGCCGTAGACCTCGCTCTTGGGCGGCTTGACGACCTTGGAGTTGGTGTCGGCGTTGGTGGGGCCCTGGGGGATGGCGTCGATGAGCTGGTCGATGATCTTGATGCTCTCGCGCATCTCGGCGAGGCGGACGACGAAGCGTGCGTAGCAGTCGCCGCTCTCGGCGACGGGCACCTGGAACTTGACGGGCTCGGCGCCCTGGCCGTCCCAGTTGTCGGCGTAGCAGAGGTAGGGCTCGTCCTTGCGGAGGTCGCGGCGAACGCCCGAGGCGCGGGCGATGGGCCCGGTGAGCGCGCAGGCGATGGCGTCCTCGCGGCTGATGACGCCGACGCCGACGGTGCGGTCCATGAAGATGCGGTTGCGGAGGACGAGCTTCTCGAGGTCTCCGATGGCCTTGGGGAGTGTGTCGTGGATGAATGTCTTGACGAGCTTCTTGAAGACCTCTTCGTCGGGGATCTCCTGCATGATGCCGCCGACGCGGGTCCAGTCGGGGTGGTAGCGCTGGCCGGAGATGTAGTCGCAGATGTCGTAGATGTCCTCGCGCGGGTTGAAGGCGTAGAGGAACCCGGTGAAGGCGCCGAGGTCGAGGCCGGCGGCGCCGACGCAGAGGAGGTGGTCCTGGATGCGGGCGAGCTCCGCCATGATGGTGCGGAGCACCTTGCAGCGTGGGGTGAGCTCGATGCCGAAGAGGGTCTCGACAGCGTGGTGCCAGCAGATGTCGTTGGCGATGGGGGAGAGGTAGTTCATCCGGCTGACGATGGTGACGTACTGGTTGTAGTCGAGGACCTCGGCGATCTTCTCGAAGCCGGAGTGGAGGTAGCCGATGTGGGGGGTGCAGCGGACGATGCGCTCGCCGTCGAGCTCGAGGACGAGTCGGAGGGTGGTGTGGGTGGCGGGGTGCTGGGGTCCGAAGTTGAGGACCCAGCGGTCGCCGGCGTCGACGCGGCGGTCGAGGTAGTCGGTGGTGTCGGCGTCGACGTCGGTGGGGGCGGGCTTGAGGGTGTAGGGCATCGCGTCCTCGCGT
>CAZXGT010000131.1:3507-5418 GCA_964639935.1 uncultured Phycisphaeraceae bacterium
TTGGGGGTGTGGACGCCGGTCCAGTCGTAGCCGCAGCGCCAGCAGGCGGCGTCGATGGTGGCGTCGCAGCGTGGGCAGGGCTCGGCGGTTGCGGCGCTGACGAGGCGGAGGCAGTTGTGGCAGACGCGGCGTTTCTCTTTGCAGTTCGGGCAGCGGCCGTCTTCGGTGGTGTCGATGGCTCCTCGCTCGCGTCCGCAGGCGGGGCAGTCGCCGCGGTCGTAGGCGCGGAGGCGGCGCCGGCGGGCGAGGGCGGAGGGGTAGAGGGCGGCGGCGGGGGCGAGGGAGTAGTAGATGAGCCCGGCGAGGGCGGCGTAGACGTCATGCGGCGTGTTGTAGAAGCCGGCGGCGATGACCGCGACGACGCCGACGCTTGCGCCGGCGAGGGCGAGCGGCCCGACGACCGCTGGGAGCGGCGACAGGCGGCGGAGGGCGAGTCCCATCGAGAACCCGCCGGCGGTGAAGACGGGGATGGCGATCAGCGTTAGGTCGCGCGTCTGGGAAAGGCCGCCGATGAGTTCCCGGATGGAGACGACGGCGATCCAGAACGTCACGCCCCAGATGGCGCCGAGCAGGCCGCAGCGCAGGAAGTAGCGGGCCGAGCTGGACCGCTCGCCGGCCATGCGCATGGCGGGCGCCATCAGCGCGGCGAGGACGGCGGTGTTCCAGAGCGCGTAGACGAGCGTGCCGAGGATCAGGACGCGGGCGATGATGATGTGATCCCCTCCTGCTTTCCGGCGGGTTCTGGTCGGGATCGTGCGGGGACGGGTTTCCAGAGGCCGCACTCTGGGCAGCGGCCGGAGGCGACGCCCCGGAGGTCGTAGCCGCAGGCCCAGCATCGGGCGCCGATGACGGCCTTGCAGCGTGGGCAGGGCTCGCCGGGCTGGCGCGGGACGATGTGTCGGCACTTGTGGCAGAGGTGGTGGGGGGCGGATCCGCACTCGGGGCAGGTCGCCATGGTCGCGGCTCTGGCGTAGCCGCAGGGGACGCAGGCGGCGGCGCGGTAGCGGCGGAACTCGCGCCGTCGGGCTAGCGCGCAGAGGTACACGGCGGCGATCGGGAGCAGGAGCCACGAGCCGACCCACACCAGCTGCGCGGGCGCCATCCATGACGCGGGCCAGACCGCGGCGCTCGCCCACAGGAGGCCGACGATCGCGCCGCTGATCGTGGTCGCTTTCATGAGCCCGCGCATGGGCGTGGCGCGGCGCAGGATCATGCCCGCGGTCGCGCCGGTGAGGGCCATGAGCAGAACGCCGGCGACCGCCATCGACGGGCTGGTCAGGATTCGGGCCGGGAGCGCTCCGCCGCCGTGGCGCCAGGTTGTCGCGCGGGAGAAGGCCTCGCCCGCGGCGAGGGTTCCGAGCAGCCATGTCATCGCGAGCAGGCAGCACACGCCGAAGAGGCCGATGAAGCGGCCGCCCTTTTTCATCCCGATCATCGAGAACGCGGGCCACAAGGCGAGGCGGAGGATGAAGCCTCCGATCACGCCGCCGATCCCGACCGAGACCAGCGTCGAGATGATCGAGCCGCCCCACATCGCTAGTCGCTCACGCCCAGGTCCGTCTTCGTGAACAGCGCCTCGAAGCTGACGCCGGCGGCCTCGACGTTTTCTCGGGCGCCTTCCTCGCGGTCGATGGTGGCGATGACGGCGAGGACTTCGGCGCCGAGGTCGCGGAGGGTTTGCACGGCCTCGACGGCCTGTCCGCCGGTGGTGGCGACGTCTTCGAGCAGGACGAGCTTGTCGCCGGCGTTGATCGCGCCCTCGGTCTGTTTGGCGGTGCCGTAGTCCTTTTTCTGGTTGCGGACGAAGACGCAGGGGAGTCCGGTGGCGATGGACGCGACGGTGACGAGGGGGATGCCGCCGAGCTCGGCGCCGGCGAGGCGGTCGGGCTTTTCGGGGAGGGCTTCGATGCG
>CAZXGT010000132.1:0-1093 GCA_964639935.1 uncultured Phycisphaeraceae bacterium
CGCCGAGCTCGGCGCCGGCGAGGCGGTCGGGCTTTTCGGGGAGGGCTTCGATGCGCTGGGCGAAGAGGTCGGCGAGCTGTTTCAGGACGTCGGGGCGGGTGGTGAAGAGGTATTTGTCGAGGTAGTAGCTGCTCTTTCGGCCGGAGCGGAGGGTGAAGTCGCCTCGGAGGAGGGCGGCGTCGGCGATGAGCCTGGCGAGGTCTGATTTGCTGGTCTGGGTCGTCATGGGTGTATCTTCGCGGAAATGGATCCTCCCGCCACCATTCTCGGGTTCGATCTGTCGACGGGCGAACCGCTCGGCGCGCCGCCGGCGGATCGGCCGTACTGGTTTCATTTCAACCGCACGCGTGATGACGTGAAGGCGTGGGCGCGGGAGCGTTCGAACATGCCGGAGATCGCGGCGCGGGCGATGCTGGCGGAGGAGACGCGTCCGCGGGCGGAGCCGATCGAGGGCGGTCTGCTCGTGAACCTTCGGGCGGCGAATCTCAATCCGGATGCGGAGGAGGAGACGATCTCGCTGCGGCTGTGGCTCGAGCCGACGCGGCTGGCGACATTCGAGAAGTTCACGATCTTCGCGACGCGCGACGTGGCGGAGAAGCTGGAGGCCGAGCGAGGGCCGTTGCGGCCGGAGCGCGTCTTCACGCGGCTCGTCGCGCGGCTCATGGAGCGGCTTGAGCCGATGATCGACGATCTGGATGAGCGGCTCTACCGGCTTGAGGACGACGCGATCGATCCGGACACGATCTCCGATCGCCGCGCGATCGCGAGGATCCAGCGCCGCGTTGTTTATCTGCGGCGGTACCTGGCGCCGCAGCGGGAGGCGATGCTGCGTCTGGCGCGGGGCGAGGTGTACGACCGCTTCGATCAGGACGAGCTGTTGCGGCTCCGGGAGGCGGCGAACCATTTGGCGCGGCTGGTGGAGGATCTCGACGCGATGCACGAGCGGGCCAAGAGCGCTCAGGCGGAGGCGGCGGCGCAGATCAGCGAGCGGTCGGGGCGGAAGCTTTACGTGTTCACGGTCGCGACGATCATCTTTCTGCCGCTGTCGTTTCTGACGGGGGTGTTCGGGATGAACGTGGGGGGGCTGCCGTGG
>CAZXGT010000132.1:1193-5319 GCA_964639935.1 uncultured Phycisphaeraceae bacterium
GCCGCTGTCGTTTCTGACGGGGGTGTTCGGGATGAACGTGGGGGGGCTGCCGTGGGTGGGGACGGCGAGCGGGTTTCTGTACACGGTCCTGGTGATGGCCGGCACGTTGCTCGGGGCGGTGGGGGTGCTGGTGTGGAGGCGGTGGGTGTGAGGGGCGAGATCATCGGCGCCATCGGCGTATCAGGCTTGAGGGTAGAGGATGATCGCGCGGTGGCGGTGGGTGGTGTGGGGGTGTTTGGGTAAGGGGCGGCTCTAGGCGGATACCTCCGGGCGCCACAACTCGCCGTCCTCAGCGCGTCGTGTTCCTTGCGGCCGTCACGACGCGCTGCTCCGCAGCGGGTCGTGGCACCCATTGAGATCCTTTGGAAAACCCTACTCCTCCACCCGGCGCATGAAGGGGAACAGGATCACGTCGCGGATGGAGGGTTGGTTGGTCAGGAGCATGGTGAGGCGGTCGATGCCGAGGCCGAGGCCGCCGGCGGGGGGCATGCCGACCTTGAGGGCCTCGATGAAGTCGGCGTCGAAGGTGCGGAAGGTGCTCTCCTCGTCGTCCGCGCCGGCGAGCTGCTCGCGGAACTTCTCGGCCTGGATGTCGGGGTCGTTGAGCTCGGTGTAGGCGGGGCCGATCTCCATGCCGGCGATGAAGAGGTCCCAGCGTCCCGCGAGCTGGGGGTTGTCGGGCAGCGGGCGCGTGAGCGGGGAGAGGGCGGAGGGGTAGTCGAGGACGAAGGTGGGCCTGGCGGGGTCGATGGTCTTCTCGGCGACCTCTTCGAAGAGTTCGTTGACGACGAAGATGTCGGCCATTTTTTCGAAGTCGCCCGCCTTCTGCGGCCAGCGCTTCGTGGCTTCCTCGCGGGCTTTGGCGACGTCGGTCATGGGGAAGCCGAGGGCCTGCTCGAAGAGCTCGGCGTAGGTGATCTGGGCGAAGGGGGCGCCGTAGTCGATCTGGAGGTCGCCGAAGGGGAGCTTCACGTCGGCGGGCTCGACGTCCTCGGTCTCGACGTCAGGATCGGGGTGTCCGGTGACGGCGACGGCGTGGGCGAGCTCTCGGATGAGGTTCTCGGTGAGATTGAGCATGTCGCGGTAGTCGGCGTAGGCCCAGTAGACCTCGAGGGAGGTGAACTCGGGGTTGTGGGAGCGGTCGACGCCCTCGTTGCGGAAGTTTCGGTTGATCTCGTAGACGCGGGGCATGCCGCCGACGAGGAGTCGCTTGAGGTAGAGCTCGGGTGCGATGCGCATGGAGACGGTCATGTCGAGCGCGTTGAGCCTGGTGACGAAGGGTCGGGCCGCGGCGCCGCCGGCCTGGGGCTGGATCATGGGCGTCTCGACCTCGAGGAATCCGCGTTCGTCGAGGTGCCGGCGGATGCGGGCGATGATCTGCGAGCGTGTGGTGAAGACGCGCATGGTCTCGGGGGTGGCGTAGAGGTCGACGTAGCGCTTGCGGTAGCGGGTTTCCTTGTCCTGGAGGCCGGCCCACTTCTCGGGGGGCGGGGCGAGGCTTTTGGCGCCGATGCGGAGCTCTGAGGCCCAGATGGTGATCTCGCCCTTGCGGGTCTTCATGAGCGGGCCGGTCGCGACGAGCAGGTCGCCGAGGTCGCAGCTCTTGGCGAGGTTGAAGCCGGTTTCGTCGCAGTCCTTCTTGCTGACGGCGATCTGGATGTCGCCCGTGTCGTCTCGGAGGTTGATCCAGACGAGCTTGCCGTTGTCGCGGTGGAGCATGACGCGTCCGGCGACGGTGACGGTCGGTCGGTGGTCGACGAAGCCTTCCTCCTTGCCGCGCTCCTGGTGCTCGCGGTCGGCCTTTTCGTCGTAGCGGGTGAGCGCGGCGGCGACGGGGGAGACGCCGGGGGTGCGGACGCCGTAGGGGCTGAGGCCGAGCCGGGCGATGGCGTCGCGGTTGTCGCGGCGCTGGCGTTCGAGCTCGTGCATGGAATCCGCGTCGTCGGCGGCGGACGGGGCGTTTTCGTGGGTTTGGCTCGTCTCGGGCATGGGAATCATCCTAGCGACGCGGGGGCTACACTGGACGCTTGACCACGGCGCCCCGGCGAGGGGAGTCAGAAGAGAGAGGTCCAGGATGAGCAGCGTTTCGGACAAGGTGGCGGTGGTGACGGGGGCGTCGAGCGGGATCGGCCGGGCGACGGCTTTGGAGCTTGCCAAGCGCGGGGCGAAGGTCGCGTGCCTGGCGCGCCGGGAGGACCGCCTCGACGAGCTGGCGCACGAGATCCGCGAGGCGGGTGGCAAGTCCCTGGCGATCGAGTGCGACGTGACGGAGCGCGAGCAGGTGGATCAGGCAATGGAGACGGCGGTCGAGACCTTCGGGCCGGTCGACGTTCTGGTCAACAACGCCGGGTGCATGCCGCTCTCGTTCATGGACCGGACGGACGTCGCGGGCTGGGACCGGATGATCGACGTGAACATCAAGGGCGTTCTCTACGGGATCGCGGCGGTGCTGCCGTCGATGCTCGAGCGCGAGAGCGGTCACATCGTGAACGTGTCTTCGGTGGCGGGCCGTCGGGTGATGCCCGGCGGGTCGGTGTACTGCGCGACGAAGCACGCGGTGCACGCGCTCTCGGAGGGCCTTCGCGCGGAGGTGGCGAGCAAGAACATCCGCGTGACGATCATCGCGCCGGGGTTTGTGACGACGGAGCTTCAGGACGCGGTGGAGGATGAGCGGATTCTGGATCGCTGGAAGGAGATGTCGGAGAAGACCGGCATCGAGCCGCTCGAGAGCGAGGACATCGCGACGGCGATCGCGCAGGCGGTGGAGGCGCCGGCGCGGGTGAGCGTCAACGAGATCCTGATCCGTCCGACGCGTCAGGAGGGGTAGGGCGCCCGGCGTGACGCTGCTCGACCGGTATATCGCGCGGCTCTATCTCGCCAATGTGCTCGCGCTGGCGTTCGCGCTGGCCGCCTTCATCGTGGGCGTGGACATGATGCTCAACATGAAGCGGTTCGTCGAGGCGGCCGAGCGCGTCGCGCCCGAGGGGGCTTCGGGCCTGCATCTGACCGCGCTGACGGCGCTTGGGGTGATCGACATCTGGGGTCCGCGGCTCGTTCAGCTGCTGACGTACCTCTCGAGCCTCGTGCTGGTCGCGGCGATGGGGTTCACCTGCGCGAGCCTGCTGCGCCGGCGCGAGCTCATCGCGGCGCTCGCGAGCGGGGTGAGTCTGCACCGGCTGGCGTGGCCGTTCGTGGCGGTGGCGGCGACGGCGCTGGTGATCGGATCGGCGGCGCAGGAGCTGGTGCTGCCCGGGGTGGCGCACCTGCTGCCGCGGAGCGCGCGCGAGGCGCACCAGCGGACGCTCGATTCGGTTCGGGTTCCGCTGCTCAAGGACGGCTCCGGGCGCCTGTGGTACGCCGCGGAGTACGACCCGGCGAGCGAGACGATGACGCGGGTGAGCGTCTGGGAGCGTGGCGAGGAGGGCGAGGCGCAGCGGCGGATCCAGGCGGAGTCGGCGAGCTGGGACGGGCGCGAGTGGCGTTTCGAGGGCGCGAGCGAGGAGCGGGCGGGCCGGGCCGTCCCGACGCCGCTCCCGGATGATTTCGCCATCCGCACGGACCTCGATCCCACGAGCGTGCTGGTTCGTCGGGTCCGCGGGTACGGGCAGAATCTCTCGTGGCGGGAGATCGGGGAGACGCTCGCGATCGGCGAGGCGTCGATCGACCCGGCGGAGCGTCGGCGTCTCGAGGCGATCCGCTGGGGTCGCCCGGCGCTGCTCGCGACGAACCTGCTGGGGCTGATCATCGCACTGCCGTTCTTTCTTCGGCGGACGCCGGGGAACATGACCGTGCAGGCGCTCAAGTGCGCGCCGGTGCTGCTGCTGGCGATGGTGGGGGGAGCGCTTGGCGCGGCGGCGCCTCTGCAGGGCGTGCCTCCGCAGATCGGGGTGTTTCTACCGACGCTCGTGCTGCTTCCGATCGCGATCGCGGCGGTGAGCCTTGTGAAGACCTGACGGCGCCTACATCGGCGTCGGCTCGGCGTCCTGGGCGCCTTCGAGCGTTGGCTCGGCGGGGTCCTCGGCGGGCGGGTCCGGGCTTTCCGGCTCGATGACCGTCCCGCCGCCGATCGCTCCCGCGGCCTGCCCGCCCGGCCCGTCGGGACGGAGCGTGAGGATCTCCTGATTCT
>CAZXGT010000133.1:0-5318 GCA_964639935.1 uncultured Phycisphaeraceae bacterium
CCGAAGCCTAGCGAGTCCGCGCTCCCGCTCACGGCCCCCTTCGGTGCAGGCCGCGATGAGCCCTGTCGCCGCCCACACGCGCAAGAAATTCCGATAAAGTCCCGTTTGGGCCCGTTCAGGTCAGGGAGGACCACGCATGGCCAGCGCCGCGCCGCCGAAAAAAAGACGTACATCCAAACCGCCCGTGACCGCCGAGACCATGGCCGCGGGCCAGCGCGACATCTCCGTCTCCGAGTTCTTCTCGAAAAACCGCCATCTTCTGGGCTTCGACAACCCGCGCAAGGCGCTCCTGACCACGGTCAAGGAGGCCGTCGACAACTCGCTCGACGCGTGCGAGGAGGCGGGCATCCTCCCCGAGATCACCGTCAAGCTCGAGCACCTGCCTGAGATCGACGAGAACCGCTTCCGCATCACGATCGAGGACAACGGCCCCGGCATCGTCCGCCGCCAGATCGAGAACATCTTCGGCCGCCTCCTCTACGGCTCGAAGTTCCACCGCCTCAAGATGAGCCGCGGCCAGCAGGGCATCGGCATCTCGGCCGCGGGCATGTACGGCCTGATGACCACCGGCAAGCCCATGGTCATCGTCTCGCGATCGAAAAAGAGCAAGCCCGCCCACCGCGTCACGCTCGCGATGGACACCACGAAGAACCGTCCCGAGGTCGCCGAGGACGTCGAGACCGATGACTTCCCCCCGCACACCGGCACACGTGTGACGATCGAGCTCGAGGGCCGGTACACCCGCGGCAAGACGAGCATCGAGGAATACCTCGCGCAGACGGCCATCGCCAACCCTCACGCGCAGATCGTCTTCATCCCTCCGACGAGGAAGGGCAAGGACGAGGAGCACAAGGAGGGCGCCGCCCTCATCGACGAGGAGGAGGCGCTCTCGAAGAAGCAGCTGGAGGCATTCGACCGCACCA
Source organism: uncultured Phycisphaeraceae bacterium (assembly GCA_964639935.1). Lineage (GTDB taxonomy): Bacteria > Planctomycetota > Phycisphaerae > Phycisphaerales > UBA1924 > CALNYS01. The sequence goes on from CAZXGT010000133.1 coordinate 924, forward strand.
CGCAGATCGGCGACGCCGTTGTCTTCCCCCGCACCGTCGACGAGCTCCCCGAAGAGCCCAAGGAGATCAAGCCCCACCCGCGAGGCGTCGAGCTCGGCGCGCTGATGACCATGCTCAAGCAGACCGAGCACAACCAGCTCGGCGGCTTCCTGACGAACTCGTTCTCGCGCGTCTCCCCGCGCGTGAGTCAGCAGATCGCCGACGAGGCCGACCTCACGACCCGCACCTGGATCAAGTCCATCGGGCACGCCGAGGCCGAACGCATCTACAAGGCGATCCAGAGGACGCGGATCCAGTCGCCGCCGACCGACTGCCTCGCGCCGATCGGGGTCAGGCAGATGCTCGCCGGCATGTTCAAGGGCGTCCGCGCCGAGTTCTACACCGCCTCCACCAGGCCCCCCGCCGTCTACCGCGGAAACCCCTTCCTGATCGAGACGGCCATCGCCTTCGGCGGCGACCTCCCGGGCGAGGAACCCGCCCGCGTCCTCCGCTTCGCCAACCGCGTGCCGCTCCTCTACCAGCAGTCCGCGTGCTCGAGCTTCAAGGCCGTCATCGAGACGGGCTGGCGCAACTACGGGCTCTCTCAGGGCAAGAGCGCCCTGCCGCAGGCGCCACTCGTGGTGATGATCCACATGGCCTCGGTTTGGGTTCCCTTCACGAGCGAATCCAAAGAGGCCATCGCCGACTACGACGAGATCCGCAAGGAGATGCGTCTAGCCCTCCAGGAATGCGGGCGCAAGCTCGGCTCCTACCTCCGCAAACGGCAGAAAATCCGCCGCGAGGGCCAACGCCGCGACGTCTTCGCCCGCTACATCGGCGAGGTCTCCCGCGCGCTGCACACGATCAACCCCGACCTCGATCCCGCGGAGATCTACGAGCACCTCAAGGCCGTCGCCGACCGCAAGACCGAACTCGCCGATCAGCAGCTCGACGAGGAAGGCCGAGCGCTCAGGAAGAAGCGCGACCCGAGGGCGGACGACACGATCGTTGTCGATGAGTCCTATCTCGAGAGCGACGAGGACGAGGGCGGACCGAGCTCAAACGGTCGTCGCTATGAGGCGAAGGAACGCGACGAAGACGCCAACCTCTTCGAGAAGTAAGCCATGGCCAAGAAAAAAATCCGGACGGGCGCGAAGAAATCAGGCTCGAAGAAGAAAGTCGTCAAGAAAGTGGCGCGGAAGGTCCCTCGCAAGAAGGCGCCCGCCGGCAAGAAGCGATCGACAAAGAGGATTCCAACCCGAGACAAGCTGGTCGCGCTCTCGAAGGACGTCGCCAGGAAGGCGGAGAAGGGCGAGGACCCCTTCATCGACATCCCGACCCGAAACCTCTCCAACGTCGCCTTCAACGAGCGAAGACGCATCATCGAGATGGGCGATTCCACCGCCCGCCGAAATTTCTTCGATCTCGGCAAGGCCAAGAAGTTCATGCAGACGATGCTCGTCGCCTCCGGCGCCTCCGAGCTCATCCGTCAGCAGAAAACGACCTCCATCCGAGACCTCTTCTACCACTGCAAGCACACCATCGAGGGCACGAAAGAGAACACCTTCGACGATCAGTCCGAGTCCGACGTCATCATTGAAGATCTCGAAGTCGCCGTGACCTCGCTCCGCGAAGAGCTTGGCCTCTTCGCCGAGCCCAAGGGCGCGATGGTCGGCCCCATGGTCATCGAGGACAAGGGCGACACGATCGATCTCCAGCGCATGGGCTCCGGCGGCTACGCGGTGCCTTCGATCGTCGAGGGCGACGTCATCAAGTTCAAGAAGAGCAAGGCCGAGTTCGTCCTGCTCATCGAGAAGGGCGCCGTCTGGCGACGCTTCAACGAGGACCGTTTCTGGGAGAAGCACAACTGCATGATCGTTCACGGCGGCGGCCAGCCGCCTCGTGGGGTGCGCCGCCTCCTCTGGCGCCTCCACAACGAGTTGAGCCTCCCGGTCTACGTGCTCGTCGACAACGACCCCTGGGGCTATTACATCTATTCCGTCGTCAAGCAGGGGTCGATCTCGCTCGCCTTCGAAAGCCAGCGCATGGCCATTCCCGACGCCCGCTTTGTCGGCATGTCGAGCTTCGACGCGAAAAAGTTCGATATCCCGCCCGCCGTCTCGATCAAGGTCACCGAGCAGGACGTCCGTCGCGCGAAGGAAATCCGGGACTACCCCTGGTTCCAGAAGAAACCCTGGCAGCGCGAGATCAACCAGATGCTCAAGCTCGGCGTCAAACTCGAGCTCGAGGCGCTCTCAGCCAAGGACTTTTCCTTCATCACCGAGACCTACCTGCCGGAGAAGCTCAGGGCCGAAGACTTCCTCGACTAAGCCCGCCGCGCCATCGGCCGCTCGCGCCAAGGAACGTCTCAGCCCTGCCGCCCCTCGATCGCCAGGAGCAGCACGCCCGCCGCGAGCGCCAGAAGATCGTCGAAGACATCGTCCTCTCGATGGATCGCCACCCCAAGACGATGGATGAACGGGTTGAAGTGGGTGCGGAACGTCGCGATTTCCAGATCGTTGACGTCGCGCAGGTGATACGTCTGTGGCGTCATCGCCGCGAGAAGCTCATGCGTCCGTCGCACCAGCGCCCTGAGCTGCGAGTCTTCCCGGATCGTCCCGACGGGGTCCCCGCTCGGGCCCATCAGGATCCACTCGTCGCGCAGGAAACTCTTCAGGCCCTTGCGCCGAAACGAGCCGATCACCGAATCGCCCGACCGATCATCCATCGGGATCCGAACGGTGTACGTCGCCCCGAAATCGATGATCTGCTCCGTGCCGATGCGCAAGAGTTCCTCGCTCTTGCTTTCATCGGTGTAGATCCGGAGATCTTCGCGAAGCTTGAACCGCTTCTGGTCGCAATAGCCGACCACTCCGCCCCGCTCGTCGAGGATATGAAAACCGGCGCCGAAGAGGCGGAAGATCTTTCGTCGGATGGTGTACCGCTCGGCCGCCCGTGCCGCCATCAGCCGCTCACGGCCCCGCGTGCGGCGTCGAACCGACGCGAGACTTCCGCCCAGTTGATGACGCTGAAGAAGTTCTCGACGTACTCGCCTCGGTTCGCCTGATATTTCAAGTAGTACGCGTGCTCCCAGACGTCGACGCCCAGCAGCGGGTCGACGCCCCAGATCCCCTCGTTCTGCTGCTTCTCCGCCTGGAGGATCAGCAGCTGACCCGCCAGCGGTTCGTAGACCAACCAGCCCCATCCCGATCCCTCGACCGACGACGAAGCCGCGACGAACTGATCCTTGAACTTCTCGAAGGAGCCGAAGTCACGCTCGATCGTCTTGGCGAGGGGGCCCTCGGGCCGTCCCCCGCCGCCGTGGCCCGCAGGCGCCATGCCGTGCCAGAAAAGCGTGTGGTTCACATGTCCCGACCCATGGAAGGAGGCCGCGAGCGTCCAGTGCTTGACGAGCGCCATGTCGCCGGTCTCTCGGGCCTTCGCCAGTTCGCTCAGCGCCGTATTGAGCCCGCCGACATACCCCGCGTGGTGCTTTGTGTGGTGAATGCGCATCGTCTGAGAGTCGATCGCCGGCTCCAGAGCGTCATAGTCGTAGGGCAGCGGCGGGAGGGTGTACCGCTTACCGGCCTGATCCCAGCCGAGCGCGCCGGTTTGCTGCGCCATCGCGGCCGAGGAGGCGACAAACGGTGAAACCCCGGCGAGGCTCAGCGCGCCAAGCGCCGCTCGACGGCTCATCGGATTCTTCAGATCAGAAACGGGCTCGGAACCGTCTTGGACGTGCTGTTCGGGCATCATTATTCCCTTCGGCGTGAAAACCATACCGAGCAAAGAGACCGAGGAAGCGTGAGCGGTCGGTGAAGACGCTCTTAAGTCACGCCCACCGTCACGCCGACCGGCTTGGGCGCCACCTCGTGAGTCGGCTCGACCGCGATGTTCAAGGGCGCCCGCATCCCACCCGGCGGCAAGCCCTCGTTGTCGATGTGCCGCTGAATCGCCATGAAGCCCTCGAGCACCATCTCCGGCCTCGGCGGGCACCCCGGGATGTAGACATCCACCGGGATGAACTGATCGATCCCCTGCACCGTCGCGTAGGTGTCGAAGACGCCGCCGGTCGAAGCGCACGCGCCCATGGAAATGACCCAGCGCGGCTCAGACATCTGCTGATAGATCCGCTGGAGCACCGGCATCATCTTGATCCCGATCCGCCCCGCGACGATCAGGAGGTCCGCCTGTCGCGGCGAGAAGCTCATCCGCTCGGCCCCGAAGCGGGCGATGTCATACCGGCTGCACGCCGTCGCCATGAACTCGATTCCGCAGCACGCGGTCGCGAATGGAATCGGCCACAGCGCGCTCCTCCGGGCCCAGTTCACGGCCTGCTGGAGCGTCGTCGTGAAAAACCCGGCTTCCGTGCTGAGTGCGGCTTCGATACCCATGTCGTCCCTCGCGTGTACCCGT
>CAZXGT010000134.1:0-5171 GCA_964639935.1 uncultured Phycisphaeraceae bacterium
ACGTGACTGGAGTTCAGACGTGTGCTCTTCCGATCTATGACGACGGCGGCCTCGGGGGAGGCGGCGAGGGCGGCGCGGACGCGCCGGGCGAGGCGGTCCGCGGCGTCGGGTCCGATGGGGAAGGCGTCGGCGCCGACGCGGTAGCCGGTTTCGCTCACGTGGATGACGAGGCGCTCGCGGAGGGCGGCGGCGGCGAGCGAGTCGGCGGGGAGGGCGGGCAGCTCGATGGGCGAGCGTTCGGTTCGGGCGAGCTGGGAGACGAGGATGAAGAAGACGATCAGCAGGAAGACGACGTCGACCATGGGGGTGAGGTCGGCGGGGGCGAAGGGGTGCTCGGCGCGGCGGCGGCTCATGGCTTCTCGGGGGCGCGGGCGTCGCGGTTGTAGCGGGCGAGGGTTTCCTCGGCGGTCTGCTCGGCTTCGGCGGTGCGGGCGTCGATGGCGCTGCGCAGGACGCCGAAGCCGATGAGGGCGGGGATGGCGACGATGAGCCCCCAGAAGGTCGTGGTGAGCGCGGTGCCGATGCCGGCGGCGAGGCCGACGGGGTCGGGAGCGCCGCCGGCGGCGACGATCTCGCGGAAGGCGAGAATCATGCCGTAGACGGTCCCGAAGAGCCCGAGCATGGGCGCGACGTTCCCGATGATGTTGAGCGGCTCGATGCGTCGGAGTCTGGCGGCCGATCGTGTCTCGGCGGTCTGATCGAGGGCGCGGAGGGGGGCGTCGGGGTCTCGGGAGGGGAGCTCGGGGATGGCGGCGGCGAGCATGGCCCCGAGGTCGGTGTCGGACTGGCTCGCGCGGCGGGCGGCGCGGTCGAGCTCCTGGTTCTCGATGAGCGATGCGCATTCGTCGGCGAGCTGGTCGTCGTGGATGGCGTCGCGTGTGTTCTCGCGGGCGCGGAGGACGATGAGGGCGATGGAGGCGGCGGAGGCGGCGATGAGGATCCAGATGATGAGGGTGCCGAAGAGCTCGACGCCGCCGGTGCGTCCGTTGCGCTGGATGAAGAACGCCTCGGCGAGGGAGACGGCTCTTGGGGCGTCGGCCTGGGCGAGGATGGGGTGAAGGATCGCGAGGATCATCTGGTTTCCTTGAGGTCTTCGAGGGTGACGACGCGGTGGGTCCCGCTGTGGGCGGCGGCGAGGGCCTCGAGGAGGCCGGTGGGGTCGGGCGTGAACATCTGCATCGTCTCGAGTGTGGTCCGGCGCTCGGGGTTGAGCGCGTCGAGTTCGGCGAGGAGGGCGGCGCGATCGACGGGGGCGTCGGCCTCGGAGACGCGGGCGAGGAGGAAGATCGCGCCGGCGCGGGTGGTCATGGCGGCGGCGAGCGCGGCGGGGAGGTCGCCCGGGCCGCCCGGGACGATGGACTCGAGCCAGCGCGCCGCGGCGTCGACGTTCTCGGGGAGGGCGTCGACGGGGACGGGAGCGTCGGCGGCGGGGGGGACGCGGAGGAAGTCGTAGGGGGCGCCGTTCGTCCGGCGGAGGAGGACGATCTGGAATCGCTGGGAGGGGTGGAGGTTTGAGATGGATTCGAGGAGGCGCTCGACGATCGCGGGGAAGGCGGTGATGGCCGAGCCCGAGGCGTCGACGACGTAGACGACCTCGCGGGCGGAGGAGAGGCCGGCGGTGACGAAGGAGACCTCGCGCGGCGGGGTCGGGGGAGGAGGGGCGTCGTCGGGATGGGAGTCGGAACGCGGGCGGGACGCTGGGGGCGTCTCGGCGAGAGCGACCGGCGCCGGTGGGGGGAGATCGGGGAGCGCGGGGGCTTGGCTCGCGGCGGGCGGATCGGTCGCGGCGCTCTCGCGCGGCGGGGCGGGAGCGGGGTTCTCGAAGTCGATGACCACGGGCTCTTCGGGCTCGGCGGGCGCCGGGAGGACGGTCCACACGATGAAGAGGGAGGCGACGACGACGATGGCGTGGAGCGCGGCGGAGAGGATCCACGGCGACCAGCGCGAGCGGTCAGGCATGGCGTGAGTGTACCGCCGCGGGCCGGGGCGGCCGGGTCTGTGGCGGGGTCAATCGGGGTTGACGTCGTAGGAGGGCTCGCGCTTGACGTAGGTGAAGCGCCGGAGGGGGTTCCCGAAGAGAAGGCGGTCGATGGAGAGGGTTCCGGCGCCGAGGAGGATCATGGCGAGCGCGACGAAGAAGAGGGCCATGGTCCAGAGGAACTGCGTGGCGGCGGCGGGGTCGAAGGGCCAGAGGGGCGGGAGGAACCCGAGGAAGGCGTTGTCGATCCCGCCGAGCATGGCGGGGCCGAGTGAGGTGATCCAGACGATCCCGGCGGCGACGCCGGTGAGCAGGACGGCCCAGAAGCGGGCGAGGAACCCGATGAGGAGGCAGAGCCCGCCGAGGAACTCGATGATGGCGACGGCCCAGGCGAAGGGCATGGCGTAGGTGAGGAAGAAGGCGGGCAGTCGGGGGCTGCCCTTTTCGGGGTTGACGGCGCCCTCGATGGTGAGGGCGACGGTGACGAGCCGTCGGGGCTGATCAGGGTCGATGGCCTGCTCGACGTTCTCCCTCGCGGCTTCGGCGGCGCGCTCGAGGTTGTCCATGACCTCGGGATCGTCTTCATGGCGTGGCGAGTCGTTCTGAGCGAGCGTGATCGTGTAGCCGCGCGGGAGTGCGGCGGAGCGGTCGGGCGGATCGGTAAGCGAGCGGAGGCGCTGGCCTTCGGACTCGGCGTCCGCGGGGGAGGGCTCGGTTTCCGGCGCGGCCTCGGGTTCGGGTTGCGGTTCGGGGAGGCGATCGATCTCGCTTCCGGCGGGGTCCGCGGCGGGGTCTGGCTCTTCGGGCGCGAGGGTGGCGGGGGTCTGGGTCTCGATCTGGGCGAGGACGGCCTGCTGGTCCGGGGTGAGGTCGGCGGTGGTGAAGAGTTTTCCGGCGCCGGACCAGATGAAGGTGATCCCGAGGATGAGTCTGAGGCAGATCGGCGAGGCGGAGAGGGCGAAGCGGTCGATGGCGCGCATGGGAGGCTCCCGGTTCATTGCAATGGAACGATTCATGGTATCGGGAGATGAGTGGGGAGAGCGTTGATCTTGTTTCATGGCGAAGCGAGCGGCCTGGGGTTTGACTGGGAGCGCGGGTCCGGGAGAATCGCGGCTCGGCTCGGCTCGCGGGCGTGGCGGAATTGGCAGACGCGCGGGATTTAGGTTCCCGTGTCCGTATAGGACGTGGAGGTTCGAGTCCTCTCGCCCGCATTTGATGGATAACGGCGCCGGACGTGGACCGGGTGTGGGAACCGGGTCCGGCGCGTTGACGGCGGACGGAGCGTGGTAGACTTTGGTGGTCACCTCGCAAGCGGAGCGGCACACCGATGCGCATCACGCCCCCGACGATCCCGCATCACCTCGCGAAGGCCTACGGCGTTTCGGCGCCGAGGCCGACGGCGCCGGTCCGGGCGCTGGAGACGTCGGCTCGTCTTGATCCGGCGAGCGAGCAGGACGCGGCGGCGCGGGTTCGCAAGCTGGTGGCGGGGGGCGTTGCGGGCGGGATCGATTTCTCGGGCGGCGAGCCGCAGCCGAGCGCGCCGGCGCATCAGCTCTACCGGCATCCGGCGGATCGGAACGCGGCGGCGACGGCGCTGACGGCGGGTCGGACGCTGGATGTTGAGGGGTAGAGGCCTTTGCGAGCACGACGGGCCCTCGGCGGGTCGTGGCGCCCTGTATTGTCTGAGCTATGGACGCATTGGGTGGGATCGTTGGTCACGAGCGGGCGAAGGGCGTGCTGGCGGCGTCGGCGCGGTCGGGCCGGGTGCATCACGCGTGGATCTTTCACGGCCCGGCGGGAGTGGGGAAGCGGACGCTCGCCGAGGCGTTCGGTCTGGCGCTGCTCGATGAGACGACGCGGGCCGAGGGCGGCGGGCTGGTCTGCGATGAGTCGAGCGAGGCGAGGCGGCTCGGTCGGTCGGGGATGCATCCTGACCTGCACGTGGTGACGAAGGAGCTGGCGCGTTTCAGCGAGGATCAGAACGTGCGCAAGCGGAAGCTCACGAGCATCCCGAAGGAGGTGCTGGTCGAGCGGGTGATCGAGCCGGCGTCGCGGTCGAGTTCGGTGCGGCGCGATTCGCTCGCGAGCAAGGTGTTCATCGTCGACGAGGCGGAGCTGATGAACGACGCGGGGCAGAACGCGCTGCTCAAGACGCTGGAGGAGCCGGCGCCGGGGACGGTGATCATGCTGGCGACCTCGAGCGAGGATCGTCTTCTGGCGACGATCCGGAGCCGGTGTCAGCGGGTGGCGCTCGGGCCGCTCTCGGACGCGGAAATGGGTGAGTGGGCGCGGCGCGCGGGCTTCGCGAACCGGCGGGCGATGGAGATCGCGGCGGGGCGGCCGGGGGAGGCGGTGCGCGCGGGCGAGGGCGGGTTCGACCGGTGGCTCGACGAGCTCGAGCCGATGCTGCGCGACGCGGAGCGTGGGCGGTACTCGGCGACGCTCGGGCCGCGGCTCAAGGCGTTGGTGGACGAGTGGGCGAAGGCGTGGGTGGAGAGCCACGAGGGGGCGAGCAAGGACGCGGCGAACAAGGCGGGGGCGAGGACGCTCCTGGCGCTTCTGGCGGAGCGCGTGCGCCGGAGCGTGCGGTCGCTCTCGGCCGAGGGGATCGAGGCGAGGCGCGGGGAGCTCGAGCGCCGGGTGCGGGAGCTGGAGCTGATCGGAGAGGCGGAGGTTCACGTGGCGCGGAACGTGAACCTGCAGCTGGCGATGGAGAATCTGTCGGCGCAGCTCTGCGCGGTGGGGGATCGGTAGGGTCGGTTCGGGCGATGCGAGCGTCAGGCGGCCTGTTCTTCTTCGGGCCGGATATGGCAGCGGACGGCGGCGGTGTGCTCCCAGCCTTCGCTGGCGCTGGGGGCTCGGCGGGCGTGTGTGACGGCGACGATCATGGCGATCGGTTCGTTGCAGGAGTTTCTGGTGAGCAGACGGAGGAGGGCGCCGGGGGCATGGCGTGCGCGGGAGGTGAAGACGATGTCGGCGTCCGAGAGCTCGGAAACGGTTGCGGGGTCTCCCGAGATCCCGGGGCGGGCGCTGGCGTGGACGACGGTGGCGCGGAGCCGGCAGCTCAGGCGAGCGTTCGCGCCCGCGCGCGACGTGGGCGTCTCGACGGCGCCGAGAGCGAGGGCCGATTCCTCGTCGAGCGGGAGCTCGTCGCCGAGGGTTGTGGGCTCGGCGGTCTCATGGGGAAGCTCGC
>CAZXGT010000135.1:0-5157 GCA_964639935.1 uncultured Phycisphaeraceae bacterium
TCACCGACCCCAAGGCCTACACCGAGGCCGTGCTTGCCAAGCTGGGCGAGCGCGACGCTGTCGATTCGCTCAAGCGGACGCCCGCGGCGCTGCGAGCGATTGTGGAGGGCGCGGACGCCGAGACGCTGCGTGTGCGGCCCTTCCCCGGGAAGTGGACGCCGCTCGAGATCCTCGGCCACCTTGTCGACACAGAGTGGACCTTCGGCTTTCGCACCCGGCACGTCGTGGGCGACGACGCGCCCGATCTCATCGGTATCGATCAGGACCTCTGGACCGACCGCCACGCCCACAACGCCCGCGATCCCGCGGAGCTGCTCGGCGAGTTCGAGACGCTCCGCGCGCTCAACCTCCGCTTCTGGAGGACGCTCGATGAGCATCAGCTCGCCCGGGTGGGTCGGCACGCCGAGCGGGGGGAGGAGTCGCTGGCGTTCATGCTCCCGCTGATCGCCGGGCATGATCTCTGGCACCTGGAGCAGCTCGAGCGGTATCTCGGCGAGGCTTCGGGAGCGTGAGCGACGCCCGGCGCGCGTGGCTTCCGGCGGGAGATTGAGCGGTGCGAGCGGGCGTCGTCGCGGCGCCGCGCGGCATAGGATCGGCCATGCCTGCTGCGCCGCTGCTCGCCGACGAAGCCGAACGCTTGGCCGATCTTCGTTCGCTCAACATCCTCGACACGCCTCCCGAGGAGCGTTTTGACCGCATCGTGAAGGTGGCGGCGGCGGTCTTCGACGTGCCGATCGCCTATATCGCGCTGATCGATGCCGAGCGGCAGTGGTTCAAGGCGCGCCGGGGCGTGTGCCCGGCGGAGACGGATCGGGCGACCTCGTTCTGCGGCCACACGATCGCGCAGGACGAGCCGCTCGTGGTGCCCGACGCGCTGCTCGACGCTCGCTTCGCGGAGAACCCGCTGGTCACGGGCGAGCCTCACATCCGCTTCTACGCGGGCGTGCCGCTCGAGGGGCCGGGCGGGCGCAACATCGCGACGCTCTGTCTCGCCGATGACAGGCCGCGCGATCTGTCCTCGAAGGATCTCGCGATTCTCACGGGGCTCGCCGAGATGGCCCAGCGCGAGCTGCAGATGGTCGACCTGATCGAGGCCCAGGCGCGGCTGATCGACACGCAGGCGGAGCTGGTTCGCACCCAGCAGCGCCTCAGCGACGAGCTCGACGAGGCGGCCCGGTACGTTCGGTCCCAGCTGCCCGAGCCGATGGACGGGGAGAGTCCCGTCCGCATCGACTGGCGCTTCGAGTCCTCCTCGCAGGTGGGTGGCGACGCCTTCGGCTATCACTGGCTCGACGATCGGCGCCTGGCGGTGTACCTGCTCGACGTGTCCGGGCACGGCGTCGGGGCGGCGCTGCTGAGCTCATCGATCCACGCGGCGCTGTCGCGCCAGACCCTCTCGGCGGACTTCGGCGACCCCGCCGCCGTTGTGGCCGCCTTGGACCGCGCCTTCCCCATGCGTCAGAACGACAACAAGTTCTTCACCTGCTTCTACGGGGTGTACGACGTCGGGAGCCGCAAGCTGGCCTACGCCAGCGCCGGGCACCCCCCGGCCCTGCTGTTCGCCCCGAGCGGCGAGCGTCGCGACCTGCCCTCGACGACGGCGATCGTCGGCATCGGGCTGACGAAGGAGGAGGCCGAGCGGGTGGAGATCGCGCCCGGGAGTCGCCTTTACTTCTTTTCCGACGGGGCCTTCGAGATCCCCGATCCTGAAGGAAGCGGCAACCTGCTCATGCCTGACGGTCTCGCCCGCCTCATCGAGCGTCGGGCTGCGGACGGGGGCTGCCGGGCGTGCCTGGACGACCTTGTCGTCCACCTGCGCGGCCTCAGCGGCGGAAGCTTCAGCGACGATTTCTCGATCGTCGCGATGGACTTTCCGGCAAGGTAGACCCGGGCCTCCCCCAGATTCGGGCAGATCGCGCGTGCAACGCTCGGTCGGTTTCAATACCTTTTCGTCTCGCGCCGCGCCCGGGTGCGCGGTGAGAGGTCAACAGGAGCAAACCGATGAATGAAGAGCAGCAGGTCCCCGACGCCCCCGCGTCCGACGGTACCCCGCCGGCGGCGGTCGAGGAGATGCGGGAAGAAGCCGCGATGGACGCCGCGACGGGCGCGGAAGTCGATCTCTCTCCCGAGGGGATGCAGCGTCTCTGGGAGGAGAACTCCGATCTGATCCTGTCCTACGCCGCCAGCGCGATCGGCGCGCTGATCTTCCTCATCGTCGCGTTCATCGTCGCGGGGTGGATGAAGCGCGTCGCGACCGGCACGCTCAAGCGCGCCCGGGTCGACGAGACGGTCGCCCGCTTCCTCGGGACGGTCGTCCGCTGGGTGATCGTGGTGCTCGCGATCATCGCGGCGCTTGGGATGTTCGGCGTGCAGACGACGAGCTTCGCGGCCGTCATCGGCGCCGCCGGCCTCGCCATCGCCCTCTCTTTCCAGGGCGCCCTCGGCAACCTCGCCGCCGGGCTCATGCTCCTGCTGTTCCGCCCCTTCAGGGTCGGCGACGTCGTGACCATCGCGGGCCAGACGGGCAAGATCGACGAGATCGACCTGACCACGACCGTCCTCGACACGTTCGACAACCGGCGCTTCATCGTCCCCAACGGGGACGTCTACAGCTCCGTCATCGAGAACATCTCCCACCATCAGGAGCGCCGCGTCGACGTCAACGTCGGGTGCGAGTATTCGGCGGACATCGACCGGACCCGCGAGACGCTCGCCCGCGCCGCCGAGCGCATCGAGAACCGCCTGCCCGATCGCGACTACCAGGTGATGCTCAAGGAGCTCGGCGGCTCGTCGGTCGACTGGGTGGTCCGCGTCTGGGTGAAGGCGGAGGACTTCTGGCCCACGAAGGAGGCGCTCACCCGAGCCGTCAAGCTCGAGCTCGACGACGCCGGCATCGGCATCCCCTTCCCGCAGATGGACGTGCACATCGACGGGCGGATCGAACGGGACTGATCGCCCGGAATCCGCGCCAGCGCCGGCTCGGACTTCGGTACATTCAAGACTCCAATGGCGCGCGCCGGTTCTGTGGGGGACGACGCGCGGAACAACGCTCCCGCCTTGTGCGGGGAAAGGACGCGTCATGAAGTTCAGCAACCGTGATTCATTTGCCTCGATCCTGAGACCCGCCGCTGTTGCCCTCGGGGCGCTCGGCCTGGCCGCGGTCGCCGTCTCGCAGGACGGCATGGACATGCCGGCCCCCGACATCAAGCCCGCCGAGCATCAGATCGCTCCGGCCTTCGACCCGACCGACATGAGCATGGAGGCCTATCAGAAGGCGACGATGCGCGGCGAGCACCACGAGATGCTCGACCGTCTGACCGGCGACTTCGACGTCACGATCAAGATCTGGATGGCCGGCGAGGGCGCCGGCATGCCCACCGTGTCGCGGGCAACCTCGACCGTCGAGTGGTCGCTCGGGGGCAAGCACCTCCGCGAGACCTTCCGCGGCACGGTCATGGGCCAGCCCTACGAGGGTCAGGGCATGACCAGCTATGACAACTACGCCGGGCAGTATGTGTCCTACTGGGCCGATTCGATGAGCACCGCCCCTTCGGTCATGCGCGGGCACGCGTCCGCGGACGGCGGGGCCATCATTCTGTTCGGCCGGATGGACGGGCCGATGATGGGCGTGCGCGACAAGACCATCAAGGGCGTCACGCGAATGGTGGATGAGGACACACACGTCTTTGAGATGCACGATCTGCACATCGGCGAGGGCGGCGCCAAGGTCATGGAGTTGACCTACCGCCGCCGAGCGGACTGACCGCTCGCTCAGGCGGGGAACCCGCACGGCCGGCTCCTTTCGCCGGCCGTTTTTCATGCGCCCGCGAATCCGCCGCGGCCGGTCGGACGATGGAAGGCTCGTGCGAGTTCATATCCACGAGTGCGAGCTGTGGCTCCCGCGTCCTCGCGGAGAGGTGTTTCCCTTCTTCGCCGATGCGCACAATCTCGAGCGGATCACCCCGCCGATCCTCAACTTCAACGTCGTCACGCCGAAGCCCATCGACATGCGCGAGGGCGCGATCATCGACTACAAGCTGAGGGTCCGCGGCGTGCCCCTGCGCTGGCGCACGCTCATCAGCGCGTGGGAGCCCGACGTCATGTTCCGGGACGAGCAGCTCCGCGGCCCCTATCGCCTCTGGCGCCATACCCACACGTTCGAGGATCGCGACGGCGGCACGCTCTGTCGCGACCTCGTGGAATACGCCTATCTGGGCGACTTCCTCGTTCACTCCTGGCTTGTGAAGAAGGACGTCGAGTCGATCTTCGAGTACCGGGCCAGGGCGCTCAAGCAGATCTTCCCGGCGGGCAGCGAGTCGGCGCTCGGCGCCGCCAGCGCGTCGGCGTAAAAAAACGCGGCGCCCCGGGCAGGGGACGCCGCGTTGCATTCATATGCAGGAGAAGGGGCGTTTTTTAGCGGCGACGGCGCGTGGCGCCGAGGACGGCGAGAGCGCCGAGCGCGACGCCCGACGGGGCCGGCACCGCTTCGACGAGCGCATCGCCAACATCCGCGCCCGTCAGGTCCGACGAGGCGAGCCCGTTATCGAGCAGGAACGTGGCGAACTCGTTTGAGACGAGCAGGTCGGCGCCGATCGTCAAAGACGACGGGGTTGCGTTGAGCGTCGAGGGGTTCGCGACGTCAAAGAGAATCGCCGCGATGCCCGCCGTGCTCTCCACGAAGAACCCCGAACGATCGCCGCCGACGCGACCGCCGTCGAAGCCGATCGAGAAGTCGCCGACCTCAACCGTGTCGGAGTTGAAGAACACCGAGCCCATGTGCTCGATCGATCCGCTGAAGGTTCCAAGGAAGTCCGACGGGTCGTAGCTGAAGGTCGTCGGCGGCGAGTCGGTCCGGCTGTTGATGCCGAAGGCGACCGAGCCCGGGAGCGTTCCCGGGGAGATCACGTCGGGCGAGACGCTCGAGAGATCGAGGCTCGCGGCGGCGCTGAGGGTGTCGGTGTCGAGGACGACGTTCGTCTGTCCGCCGGTGATGTCCACCGCCGCGGCGCCCGCGGCGATCGCCAGGCTCGAAGCGCCCGCGATCATGGTCTGCATCTTCATCTGATAATCCTCCCATCAAAGTGCGACTCTGCTCCCACACGGGAGCATGCGTTGCGACGCCGCTTGCACCTGTGCAACGAAGGCGACGTCTCTCTC
>CAZXGT010000136.1:0-4919 GCA_964639935.1 uncultured Phycisphaeraceae bacterium
GAGGGCGCCGAGGCAGAGACCGGCGATCGCGGCCGCCGCGATCGCCGGTCTCTGCCTCGGCGCCCTCGGCGCTGTAGCTCCACGGGAGCGTCTCCACCGCGACGAGCCGCTTGACCGGGCGGTCCCCGGGCGACATCGTGAGGCCGGTGTTGAGATCGGTGTTCGCGCTCGCCGCCGCGAGCACCACGTCCTCGTGAATCCAGAGTCGGTGCTGCCAGTCCCAGATCTGTTCGAGAGTCGGGAGCTCGGCCGACTGCGGCTCGCCGACGCTCACGAAGGACTCCATGGTGGCGAAGAAGGCGACGTCCTCGGCGCGCGTGCCGAGCTGCTGGGCCCGAAACTCCACGAGCGTCTCCCGGATGCTCGCCTCGTCCTCCGGGGTCATCTGGTTGACGCCGATCTTCTCCTGTTCCTGCGACCGCCGCGCCTCAAGCCGAATGGCGAGGGTCTCCGGATCGATCGGACCGCCCGCGTTGACCCGGTCGAGAAGCCGCTCGTGGGCGCGCGCCCACGCCTGCGCAGCGGCCTGCCGCTTCGAGGTCGTCTCGGCCGGTGCTGGAGCCGGGAAGAGCCCCTCAAGCATCGGCGACTTCCCGGCGCGGTTGCGCTCGATCGCCGCCTCGAGCACGCGCGTCGCCGCCTCGTCGCGCGCCTCGAGCACCTCTTTCATCGCGAGCGTCGTCGCCTCGTTGGGAACCGCCGAGAAGCTCTCGCCCGGTCGCGCCGGATCGAGCGGCTCGGCGGCGTACTGCACGCTGATCTGCTGCAGGCCGCGCTGCTGAGCGCTCACGTCCTGCTGCACCTCTTCGCGAAGCGCCTCGTTCATCCCCGTGCTCACGAACAAAAGGGCCGGGAGCGCGACGACGGCGACGACCGCCGCGATCACCACCACCAGGCGTCCCTTCACCCACGCCAGAACATTCTTCATGATTGATCCGCCTCGGCGCGAGCCTGCGCCGGCGCCTCTTCATCGATCGCAAACCGCGTGGCCTCCGGGCCCTTCAGGTTCGCCTCAAACGTGATCGTGTACCGGTACACCGTCGCCTCGGGCGGGAAGCGCCCCTCGATCTCAGGTAGCGGCGCAATCCGGCTCAGCTCGGGGAGGTCCGAGCCCCCCCCGCCGGCCGCCTCCGAGGCGGTTCGGTTCGCCGTCGACCGCTCGGCCCCGCGGCGCGACCGCCCGTCCTCCCGCCGGGACGCTCGCTCGGCGCGGTCCGATCCCGCGGGCTCGCCATCGGCCGCCGCCTCGGCGCTCGCCACGCGCCCGACCTGCACCGTCTCCATCATCACGTCGTCCACGGTCGGGACGCTCAGCGTGTAGGGAGCGTCGTCGCGCTCGGCGTTCTCTCGGAGCCACCGGAGCGCCGTGGCGTCGATGAACGCGAGCTGGCCGGAGTTCGTGGCGTCGACCTGAAGCTGCACGCGGAGCGTGCCGACGCTCGGCGCCTGCCCGCCTCCGCCAGGGGCGCTCCGGGCCCCGCGCCCGTCGTCCCGGCCCTCATCCACCAGCCCGGCCATCGAGCCGGTCGTTCGGGACGTCGGCCCCGGGACCGTCCGCCCCGCCGGCGCCGCCCGCGGGGCCTTCGGGGCCTCGCCCGAAGGCGTCACATACCGCGTGTTCATCGAGTTCAGGCTCAAACCCCGCCACTCGTCGGGTGATCGCTCGATCGTGGTTGTCGGCGCCTCGCCGCCGGAGGTGAGAACCCCCCGCACGTCCTCGAGCAGTCGCTGATGGATCTCGCGCCGATCGAGCAGCCGCCGCACGTTCTCGGCGCGGAACCCGATGCTGGTTTCCGCCGCGATCTCCTCCCACGCCTGCTTCTGCTGGCGCCCGAGCCGCTGCGCCGCGCTCACCCGGTTCATCTCGGGCGACGCCTGCGCCGTCTCCACCGCCTGGCGGTCCATCACCGGACGCAGGAAGCCCGCCGCTCCCGCGACGATCGACACCGCCGCCGCCGCCACGAACCACGGGGTCTTCCGGCGCCACACGTTCGCGCGAACCACGCTCGTCGGCACCAGGTTCGCGTCGATGCTCGCCAGACCGAGCCCCTGCAGCGCGAGCCCGTAGGCCGTCGCGAACTGGAGCGCCTTGCTCTGGAAGTCAGACGCCTCGGGCCCGTCCACCGAGAGCTTCTCGAATCGCTCGCACCGGACGACCTCCATCTGGAGCGACTGCGACAGGAACTTGCGAAGCCCGATCAGCTTGAACGTCGAACCGAGCCCGACCATCCGCTTGAGATCGCTCTCAGGGTGAAGCTGCTTGTAGTAGGCGAGCGAGCGCTGCACGTCCTGGGCGAAGTCGGAATAGACCGGCTTCATCGCCTGGAAGATGTGCCGCTTCTCCTTGCGGCGGTCCGCCTCGCGCTTGAGCCGCTCGGCCTTCCCGTAATCGATCTTGAAGCTCGAGACCAGCGCCTCGGTGAAGTTGTGCCCCCCCATCGGGAACGTGCGGATCCACACCCGGCCCGAATCGATCACGATCAGGTCCGTCGCCGTCGTCCCGATGTCCAGAATCACCGTGCCGACCGTTTCGTCGGAGAAATCCCGGTCGTGGGCGATCGCGTTGAAGGCCGCGATGGGCGAGAGCGCGAGCGTCCCCGGCTCGAGCTTGAGCTCCTCCCACACCGCGAGGCGCTCCATCACGCGCTCGCGCGTGATCGCGAAGATCCCCACCTCGATCTCCGGGCTGTCCTCGTCGACGAAGGTCTGGTACGCCCACTCCACGTCCTCGAGCGGGAACGGGATCTGCTGGGCCGCCTCGAACTTCACCACGTTCGCGACCTGCTTCGGCTCCGTCGGGGGGAGCTTGGCGAACCGCACGAACCCCGCCTGCCCCGGCGCCGAGATCGCGATCGGATCCCCCGCCATCGAATACTGACTCGCCAGCGTCCCCACCGCCACGCGCACCGCGTCCGTCTCGTCGACATCCGGAGCCGACATCGGCCTGGCGTGCGGGATCTCAACGAACTCGAGCACCCGGAGCTGATCCCCGTCGCGCCCCAGCTTCAGGGCCTTCAGGGCCCCGGCGCCCACCTCGACGCCCCAGCACACATTCGATGACGCCATCGTCGCTCCTTGATCCTGCGCGGCGCCAACGGGCGCCCGGTCTTCGCGTCCTCGCCGCCGCCGGGCGGGCGAAAGAGCCCCCGGCCGGGAAGCCGTCACCATAGCCGCAAACGCGACCCGCGACGATCCGCCCCCACGCCCGCGCGGCGGCCGCGGGCAGGCCACCCTCCATACGTCCGGCCCGCCTTTCTGGTTCCTCTTGAGAAGTTGGGACGTCCCCTCCCTCATGTGGTTGTAGAATCCGGGCTCTGTGAATTTGAACCGATCGACCCCAAGCGCCGGCGCACGAACCATGACCGATCAGGCACACCAGAACACCAACGCCAACACCCCCGCCACGCCCCCCGCCGAGCAGCGCTCCACCGAGCAGCCTCACGCGGAACAGGCCAAGCAGGCCCAGCCCGGGCAGCCACGCCCCGAGGGCGTGCAGGCGCCGACCAACGGCGTCGCCGAGAACGCCCGGAAAGAACCGGACGCCGCCGGCCAATCGCCCGAAGCCAAGACCGCCGGAGAGCCGTCGCCCGCCTCAGCCCCGGGCCAGACCCCTCCCGCCACGCCCGCAGGCGCCCCCGGCAAGGCCCCGAAGCTCGACGCCCAGACCAACCGCGAGATCGAGGAGGCGATGGCCGCCATGGACGCGGGCGAGTCCGCCGCACCGCGATTCCCCAAAAAGGTCCGCGGCCCCCGCGTCGTTCAGAGCGGACGCGAGCACCGCAAGGGCCGCGTCGTCTCCATCGGGCCCGCCGACATCTTCATCGAGTTCGGCCCCAAGGAGCTCGGCGTCGCCCCCCGCCAGCAGTGGCCCGACGCCGAGGTCCCCAAGGTCGACGACGTCATCGAGGTCGTGGTCGACCGCTTCAACCCACAGGAAAGCCTCTACGTCTGCTCCCGCCCCGGCGCCGTGCAGAAGGCCGACTGGGAGCTTCTCGAGCCCGGGCAGCTCGTCGAGGCCAAGGTCACCGGCCACAACAAGGGGGGCCTTGAGCTCGAGGTCGCCGGCCACCGCGCCTTCATGCCCGCCTCGCAGGTCGAGATCGGGCACGTCCCCGACCTCTCCATCTTCCACGGCCAGAAGCTCGAGTGCCAGGTCCAGAAGATCGACCGCGCCGGCAAGGGCAACATCGTCCTCTCCCGCCGGGCTCTGCTCGAAAAAGCCGCTGACGAGGCCCGCGCCAAACTCAGGGAGACCCTCAAGGAAGGCGACATCGTCGAGGGCGAGGTCAAGCGCACCACCGACTTCGGCGCCTTCGTCGAGATCGCCCCGGGCGTCGACGGGCTCGTCCACATCTCCGATCTCGCCCACGACCGCGTCCGCAAGGTCGAGGACGTCGTGAGCGTCGGCCAGCGCGTCAAGGTCAAGGTCAACAAGACCGACTGGGATCGCAACCGCATCGGGCTCTCCCTCAAGGCCACCACCGAGGACCCCTACGCCGCCGCGGGCAGCACCCTCTCCGAGGGCGAGACCGTCACCGGCAAGGTCACGAACATCACCGACTTCGGCGCCTTCGTCGAGGTCGCCCCCGGCGTCGAGGGCCTCGTCCACATCTCGGAGCTCGACTGGAAGCGCGTCCCGAGCGTCGACGCGGTCGTCAAGCCCGATCAGGTGGTGACGGTCAAGATCCTCGAGGTCGATCCCAAGTCCCGACGCGTCTCGCTCTCGATCAAGCAGACGCGGGAAGCCCCCGCCGGCGCCGAGCGCCCCGGCGACGCCCCCCGCGACGTCCCCGAAACCGCCGCCATGCGCAAGATGCGCGACAAGGCGAAGGCCCAGCAGAAACAAAGCGGCCTCTCCTCCGGCCTCGGCTCCGACGGCTCGATGGGCATGGGGCTCGGGGATCTGAAGCTGCCGGGGT
>CAZXGT010000137.1:0-4880 GCA_964639935.1 uncultured Phycisphaeraceae bacterium
GTGTATCTCAGCACGCGGAACGAGGATCTGGGTCGCAGCCAGATCGTCGATGACATCGTGCTCCCGGCGCTGCGGAAGAATTATCAGCTGGATATCACGGGCTGCCTCTGGTTCGGGCCCGAGCACTTCGTGCAGGTGCTGGAGGGGCCGACGGAGACGGTCTTGGGTGTGTATGCGAAGATCGAGCTCGACGAGCGGCATCATTCGATCCGTTTGCTGAACTCGGGCGCGATCGCGGGGCGTCGCTTCGAGCGGTTCAGCATGAAGGTCATCGAGAGCGACGAGTGCGAGGCGATCAACCGTCTGATCACGCGGTACGCCGCGGAGGGGCTCGATGAACCGCTCGAGGCGAGCGATGAGGGGCCGGAGCGGCTGTCGGCGGTTGCGCTGGTGGACGTGGTGCTCCGGTGGATGAGCGGTTCGCGCGGCGCCAGCGCGAAATAAGCCTCTCGGAATCTGAACGCGAGTTCATCCAGCGTTCAGCGTATCCGCTGGTCGCGTGGGCGACTCTCTGTGAGTCGCTATTCCGCGACGACGCGAGGGGCGTGTTTCCTTCGCTTTCAATCTGAAGAATCAACGGTGACTATCGATGAATTACGATCTGAACGGCAAGACTATTGCGATCCTTTCGACCCACGGCTTCGAGCAGAGCGAGCTGATGAAGCCGCTCGAGACACTCAAGGCGCGGGGCGCCGCGGTGCGGGTGATCAGCCCGGAGAGCGGCTCCATCAAGGGGTGGAGCGGTGGAGACTGGGGCGACAGCGTCTCGGTCGATGAGTCTGTCGCGAGCGCGGACGCGAGCGCCTTTGAGGCGCTGGTGATCCCGGGCGGCGTGATGAACCCCGACAAGCTGCGGATGGACAAGGACTCGATCGAGTTCACGCGGGCCTTCTTCAAGGCGGGCAAGCCGGTCGCGGCGATCTGCCACGGCCCGCAGTTGCTGATCGAGTGCGACGTGCTGCAGGGTCGCGAGGTGACGAGCTACCCGTCGCTCAAGACGGATCTGAAAAACGCGGGCGCGCGGTGGTCGGACCAGGAGGTCGTCTGCGATCAGGCGCTGATCACGAGCCGCACGCCGGACGATCTCCCGGCCTTCATCGACAAGATCTGCGAAGAGGTGCTCGAGGGCAAACACGCGCCGCAGGCGACGGCTTAACGCGTTTTCATGAAGATCGGATAGCCGTTTCATGTGACCGGGCGACATTCATGATCGCTGTTTCATGAACGTTTTCCCGGCGCGGCGTCGGGGCGTGGATACACATTTCAAATGAGTGGCTCGGAGCATCAAGCCTTCGAGAGCAAGGATACGAGGATCAGACATGAGTGAGACGAATGATGCGGTCAAGGCGCTCCGCGAGGATCTTGCGGAGCTTCGCAACGATCTCGGAAATCTGAAGGACGACGCGCGTTCCTACGCGGAGGCGAAGGCCCGGGACGGCATGCACGCGGTGACGGATCGTGCGGATCGCGCGATGGGTGCGGCTCGCGACGCGGCGGGCCAGGCGCAGGATGTTCGTGAGAATCTTGAGGACACGATCCGGCGGCATCCGACGGTCGCGGTGCTCATCGCGGCGGGCGTTGGAGCGCTGGCTGCGAAGGTGTTCAGCAACTCCAAGAAGTAGGCGGACCGTGGCTATCTTCCAGAAACTGACGCGATCGGTCGAGGGCGCCGCGGATCTTCTCGAGATCAAGGCTCGCAGCGTCGCGACGGCATTCGGCGAAGTCGGCGCCGCGCTGATCGTGGCTCTGATCGGCGGGCTGCTCGGAATCGTGATGATCCTGGGGTTGCTCGCGGCGCTGACCGCGGTGCTCTGGGAGCCGATCGGTCCGGGCGGCGCCCTGGCGATCGCGGCGCTCGCGGCCGGGGTGCTGGCGCTGATCGCGCTTGCGATCGGGCGTTGGCTCATCGGGCGGGTCGGGAATCCGCCGCCGGAGACGACGCTCCGACAGAAGGAATGGTCGGCGCGGGAGCGGTTGAACATGCGGACTCCGCCGCGGTTCTCGTCGCCGCCGCCTCGTCGCAGCGAGCTCCCTCCGGGAGCCGGGGCGTGGGCGTTCGAGCGGGAGGGCGACGATGGGTTCTCGCCGCGCGCGGCTCCGCCGCCGGATGATGCTTCGGCGCCGCGGACGGGGCCGAAAAACGTGAGGGTGATGCTGGCGAAGAAGGCGTATGAGCATCCGAAGATCGCCGCCGGCGCGGCGTTTGCTGCCGTGGCGATCCTCGGGCCGAAGCGAAGCCTCAGGACGCTGACGCGAGGTCTGGCGCTCGCGAGCGTGGCGGCTTCGGTGGCGCGGGTCGCCGGCGAAGCGATTCGGCAGGTGGACGATTCCGACTCGCCGCCGCGGGCGACTCCGGCGCCGGACCGGACGAGGCGCGCTGCAGAATCGTCGAACGGCGCCGCGGGGTCTGTTTCCGATTCGATGAGCTCGAAGAGCAGAATCGTGTGAGACCGTCGTCTGACGACGCGGTTTCTCGCGCGACGTGATTGCTGGGGAAGGGCACGCTCATCGTCTCGGCCCCGGCGACGCATGGGCCGAATGATCGCGTCGCGCTCAGCAAGTGGATCTGGCGTCCATCAAGTGAGATCTCATCCCGGGCGTCTCAATAAAGCGTCCCTTGAGCGACCAGCGGTTTCATCTCACCCACGCAATACGCCCCCGAGCCGGCGCTCGGGGGCGTTTTCGTTGAAGCGGAGAGGGGGGGATTCGAACCCCCGAGCCGGGTAAACCCGACTACACGGATTCCAGCCGTGCTCCTTCAGCCGCTCGGACACCTCTCCGTGTGCCGCGATCGCGCTGGGCGAATCGAGGACCAAGGAGGATACCGCGTGCGCGGCGGCGTGTCAGCGTGATTTCGGGCATCATGCCGGTGGGAGCGTGATGGGACGATCGCCGAAGAATCGCAGGCCGGACCTCGCGGGCGTGCTCGTGGTCGACAAGCCGCTCGGGCTGAGCTCGGCGGCGGTGTGCAACGCGGTCCGCCGGCGGACGGGCGGCGCGAAGGTGGGGCACGCGGGGACGCTCGATCCGCTCGCGACGGGCGTGCTCGTCGTATGCCTGGGCGGCGCGACCAAGGCGATCCCGCGGATCCAGGCGACGACCAAGCGTTACCTGGCGCAGGTCGACCTCTCGGCCTTCACAACGACCGACGACGCGGAGGGGGAGCGCGAGGAGATCGCGGTCAGCGAGCCGCCCGGTCGCGAGACGCTCCAGCGCGCCTGCCGTGCGTTCGAGGGCGAGATCGAGCAGCGGCCTCCGGTGTACTCGGCGGTTCACGTTGCAGGTCGGCGTGCGTACGAGATGGCGCGGAAGGGCGAGCTGGCGGATCGCCCGACCGCGAAGCGCGTTCGGATCGATGCGGTCGATGTGATCGCCTACGACTGGCCCATCGCGACGCTCGATGTTCGCTCCGGCAAGGGGGTGTATATCCGCTCGCTCGCGCGGGACCTCGGCGAGCGTCTCGGGACGGGCGGCACGCTGCGTTCGCTCCGGCGGACGGCGGTGGGGGAGTTCACGATCGAGAGGGCGACGCCGCTCGAGGAGCTGCCGGAGACGCCGGAGGAGTGGACGCCGGCTCAGCTGCTTCCGTTCGGCGGGTCCTCGTCGCCCGGCTGATCGTCCGGCTCTCTCGCGATGTCGCTCTTGAGTCGGCGGCGGCGGATGGGCAATCGCAGATTCACCGCGGCGGTTGACAACCGGGAGGCGGTCGATTCGCTACGGCCTGGAGTAGATGTAGGTGGATTGCGTGCGCCAGATCCCGCCCGCGTCCTCGATGCGGATCGTCTTGATGAGCCGGCCCCGGTCGTCGAAGGCGTAGCTCCATCGCATGTCCGCGACGTCGAGCCCGCGCATCTGGTCTGGCGACGCCGGAGCGAGCTCGAGCGTGCGACCGTCGGCGGACCAGCGGCCGACGAGCCAGAGCTGACCGCCGGTGGCGTTGTCGATCTGGGCGAGCTCGTAGCGGCCGCGGGCGGGGCTGTAGCCGAGGGTGGTGGTCGCGGAGAAGTCGCCCAGGGTGAGGGTCTCGCGGAGCGATCGGGCGTCGGCGGCGGGCTCGAAGCGGGCGGCGCCGGTGAGCGTGACGCGTCGTCCAGCGGGATCGGCGGCGGGGTCGGGGTGGAAGGCGGCCTCGACGGTCCAGGCGCCGAGGAAGGGGAGGAGTCGGCGGTCGGTGAGGGGGCGGGGGTCGGTCGCGGCGCTCTGAGCCGGCGATGGCTCGGAGGGCGGTTGGGGTAGGGACTGACAGGCCGAGAGCGGGACTGCGGCGCAGAGGGCGGCGATCGTTCGACGATGCATCAGAGGATGGTAGCGGCCGAGGGGCGACGTCCAAAAACGACACAAGCCCGACCGTGAGGCCGGGCTTGTGGTGTATATCGAGAACAGTCGGGAAGACCGTCGCTCGCCGTCGCCGGCGGGCTCCACGCACCGGATGGTGCGTGACGAGAGGACGTCAACAGTCCGATCGGCAGATCGCTCTGCACGGTCGGTCTAAGGACATCCCTTAGAAAGGAGGTGATCCAGCCGCAGGTTCTCCTACGGCTACCTTGTTACGACTTAGTCCCAGTCACCGAGCTCACCGTAGGCACCCCTGAGATAGGGCGACTTCGGGCGCTCCCGGCTTCCATGACTTGACGGGCGGTGTGTACAAGGCTCAGGAACGTATTCACCGGAGCATTGCTGATCTCCGATTACTAGCGATTCCGGCTTCATGCAGGCGAGTTGCAGCCTGCAATCCGAACTGGGGCGTGCTTTTTGCGATTTGCTCCCCCTCGCGGGCTTGCGTCGCTCTGTACACGCCATTGTAGCACGTTTGCATCCCTGGACATAAGGGCCATGAGGACTTGACGTCATCCCCACCTTCCTCCGGTTTGACACCGGCA
>CAZXGT010000138.1:0-4795 GCA_964639935.1 uncultured Phycisphaeraceae bacterium
CGGCGGCGTGACGGGCGAGGACTATCTGGGGGTGGAGAAGGCGTATTACAGGCCGAAAATGATTGGATATGAGGCGAGGATGTGGGAAGCTCTGGAGGAGGTGAAGAAGGCGCGGGAGAAGGGCGGCGGCTCATGACCGACTTCAGATTGAGACGAGAAGCGCGACGTGAACTCGCGATGTGGACGCTCATCATCGTCGGCCTGAGCTTGCTGCTCGGCCCGCGCGGCTATTTCGCGCCGAACTTCCCGTTGTACGGCGTGTTCATCCCCGCATTCGGCGGCATCGTGGCGGTGATGTTCCTCTGGATCGTGGTCCACGTGGTGTTCGTGGTGCGACCGCGAGCGAAGCGGGCGCGTCGCGACGGAGAAACGCTGCGAAAGGCGATGGAGGGGGCGACGCGGATTGAGATGACGAAGGAAGCGTAGCCCCCTCGCCGCCCTCTCCCCGAGGGAGAGAGCGGAGGATCGCATGGAGCGAGAAATGATCACGACGCGGTCCGGCGCGCTCAAGCGGTTCTTCACCGGCCCCTACGGAATCACAACGCGCGTGGTGTTTGTCTGCTCGCTGCCGTGGTTCTTCTGGGTGGAACGGTTCGCCGTTCGGATCAGCATGCTTCGTGAGATCAATCAAACCGAGCACTCCGGTGTGAATCACGAGCTTGTCGGCCTCGGGATGTGGGCGGTCTCGCTGCCGCTGCAGGCGATTCCGGTTGTGTTCGTATGGCTCCTCGCAATGTTCGTTCAGTCACTGATCATCAAAGGAAAGAGACGGCTTGCGGCGAGTGGCGAGGTGAGAGAGGCGTAGCCCCCTCGCCGCCCTCTCCCCGAGGGAGAGAAGCGGAGGCGGTTGAGACTCAGTCTGATTTGGGCAAATCGCGCGTGGGGGCGAGATTCCGGAGCCTTGGCTCCGAATAATGTGGCGAAGGGAGTTTTCGCCATGACGTCGATTCTCGAGTCGCTCAACGATCCGCACGCCCGCCACGCGATGATGGTGCATCTGCCCATCGCGGGCTCCTTGCTCGGCCTTGGGCTGGTCGTGTTGCTCGCTGCGTTTCGGTTCAACCGGTGAGCCTGCGCATCGCGGTGACGGCGGTGTACGCGGTGATCACGGTCGGCGCGGTGTTCGCGGTCGATGCCGGGGAGGCGGCTGAGGAGCGCGTGGAGCATTCGACGCCGCCGCTCTCAGCGGCAGAGGAGGCGGCGCTCGAGGCGCACGAGGAGGCGGGCGAGGGCTCGTGGGCCTGGCTTCTGGCGCCGGCGGTGCTTTCGATGGGCTTGTACCTGCCCAAGAAGAAGCTACGCGTGGCGGCGGGCGCGCTGACGCTCCTCGCGGGCGTCGCGGGCGCAGGGTGGATGAGCTGGACGGGGCACCTCGGCGGCGAGCTGGTGTACACGCACGGTCTGGGCGTGCCGGCGCGGGGGGAGGTTTCCGCCATGCAGTCCACACACGAGGGGTCAGCAACGCCCGATCGCCGCTCTGGTGAGCGCTACGAGTATGACGACGATCACTAGCCTTCCGAAGCGCGTTTCGGACGAACGCCGTAGACTCTCTCCATGACACAGGCCTCAGCACCATCGGGGCGTCGGGTGAGCCGGCGCGTCTATATCCGCGAGTACCAGCCGAACACGCGCTTCTCGGGGGCGTTCAGCATCATGAACGCGCAGCTCGGGACCACGCGGGCGGGCAAGCCGTACCTGCGCGGCCTGCTCGGCGACAAGACGGGGGATCTGCCGCTGCGGATGTGGAGCGTGAGCGAGGACCTCGTCGCGCGCATCGGCACGGAGGGCTTCGTCTTCGCCGAGGGGGAGACGCAGCCCTTTCAGGGGCAGCTTCAGCTGATCGTCCAGCGGCTCGAGCCGCTCGAGGATCTCTCCGACGAGCAGATGCGCGAGCTGCTCCCGGCGACCGAGCGCGAGCCGGGCGAGATGTTCGAGGAGCTTCTCGGCGTGCTCGAGACGGTGCAGCAGCCGGCGATGCGGGCGCTCGTCGAGACGTACCTCGAGGACGAGATGCTCATGGCGCAGTTCAAGCGGGCGCCCGCGGCCAAGGCGCTGCACCACGCGCGGCTCGGCGGGCTGCTCGAGCACACGCTGCAGCTCGTGAAGCTGGCGGACGTGGTGTGCCCGCTGTACCCGAAGATCTCGCGTGATCTCGTGGTCGTGGGGCTCTTTCTGCACGATCTCGGCAAGACGCGCGAGCTGACCTACGAGCGCGGCTTTGGCTACACGGACCGGGGCGAGCTGATCGGGCACATCGTCGATGGGGCGATCATGCTTCACGACAAGGCGCAGCAGATGATGGCGAGCAAGGGCGTGCGCCTGCCGGAGGGCGCGCTGACGTGCCTGCAGCACATCATCCTGAGCCACCACGGGGAGCCGGAGTTCGGCGCGGCGAAGGTCCCGGCGACGCCCGAGGCGATCCTGGTCTCGATGCTCGACAACCTGGACGCGAAGACGATCATCGCGCTTGAGGCGACCCGGCCCGAGACGGCGGCCGCTCACGACCTGGGCGGGAACTTCACGGAGCGGCAGTGGGCGCTGCGGAACGTGAAGCTCTACAAGCCGGACCCGCTGGAGGATCCCTCGGACGGTTGAGATCCGGGTTCGGCGCTTGGCGGGGGCTGGGGCTCCTATGCTTGACGCATGGACGAGGGCGGCGAGCAGATCACGGTGGACTTCGGGCGGGCGATGCCGCTCTTTCCTCTCGGCGGGGTGAGCCTGCTCCCGCAGGCCGTGGCGCCGCTGCACATCTTCGAGCCGCGGTACGTGCAGATGACGACGCGGGCGCTCGATACCGACGGGCTGATCGTGATGGCCGTGCTCGACCGGACGGGGTGGGATCCCGAGGGCGTCGGCGATCCGCCGATTCGTCCGGCGGTCTGCGTGGGGCGGATCGCGCAGCATCATCTGATGCCCGACGGGCGGTTCAACATTCTGCTGCAGGGCGTGTGCCGGGCGCGGATCGCCGAGCACATCCCGGCCGATGGCGACACGCTGTTTCGGCAGGGGGTGCTCGAGCCGGTGGAGGTGGAGGTCGACGCGGAGGAGACGCTGGAGCGGGCGCGGGTCGAGCTGCACGAGCTGTTCACGCGCGAGCCGCTCGCCGGGCTGTGCGCGGCCGAGAGCGTGGCGGGCGCGCTCGACAGCGAGGACGCGCCGACGCGGGCGCTGATCGAGCTGATCACGATGAGCGTGCTCGACGACGAGGACGTGCGCTACGCGATGCTCGATGAGGGGCGGGCGGACAGGCGGGTGGAGATTCTTCTGGAGGAGCTCCGGCGGCTCAAGGCGATGCTGGACCGGGCTCGGCCACAGCGAGAGCTGCATCTGGATGTGCCGCGCGGGGTTTGGTTGAACTGACGCCATGACGGCTGCGAGCAGCCGCCCTCCCTGATCAGTCGCGTAGCGACTTGGCGATCGATTTTTCGTGGATGGGCACGCTCGCCTCGTCGAGGGACTGCTTCGCGGCGGCGAGAGCGTCCGGATCGGCCTGTTTCCAGTCAGCTTCGGCCTGCTCGATGAGCCTCGCGAGATCGGCCTTCTTCGATTCGATCGACTCGCGCTCGGAGTCGGTGAGTTCGTCGCGCACTCGATCGATCGCTTCGGAGATCCACTTCAGATCGAGCCTGGCGTTCGTGACGAGGTCGGCGACGCGGTGGCGGGTCATGTCCTCCCTCGCGTGCTCGAAGGCCTCGCTCTCCATGCGCTCGACCTCGTCGCGGGAGAGGCCGTGGTTGGGGACGACCTGGATCTGCGCGCGCTTGCCGGAGCGGCGCTCGTGGGCGCGGACCGAGAGGACGCCGGACTCGTCGACGAGGAACTCCACCTCCACCTGCGGCACGCCGGCGGGCATCGGTGGGAGCCCGGCGAGGTTGAACTCGGCGAGCTTTCGGCAGTCGGCGGCCATCTCGCGCTCGCCCTGGTAGACCGAGAGCTTGATCGTCGTCTGCCCGTCGACGCTGGTGGAGAACATCTCGGCGGCGCGGGCGGGGACCATCTGATTGCGGACGATGAGCTTGGCGACGCCGCCCCCGACGGTCTCGATGCCAAGCGAGAGCGGAAGGACGTCGAGCAGCAGTTTGGAGCGGTCGTGGCCGGCGACGATCGACGCCTGCACCGCGGCGCCGAGCGCGACGACCTGATCGGGATCGAGCGCGGTGTAGGGATCGGTCTGGAAGAACTCGCCGACGCTCTTTCGCACGAGCGGCACGCGGGTCGAGCCCCCCACCATGACGACGCGGTCGATGTCGGCGGGTTCGAGCTTCGCGTCGCGGAGCGCCCGGTTGCAGCGGGAGATCGTGCGCTCGACCCACGGGGCGATCATCGCCTCGAACTCCATGCGGGTGAGCGTGTGCTCCAGCAGGCGCCCCTCACCGAGGTCGAGGCGCAGCGGCGCGGCGTCTGCCTCGGAGAGACGGATCTTCGCGGCCTCGGCGAAGTCGCGCAGCGCCTGGCGGACGTCCGGATCGAGGCCGGCGGTGGTGGCCGGGATCTCCATGCCGAACTCGGCGCGGGCGCGCTCAAGCAGCAGGTTGATGATGAGTCGATCGACGTCGTCGCCGCCGAGGTGCGTGTCGCCGGCGGTGGCGAGGACCTCGAAGAAATCGGCGCCGGCGCCATCGCTTACGTCCGGCGTCAGGCGGAGGATGGAGACGTCGAAGGTCCCGCCGCCGAGGTCGTAGACGGCGATGGTCTGGGGCTTCGTGTTCTGGAGGCCGACGCCGTAGGCGAGGGCGGCGGCGGTGGGCTCGTTGACGACGCGGAGGACATCGAGCCCGGCGAGGCGCCCGGCGTC
>CAZXGT010000139.1:0-4702 GCA_964639935.1 uncultured Phycisphaeraceae bacterium
CGCCGCCTTCGCCCGCTCGCGCAGCCGCTCGACGAACGGCGCCGCCACGTCGATCGCCGTCACCCGCGCGTTGAGTTCCCGCGCCAGCACCAGCGCCGAAGCGCCCGTTCCGCACCCAAGGTCCGCCGCGACGAGCGGCCTCTCGCGATCGAGCCCAGCCAGCTCGATGGCCCGGCGCGTCTCGAGGTCGCTCCCCGGCCCCTGCCGATTGTTGCCAAGATGCAGATCGATGATCAGTTCGAGTTCGTTCACCGCGTGAAGGATATCCCGCCGCGGATCACGCCGTATTCACGCAATGCTCACACGAGCCCCGGGCGCCGCCGTCTCACGCGGGGAATCATGGATCACTATCCAGCCGGAGCCACGAGCCATGCATGCGATCCGTCTCGCCGTCGCCCTGACCTCCATCCTTCTCACCGCAACGGCGCCCAGCCGTGCCGCCGAGACGCTCATTGCTCGCGGCGTGGTCTTCAACGACCAGAACCGCGACCGCGACCGTCAGCCTGGCGAGCCGGGGCTCTCGGGCGTGCTGGTCTCCAATGGCGTCGACGTCGTCGCGACAGACAGCTACGGCCGGTACGAGATCGAGATCGACGCCAATGACGCGACCGTCTTCGTCATCAAGCCTCGCGGCTACGCGACGCCCGTCGATGAGATGAACATCCCGCGGTTCTATTACACGCACAAGCCTGCGGGCTCGCCCGACGACGGCTTTCATTTCGCGGGCGTCGAGCCCACCGGCGACCTGCCCGCCTCCATCGACTTCCCGCTGACCCGCGTCCGCGAATCGGATCGCTTCTCCATCATCGCCTTCGCCGACCCCCAGCCCTACACGATCGAACAGGTCGACCTCTTCCGACGCGAGGTGATCGATCCGGTCGTCGGCGAGCACGACATCGCCTTCGGCATCTCGCTCGGCGACCTCGTCGGCGATCAGCTCGAGCTCTTCCAGCCGCTCAATGAGGCGCAGGCCCTCTTCGGCGTTCCATGGCGAAACGCCTACGGCAACCACGACATGAACGCCATGTCCGGCAGCACGGCCGCGACGAGCGGCGACCCCGACCGCTACGCCGACGAGACCTTCGAGCGCGTCTACGGCCCGCCCACCTACGCCTTCCAGCACGGCCGCGTCCACTTCATCATTCTCGACAACGTCATCTGGCAGGGCTTCGACGGCTTCCGCGAGCGCGCTCCCGACAACTGGCCCGAGGCGCAGATGCCGGACGTCGGCAACTACCGGGGCGGGCTCCGCCCCGAGCACATCGAGTTCGTCGAGAACTACCTCCGGCATGCGCCGGCCGATGATCTCATCGTGCTCGCGTTTCACATCCCGATCGAGGGGGGAGGGGTCCATCGCATCCCCGAGCAGCGGGAGCTCTTCCGAGCGCTCTCGAGCCATCCCAACACCTTCAGCCTCTCCGGGCACACCCACCTGCAGCGGCACTGGTTCTTCGGGCCCGAGCACGGGTACGACCCCGGCGCGGCCGGGCCGCTGAACCGTCTTCGCCCCGATCGCTTCGCCGAGCCGGTTCATCATCACCTCAACGCCGCGACCGCCTCCGGCTCCTGGTACAACGGCTGGCGCGACGAGGTCGGCATGCCACACACCACCATGCGCTGCGGTGCGCCCAACGGCTACACGCTCGTTCATTTCGACGGCGCCGGCTACTCGACAGAGTTTCGCCCGGCTCGCGAGCCCGCCGGGCATCAGATGAATATCGCGCTCCCGAGCGAAATCGACCAGTCGGACCCCGGCGGTCTTGCGGTCATTGCCAATGTCTTTCACGGCGCCGAAGGCGACGAGGTCAGCGCCCGGATCGTGCCGCACCAGAGCGCCGACCTCGCGCCGACGAGCTGGACGAAGATGCGCTTCAATCCGCAGATCGATGCGTTCTATCAGGAGGTCTACGACCGCGAGGCGCGTCTCCCGAAGGAGCTCGTCTTCAATCGGGGTCTGCCCAGCCCGCGCGAGTCGCATCACATCTGGGCGATCACGCTTCCGGCCGACAGCCTTCCCGCGGGAACGCACGCCATCGAGATCCGTCACCGCGACCTCTACGGAACTGAGCGCACGGGCCGACGCACGTTCCGCGTCAGGAATGAGTCGCGCTAGTCCTCGCCCACCCACTGCCGCACGTTCTGCTTCCACGCGGCGGTGTTGATCACCTCGAGAAGCGTCAGGTTGAACGCTTCCCTCAGTCCCGACCGCTCCGGGAGCGCGATGGCGTAGGGCTTGAAGTCGAACTTCGCGTCGAGCACGAGCAGCTCGCCGGACCAGTCCTCGGAGATCCGGTGCGCGAGCAGCGGCGCGTCGTGCACGAAGGCCTGGATCTCTCCCGCCGCCACCGCCTCGAGCCCGGCCTCCATCGAATCGAACGCTCTGGCGCCGACGCCGCGATCGCGCAGCGCCGCCTGCGACGCCGTGCCGCCGACCGTGCCGATTCGCGCTCGCTTCAGATCGTCCGGGCCCTGCACATCGCCCTGAAGCGACGCCGCGGTGATTGACGACGCGATCGTCCCGGTGAACGTCGAGATCACGATGATCGACGCGAACATCCAGATGAGCGAGACGAAGCGTCCGGGGGTCGATTTCGGCGCCTTGTCCCCGTAGCCCACCGTCGTCATCGTCACGGCGCTGAACCAGAACCCGTTGCCGATGCCCTGGATCGCGTTGCCGCCGAACTCCTCCGGGTTCTTCTTGCGCTCGGCCAGCCACGCCGCGATCCCCACGAGCAGCAGAACCAGGGCGAGCGAACCGACGGCAAGCCAGAACCCGGGCGTCATCAGCGCCGCGAGCCCCATCAGGAAGCTGTTGGCGCCCCCCTGCTTCACCGCGATGCCAAGCCCGCTCGTGAAGTAGGAGTGGGTGAAGTCCAGGAACTCCTCCCGCTCGGGGGTCACGCTCAGCGCCGCGATGCCGGCGTCGAGCTGGCCGCTCGCCACGCCCTCGAGCATCTCCTCGATCTCGAGCTCGATCCACTCGGTCGTGAACCCGCGTCGCGCGGCGATCTCCCGCCACAGGTCCACGCTCAGCCCGCCGAGCGAACCGTCCGCCTGCTTGACGACGAAGGGCGCCACGACCTTTGTCCCGACGCGCAGCGTCTGTCCATCGAGCGTCGCCTCGCCCTCGCCCTGAGCGAGTGACGCCGCGGGAACGAGCGTCAGCCACGCGAGCGCCGCCAGCCGTTTCAGATATCGCATCGGATCATCCTACCGACCGAGGAACGCTCCAACGATCTTCAGCGGCTCGATCCGGTCGCACACGATCTTCACCGACGACATGATCGGCACCGCAAGAAAAATACCCACGAATCCCCACATCCAGCCCCAGAAGATCAGCGCGATAAAGATCACCACCGGGTTCAGCACCAGCTTCTGGCCCAGAATTGTCGGCGTCACGATGCTCCCCTCGATCGCCGTCAGCGAGTAGTAGACCAGCGGGACCAGGAGGATCAGCCCCACGCCGTCGAACGTCGCGGCCGCCGCGAGCGTGACGACCCCCACGCCGACGAGCGCTCCGGCGAAGGGGATGAAGTTGAAGAGCGTCGCCATCGCGCCCCACAGCGCCGGGTACGGCATGCCGAGAGCCCACATCGCCAGCCCCACGGCGATCCCGAGCCCGATGTTGATCAGCGTGATCTCAAGCAGGTACCACCGCAGGTCGTCGCGGATCTCCTCCACGATCCGCAGCGCCGTCTTCTTCTCCCCCATTGTCGGCGCGGCTTTCACCAGCTTCTGAAGGAACAGGTCGTCCGCCGCCAGGAGAAAATAGAGCAGCCCGAGCGTCAGCGCGGTCGTTGTGACGACGAACCACGTCTGACCGAAGACGAACTCGGCCAGCTTCGGCTCCTCGACGCGCACCGGCACCGTCTCGTCGTCGGTGTTTCGCGCCATCTCCTGCATCCGTTCGCTCGCGTCCCGCAGCTCATCGACCCCCTCGGTCAGCCCTCGGACCTTGCTCTCCAGCCGATCGATCTGGACTGGGAGCTCGTTGAGCATCTCCGCCGCCGGGCCGCTCAGCGACCACCCGATCGTCCCGACGATCGCGGTCGCCACAACAAGAAGAGCCGCCGCGCCGATCCCGGGCGGGATCCGAAGCCGGCGACGCATACCCCGGACGATCGGGCTCAGCATCATCGCGAGGAGCACGGCGAGAACCATCGGGACGAGGATCGGTCTCGCCACGTGCATCGCCGCCAGCGTCGCGAGCACGAACAGTCCCGTCAGCGCGACCGAACGCACGCTGATCGGGCCCGCCAGAGCGCCCCCGGACTTCTGCGTCGCAGGCGATCCCTCGCCCGAACCCTCCGCCGGCGACGTCTCCGCTTCATCGCTTTTCACCGATCACCTCCATCGACCCGCCGCGCGTGGTCACGACCGACGCGCTCATCCTACGGCGACGCGACGGGAGCGCAAACAAACGCGGCCGCCGCTTGACGACCGCGCTCGATCGGTCAGACCAGTGTCGTCGTCCGTTCGCTACCGGCTCGCGCGCTCGCGCTCGAACCGCTCATCCGGCCGGTTGTGCCGGTCGGTGTTGGCGCTCTCGGTCTCAAACGCCAGCCGCTGCGTGATCTCCGGACGGTTCCCTTGCTTGTACGCCCTCGCGACTTCCGCGTATTTGCGGCGGGCCTCCTCCACCGACCGCTCATCGTTGACGATCTCGGCGGCGAGATTCAGGGCGAGGATGTTCATCGCCTCG
>CAZXGT010000140.1:0-4694 GCA_964639935.1 uncultured Phycisphaeraceae bacterium
GGTGGAAGCCGGGCAGATCGACACCTTCGAGGACGGCGCCACCCAGGGGTGGCGCGAGGGCTTCTCGAGCCCGAACCAGCCCTTTGTTGTTGAGGAAGACGGCAACTTCTTTCTCCGCAACGAATCCTCCGGCGGGAACGGCCCCGGCAGCCGCCAGGTGATGTTCAACGTCGGGCAGTGGTTCGGCGATTTTGTCAGCGCGGGCGTGACCGAGATCTCGATGGACGTCCGCAACTCGGGCGACACCGACCTGAATGTCCGTCTCGCGTTCCAGAGCAACACCGGCAGCCGCGGCGCGACCAACGACGTCTTCCTCCTGGCGCCCGGCGGCGATTGGATGAACGTTACGTTCGACATCACCGATCTCTTTGTGGAGTCGGGTCCCGATACTCCCCTCGAACTGCTCTCGGCAGTCAACCAGATGCGGATTCTTTCGGCCGAGGAGCCGGCCTATCGCGGCGACCCGATCGTGAGCTCGATCGACGTCGACAATATCCTCGCTGTTCCCGCGCCCGGCGCGGCGGGGCTGCTGGTCGTGGGGGCCTTTGCGGCGTCGCGTCGCCGACGGTGAAAGAGGAGTTCCCAAAGCCCTGAGGCGATCGCCGGGAGCGATCGCTGTTTCACGCGTCCTGGAAGTCGTCGCGGAACGTCAGCTTGAAATCGTTGATGCTCGCGATCTCCTTCGCGGACTTCTCGTGGAGGCCGCGATACCGAGCGATGATCGCGCCGGGGGCGTCCGAGGCGAGCGCGCCGAGGAGTTGGAACTTGTGCTCGAGGATGCCCTCGAGGTCGGCGCTGGTGTTGCGCGCGTGCCCGGCGGGGTACATGATCATTCCTGAGTCGAACGTCTCTCCCGAGGTCGTCCTGATGACGAGCGACGTGGGGATGCCGTCGGGGTAGTTCTTGTCGTATTCCGGGCCGCCGTGGGTGAAGGCGATCTTGCTCATGATGGCCCTGGTGCGGTCGTCGAAGATCGCGTCCTTCGCATAGTCGTAGGGTGAGAGCATGTATCGCTTCCACGCCTCGTCGTTGTCGGTGGGCGCCTCGCCGCGCTGCTTCGCGTCGATAGCCTTGCGCAGGAGCGTCGAGACGATGTACGCCATGGAGTGATCGGCGGACTGCCGGGTCTTCGGGTCCATCTTGGCGGGATTGCCGATGATGCCGAATGCCGGCTCGTAGGCGACGATCTCGATCTTCTCGATGCCCGAGGCGTCGGCCTTCTCGAGGATCTCGGGATGCCTGGCGGCGAGGTCGATCACCGCCTGGAGCGCCCCTGCCGATTGATGCTCGTAGAGCCCGAGCTTGAAATGCATCCCCATGACGGCGAAGTCGTCGCCCGAGTGAGAGAGGTAGAGATCAAAGGGCGAGGGGGCGACCTCGGTCCACCGGTCCTTGCCTTCGGTCGTGGGCTCGAAGAATCGGAAGATCGCCTCGGGGTTGCGGAAGATGTCGCGCGGGCCCATGAAGCCGCGCATGGAGCGGAGCGTCGAGAGGATCGCGACCTCCGTGCTGATCGCGGCGCTGGCGCCCTTGGAATCCGAGAGCTGCTTGCCCGCGCGGATCGCCCGCCAGGGGACGTAATGGGCGACGGTCATGCCGATGGCGGACTCGATCTCCTCGGCCGAGGCGCCCATCATGGCGCCGAATGTAGCGGCCGAGGCAATGGCGCCGTGGACAACGTGGTCGATCTTGTAGGTCTTGAGGCTGAAGACCTCGGCGAGGCGCCCGCGGATCTCATCGAGCAGGACCATGCCGCGCAGGGCCGCCGCGCCGTCGAGGCCCTTGAGCTGCGCCGCGGCGATCGCGACGGGGTAGAAGTCGTTGTGTCCAAACTCGCCCGCGGTGTGGTTGCGGGCCTTGTTGAAGCCGAAGTTGGTGCCGTTGGAATCCCACTCGCGCACCGCGTTGGAGTTCGCCACGATCGCCTTCTCCGGCTTGAGCGGCGTCGAGGAGCCGAACACGGAGGCGCCGGGCTGCGAGCCCGCGGGGTAGCCGAGGGCCTCGTCGCGCAGGATCGTCGGGGCGTTGGTGCGGAGCGCGAGCGCCGAGAGACCGCAGAGAACGGCGTCGGTGTGAAAGAGATCGGTCCTGGCGAGCACGTGCTCATCGGGCCGGCCGATCGCCCCGCTCATGAAGTCGATGGCGAACTCCGCGATGCCGCGGGCCTGGTTGGAGTCGGCGGGAAGATGAACAAAGGTTTCGGTCGCGGCGGCGGGCATGGGCGGCTTCTCCAGGTAGCGGGTTGGTCTCCGATCGGCATCCTAACGGACACAGGGGAGGGGCGGATCAGTCGCTCGACGCGCGTTCCCGCTCTGGCTGCTCGCCCTCTTCGAGCTCGACCCGGCGCTCGCGGGGAAGGGACCGGCGGGCGTGGGCGCGAGTCCAGTCGATGAGCCGCTCGCGGACGTCGCACCGGAGGTCCCAGAGGCTTCCGGCGTCGGCGCCGGAGACGAGCACGCGGACGGTCATCGTTCGCTCGGTGGCGTCGGTGACCTGGATCAGCGCGACGCGTCCGTCCCACTTGTCGTGGTTCTCAACGATGCGTTTGAGTTCGTCGCGCATGGCGTCGAGTGGGGCGTCGTAGTCGAGGTGGAGGAAGACGGTGCCGAGGAGTTCGGCGCTCACGCGGGTCCAGTGCTGGAAGGGGTGCTCGAGAAAATAGTTGAGCGGGATGACGAGGCGACGCTGATCCCAGATGCGAAAGACGACGTAGGTGGTGGTGATCTCCTCGACGCGTCCCCATTCGCCTTCGATGATCAGCACGTCGTCGAGGCGGATGGATCCGCTCAGGGCGATCTGCAGGCCCGCGAGGATATTGGAGACCAGCGGGCGCGCCGCGAGCCCGACGATGATGCCCGCGAGCCCGGCGGAGGCGAGGATCGACGCCCCGAGCTGGCGCACCTCGTCGAAGCTCATGAGAATGATGGCCCCGCCGAGGATCACGATGAGCACGTCGAGGGTGCGCGTGAGGATCCGCGCCTGGGTGTGAACCTGCCGCGCGCGAAGATTGTCCGAGACGGCGACGTCGAAACGCTTGAGATAGAGGCGGGCGGCCGCGTTCACGAAGACCACGGCGAGCCACGCGAGCGCAGCGATGAAGCCGACCCAGATCGCGTGGCGAACCGCGCTCGTAACTTCAGACTCGAACCCCGCAGCCGGGAGGGCCGCCTGCGCGGCGAGAAGCGGAAGCAGCAGCCGCGTCGGCCAGCGCAGGCGATGGATGATCCGGGAGTCGGTCGCCGGAAACCGTTTGGCCACCGCAATGACGATCAGCGCCGCGAGGAACCCGATCAGCGCGGCGCCAAGCAGGATGGCGGTCGCCTGGGCTCCCGCGGCGAGGGTATCCCACCAGTCTGCAACATTCTCAATCATCAGATGACGCTCGTCTGACGCGATGAGCGGCGAGTGAAAGCGTCGTGAGCGATACCTCAGCGCAGTCGGCGACGGAGAAGCCCGAAGGCCGCAAGAAGCGCCGCCGCGGATGGCGCGGGGACGGTCACGATCGATGCGGAGAGATCAAGCGTGCTCTCGGCGGTCCACTCGCCTTCCGGGAATCCGAACGTGCGGAACGTCGTGTCGGTGGCGATCTGGAGCTGCCACGCGCCAGCGGCGATGGAGACGGTCTCGTCGATCGCGCCCTGAGGATCGTCAAGGAAGAGCGGGACGAGTGTGTCGTCGAACTCGTTGATGACCGCGATGCGAAGCTGGGAGATCAGCGGCGTGGTCTCGCCGAAGAGGCTGAACATCCGGGAGGCGTCGCCCGAGAGTGTGAGCTCGACGGGGCGATCGGTGGCGAAGCGCGTGGTGCTGGCGACGCGGGACTTGACGAAGCCGAAGCCGTCGGGCGCCGTGGTTGCGATGACCCCCGTCGCCGTGGCCGAGTAATCGAGCTCCAGCCGGTCCGCGTTGATGTCGATGGCCGCGGCGGCGGAGATGTCGGAGCGCGCCGAGCCCTCCGGTATCGAGGCGGCGACGGAGCGCTTGGTTGTCTCGAGCTCGCCGAGCTGGTCGAGGATGATCGGCTCAAGGAGGATCTCTGGATCGTCGATCACGCCGGCGATCTCGATGGACGCGTCCGAGGTGAGGAAGACGGTGGAGAAGACGCCGGTGATCTCCGCGAGCGTGGGCGTGGCGACCGCGAGGATCGCAAGAGCGATGATGTGAGGACGCATAGATGACTCCCGGATGCTGTGCGCCATGAAGACTATCCGAACGCGGCGCCAATCCAAGCGAAATCCGGGGTCGGTCGAGCGCACGCACCGCCCGGGCTAGACTGTCGGCTCGCCATCAAAGGCGGACCCGATTTCACTCTTGCCCAGCTTTCCAGATCCTCCGAGGAGATCCGAGATGTCAGACCTGCCCGCCGATCGTCAGCCCGTCATCGTCGCCGCGAAGCGCACGCCGGTGGGGAAGTTCTTCGGCGGGCTGGCGCGCACGCCCGCGCCGAGGCTCGGGACCTACGCGATCGACGCGGTCTTTGCGGAGGCGCCGGCGGTGAAGGATCGCGTCGACGAGTGCATCATGGGCTGCGTGCTCCAGGCGGGACTCGGGCAGAACCCGGCGCGTCAGGCGGGGCTCGGGGCGGGGCTGCCCGAGACGCTCAGCGCACAGACGATCAACAAGGTCTGCGGCTCGGGGCTTCAGTCGGTGATGCTCGCGGCGCAGGCGATCAAGGCGGGGGACGCGTCGTGCGT
>CAZXGT010000141.1:0-4624 GCA_964639935.1 uncultured Phycisphaeraceae bacterium
CCCTCGTCGGAGAGGCGATAGATCTCCACGGCGACGGGGTCGTCTGATTCGTAGCGGATCGCGTCCGGGGCCGACTCCGAGTCGGCGGGTTCGGCGAACGCCACGCGGTGCGTCCGGATCCTCGGCTCGCCCTCCGCGGTCGGTGTCGAACCGAGGGATCGCTCCTTTGCTTCGAGTTCCAGCAGCCGCTGCTCGGCGCGATCGAGCAGCCGTTCGACGCGCTCGGCCTTTGAGTCAAGCAGCGCGGCGAGCCGACGCGCGAGCTCCTCGGCGTCGACCATCAGCTCGTTCACCCGGTCGCGCTCGGACTTGTGCGCCTGGGCCTCGGCGCGGACGCGCTGGATCTTCTCGGCTGAGGTCTCGCGAGCGGCACGGAAGCCCGCCTTGAGCTTCTTGCGGAGCGAGACCCAGATGGAAAGACCGACGGCGGCGACGCCGAGGGCGAGAAGAAGGCCCGGGAGCGAGCTCGGGGGCGCATCGGCCTGCCCGAGCCACGGGCCGAGCGTGAGCGTGATGGCGACAGGTATGCTCATCGGGTGGTTCGGGGAACTCCGTGTGGGTCATCGGTAGGATGGCGGGAGAAGGATGAGTTCGCCAGTGGCATATGAGCGGCGCGAGGCGTGGCGGGGGATCGACCGGCGCGAGGCGTGGGCGAGCGGGACGATCGCCCGGTGGCGTGAACTCACGGGTGGAGCTCGGACGCTCGTGGCCTGCTCGGGCGGCGCTGACTCGGTGGGCTTGCTTCTCGCGCTTCGATCGGCGACGGCCGGCCTTGTCGTCGGGCACGTGACGCACGACCTGCGACCCGTGGACGACGTGCGAGAAGA
Organism: uncultured Phycisphaeraceae bacterium; assembly: GCA_964639935.1. GTDB lineage: Bacteria > Planctomycetota > Phycisphaerae > Phycisphaerales > UBA1924 > CALNYS01. The sequence goes on from CAZXGT010000141.1 coordinate 828, forward strand.
CCGGGAGGCTGCGCGAGAGGCCGCCGGGGCCTGCGGCGTCTCCTTCCTGACAGAGCACGTGGAGGTTCCCCCGGGAAACGTCGAGGGCGAGGCACGGCGAGTGCGCTACGCCGCCTTGGCGCGCCTCGCGGTCTCGGCCGGCTGCGGCTTCGTCGCCAGCGCGCACCACGCGAGGGACCAGCTCGAGGGCGTGGTGATGGCCCTGGTGCGGGGCGCCGGCGTTCGCGGTCTCGGGGCGGCGAGAGAGTCGCGTGAGATCGCGTGTCCCGCGAGCGGCGCGAGGGCGATGCTCGTCCGGCCAACGCTCCGCGTCTCGCCTGTCGAGCTGCGCGCGGCCTGCGAAGCGTGCGGAGCGCGGTGGCGGGAGGACGCCACGAACTGGGATGTCGATCGCGATCGGGCGGCCCTGCGGCACGGAGCGCTGGCGGAGATCGAGCGGATGCGGCCCGGCGCGTCGCTTCGGGCGGCGCGGACCGCCGAGGTGCTGCGCGACGCGGCGGGGCTCATCGAAGATCGGGCCCGGGAGGTGTTCGGCGACGGGCTCGAGTGGGAGCGGGAGCGGCTTCGCCGGGAGCGCGCGATCGTGATCGCCTCCGGGCTGCGCGCGGCCTTCGCCCACGCGGCCGGCGGCGTGGGGCTCGATCGCCTGAGCGGCGGGATGCTGGAGGAGGCGTCCCGCGCGATCCGCAGCGCCAGCGGCGAGCGGAAGCGATTCGATTGGCCGCGGGGCGTGAGGATTCTTGTCGGGCGGGAGCTGGTGTCGATGTCGCGGGGCGACCCTCGGGGGCGGAGCGCCAGTGCGGGAAATCCGTAGGATTGGCGGGGCCCCGATCGGCGGGCCGATGGAGCGGTGATGGGATTGTACGACCGTGAATATGCGCACCGGGGTCGGGGCGGCTTCGAGGGCGGCTTTGGCAGCGGGATCGGTTCGCGCGGGCCGCGGGGGTGGACGGCGAACGCGTGGATTATCGCGATCTGTATCGGGGTTTTCATGATCGACGCGCTGATGGGGCCGGCCGTCAGCGTTCCGATGGGAACGGTGATCGACCGGAGCGCGCCGCCCGAGGTGGTGGATCGAGCGGAGCGGGTCGAGCGGGAGGTCCCGTCGACGCTCCCCGGGACGACGGCGTATCCGCTGGTCGATGAGAAGACCGGAACCGTGGTGGGGCAGCAGCGGTACTTGCAGGCCCCGCTCTTTCAGGCCATCGGGCACTTCTCGACGGGCAAGGGGTTCTTTGAGCTTGAGGTATGGCGGCTGATCGGTTTTCAGTTTCTGCACGCGAATCTGTCGCACCTGTTCATGAACATGCTCGGGCTCTTTTTCTTCGGCCCGATCGTCGAGAGCCGGCTCGGGCGGCGAAAGTACGTGGCCTTTTATCTGATCTGCGGCATCGCCGGCGCGATCATGTATCTGCTGCTCAACGGGCTCGGGCAGATGGGGCTCAATCTTCCGGGCGTGCTGATCAACGATCTGTACACGCCGCTGATCGGCGCTTCGGCGGGGGTGTTTGGGGTGTTGATGGCGTCGGCCTACCTGGCGCCGAGGTCGACGGTGCTCCTGTTCTTCATCATCCCGGCGCCGCTCAAGGTGGTGGTGTATGGGTTCGTGGCGCTGGCGGCGTTCAACCTGCTCGCGGGCGGGAGTAATGCGGGCGGTGACGCCGCGCATCTGGGCGGAGCGATCGCCGGGGCGTTCTTCGTTCGCAAGCCGGAGCTTCTGCGGGACTTTCTGGATTTCACGGGCAGGGGCGTGGCGTCGAAGAAACGGAAGCCGCGAAGGGCCCGCGCGAGCCGGGGGGGACCCAGCGAAGCGGAGGTCGATCGGATCCTGTCGAAAGTGGCGACCGAGGGGCTCACGAGCCTGAGCGATCGGGAGCGGAAGATTCTGAAGAAGGCGAGCGAGGCGAAGGGAGGCTGAGCCGGTCGTTCCCGGACCTCCGGGCGAGCGGCCGGATAAGCGCTTGCGGGGGAGCGTTGTTCGGCTAAATTCTGTTCCGAGGCGGCGGGTGCGCGCGAGGCCGCCTCGGAGGGTTTCTGAAAATGATGGTTCGTGTGTGCCTGTCTGTGGCGACAGCTCTCTTCACGTCGGCGTGGTTCGCTCCGCTGGCGCTTGCCGGCGGGGCGCCGGTCATCACCGGGCTGATCGGCAACAACGCCCCGACCGCGGGCGGTTCTCAGTTGACGATTGAGGGGTTGAACCTCGTGGACAGCACGGGGATCGTGACGGTGCTCATCGGCGGGGGCGCCGCACCTATTGAGTCGGCGGGCGAGGAGGCGATCGTGGTGACCGTGCCTGAGGGCCAGGGGGCGAACCTCGATGTGCGGGTGTTCGTCGGCATCCAGTTGGCGATCTCACCGGAGCCGTTTTCCTACGCGCCCCCGTCGATCTTCGACGCGCTGCCGAGGTTTGCGCCCGAGGGCGCGGAGGTCTTCTTTACGGTCGCGGGCGACAATTTCGGCGTGGCGCCGGAGGTGACAGCGGGCGGGCTTCCCGTGACGCTCGTCGTCCAGAATCACGATGTGCTGGGCTTCTACCGCCCCGAGGGGCTGGAGGTTGGCACCTACTCGATTGTGATCGACGTGGGCGGGCAGACGGTGTCGACACCGTTTGAGGTGACGTCGGCGGATCCGGTCGAGGTTGGCGCGGTCTTCCCAAGCGTTTGGCCCGCGTCCGGCGGGATCGAGGTGGACATCTTCGGGACGGGCTTCGCGACCGACGCACAGATCATCTTCGATGGCGCGCCTGCCCCGACCACGTTCCTGAGCCCGGAGCGTCTGACGGCGATCGCGCCGGCGGGTGTCGGAGCGGGGCTGCCGGTGCGGGTGCAGACGCGGAACCGGTCCTCGACGCTCGCGGGCGCCTATTCCTACGCGCGACCGGTGATCCAGGGCTTCGGGCTCGCGGGCGATGGACAGGTCGATCTGACGGGCACGGGATTCGGTTCGGCTCCGCTGGTGACCGTGGACGGCTTGGCGGCGCCGGTGATCGACGTGGGTGCGGATACGCTGCGCGCCGATATTCCGGAGGGCGTCGGCGGCCTCGTGGGGATCGTGGTGACGGCCGGCGGGCAGAGCTCCGACGCGGTCTTCCTCGATCTCGGCGCGACCGGCTGCGCCGACCTCAACGGCGACGGCGTGGTGAACGCCGCGGATCTCTCGGCGCTGATCGCGGCGTGGGGGCCGTGCCCGTAGGGACGCTCCGCCGGCGGAGCGCGTAAGCTTCGCGTCTCATGGCTGTCCGGCTGGAGATCCTGGAGCGGTCGCGTGTGACAGGCGCGCGGCGGGGGCTGGTGCACACGCCGCACGGATCGTTCGAGACGCCGGCGTTCATGCCGGTGGGGACCAAGGCGTCGCTCAAGGGGCTCATTCCGCCGCTTGTGCGGGCCACGGGGAGCGAGATCGTCCTCTCGAACACCTATCACCTGATGCTGCGGCCGGGGGCGGACCTCGTCGCGCGTCGCGGCGGTCTGCACCGGTTCATGGGTTGGCCCGGACCGATCCTGACGGACTCGGGCGGCTACCAGGTCTATTCGCTCGCGGACATCGGAGCGATGGGTGAGGACGGCGTGCGGTTCAAGTCGGTCGTTGACGGCTCGATGATCGACATGACGCCCGAGGTGGCGATGGACGTCCAGCAGAAGCTGGGGGCGGACATCGTGATGGCGTTTGACGACTGCCCGCCGAGCGTTGATCCGAAGAGCTCGAGCGTGGCGCGGGATCGGATGCTGGCGGCCAGAGTGGGGGCGTTTGGGAAGAACTACGACCACGAGAGGCGTCTGGATGAATCGATGGAGCGG
>CAZXGT010000142.1:0-4615 GCA_964639935.1 uncultured Phycisphaeraceae bacterium
CGCTCCGCCCACTCCGCGAACTGCCGGATGAACCGGCTCACCCCGTTCACGTCGCCGAGCGTGTCGGTGAAAAGCGCCAGGCGCATCGGCCGTGCGGGCGCGTTGTTCCCGGCCAGCTCGTGCTCCACGCGCTCGACGCCCCACCGATCCTTGTTGTGCAGAAACAGGCTGATGAAGTAGGGGGCCTGCGCCAGCCCTAGCGCGCCCGCGTCCCGCGCCAGGCTCTGCAAGCCCCGCCAGTCGCGCTCGTGATACGCCGTCACCGCCGCGTCCGCCACGTCACGGCTCAGCTTGACGAACAGCTCCTCGGCGAGCGCCGCCATCCGATCGTGCGCCGCGATCGCGGGGCCGTCCCGCCGTCCCTCGGGAGCGAGCCGCGCCGCCAGGTCCGGGTAGCGCGCCAGCGTCTCGTGAAAATGCGACAGGAGCGACTCGAGCAGCACCGAGCTCTCGCCAGTCTTCCTCTTGCGCCGACCGCGCAGCGAATCGATCAGGATCGACCGCCTGCTCGGCCGCGGCAGGTCCACCCCCGCGAACGCCGCGATCTTCCGGCCCACCAGCCGCCGCGTCGGGCGAAGACCGCTCGTGATCGGCTCCGCGAACCGCGCCATCCCCACGGAAACAAACTGATGCGCCAGGAGCGACGGACGACCCGAGCGACCGCTTGGCTCCCCGTCCCCCGACATGACGCGATCCAGAAACGACGCCGGCGTCACCGCGTCGTCCCCGAACGCCTCGCGATCCACCCCCGTCCACGCCGTCCCGATGTTCAAGAGACCGTGATCGTCGCTGCCCGCGGTCGTCGCGCGCGGAGCGTCAGGGGGCCACACCGGCGCCATCAGATGCCGCTTGCCGATGCTCCGGAGCCGATCGGGCGTGAGCGTGTCGATCCACGCGCGAACCGTCGCCGCGTGCCCTCCCGCGTGCGCCCCGTTGATCACCTCAAAGCCCCGAAAGAGCAGCGCCAGGCGCTCGAGGCGCCAGATCGCCCGCGTGTCGCCGATCCCGTCGAGCGGGTGCGCCACCGCGTGCGCCAGCTCCCGATCCCGAAGCCACCCCGCGAAGCTGTAGATGTCATCGCGAAGGCGCAGCGCGCCGAGCTGCTCGTGCTCAGCCGGGCTCAGCCCCCACACCAGGCAATGGATCGTCCGCCCGTCCTCGGGGAACTTCACCGTGACCTCTTCACCGAGGATGACGCGCTCAAACCCGCGATCGACCAGCTCGAGCCCGCCGGCGATGGTGTCGTGATCCGTAAGCGTCACGAGATCCATCCCGCGGTTCATCGCCTGCTCGTACACCGCCTCGGGCGCCGAGCAGCACTCCGGAGCGTCGATCAGCCCGAGCGCCGCGATCGCCGGACCGTTGCTCGCCCAGGAGTGCACATGCATGTCCATGCGCACGCGGGACCCCCCCGAGCGGCGCTCGGCGTCCTCATCGTGATGATCCTTCGCTCGAATCATGGAGCCGCCTCCTTGCCGCGTCCGCGCTGACGGATTCCGTTCGAGCCGAACCGTCGCCCGGCTCAGATTTCACCCGCGCGATCGCGCCAACGGGCGAACCTCGGTCGTATGATGGCATGTGTTCGCGTTCCCGTTCGATCAAATTTCGTTAAGCCGCGTATAAGACTCGACTAAGAACAGACCAGCGGCGTCCCGCCACGCGACGCGGACGCCCCCCACGAAAGGACGCCCATGCCCCGCCTCAACGTCGTCGATCCCGCCTCCGCCCAGGGCCGCGCCAAAGAGCTTCTCGAAGGCCCCCTCAAGGACAAGCAGCTCAACATTTTCAAGGGCCTCGCCAACTCCGGCGCCGCCCTCGACGCTTACGTCTCCCTCTCCGGCGCCCTCTCCAAGGGCGAGCTCTCCGACGCCGAACGCGAGGCCATCGCCCTCGCCCTCGGAGAGGCCAACGGCTGCGACTACTGCACCGCCGCCCACACGGTGCTCGCCAAGCAGGCCGGCATGAGCGAGAACGACACGCTCGCCGCGAGACGGGGCGAGGCTTCCGATGAGAAGACCAAGGCCCTGATCACCTTCGTCCTCAAGCTCCGCGACGCCTCGGGCTGGGTCGAGGACCGCGACGTTCAGGACCTCAAGGGCGCCGGCTACTCCGACGGCGCCGTGGCCGAGGCCGTCGCCAACTACGCCCTCAACGTCTTCACCAACTACTTCAACCACGTCAACGAGACCGAGGTCGATTTCCCCAAGGCCCCGGCGATGGCCTGATCCTCGATGTCCGCTCGCTCCAACGGCCGGCTCGCCGTCTACCCGGGATCCTTCGACCCCATCACGCTCGGCCACCTCGACGTCCTGGCGCGGGGCCGCCGCCTCTTCGACAAGCTCGTGATCGCCGTCGGCCGCAACCCGAGCAAACGGAGTCTCTTTTCAGTCGAGGAGCGCGTCGAGATGGCCGAGACCCTCGCCGGGCGCATCGTCGCCCAGGAGCCCGACGAGGCGGAGATCGTCGTCGATTCCTTCAGCGCCCTCACCGTTGACTTCGCCGCGCGCACGGGCGCCACCGCCATTCTCAAGGGCATCCGGAACCTCTCTGATCTTCAGTACGAGATCCAGCAGGCCGTCACCAACCGGCAGGTCGCCAACCTCGAGACCGTTTTCATCGTCGCCGGGCAATCCTTCGCCTACACCTCCTCCACGCTCATCAAGCAGATCGCCGCCATGGGCGAGGACATGGACGCCCTCAAGACCATGTGCCCCGACCTCGTCATTGAACGCCTCCGCGAGAAGAAGGCCGCCGGCGACCCCTTCCTCCGCACCATCGCCAGCCCCGAGGGCGACGAGGAGTGACGCCGAACCCAGCGCGACAGCCCGACGCCCCCGAGGCCCGCGTCGTCTCCATCGGCGCCCTCGCCAACCATCCGCTCTGGAACGAGCGCGCCCCCGTGCGCACCGGGCACGCCACCACCACGCTCATCCGCGCCGGCGCCGCCGTCATTCTCATCGATCCCGGCCTGCCCGCCCGCGCTCTCGTCGCCCGCCTTGGCGAGCGCGCCGCGCTCGCGCCAGCCGACGTCACGCACGTCTTCCTCACCTGCTTCCACCCCGACACGACCCGCGGTCTGGCCGCCTTCGAGCGCGCCGAGTGGCTCGTCTCCGGCGCCGAGCGGGAGTCCATCGGCGTCCCCCTCGCCACCCAGCTCAAGAAGGCCGCCGATGAGGGCGACGACGAGACCGCCGAGCTCCTCCGGCGCGAGGTCGCCCTCCTCCACCGCTGCAAGCCCGCCCCGGATTCGCTCGCCCCGGGCGTCGACCTCTTCCCCCTCCCCGGCGTCACCCCCGGGCTCACGGGCCTGCTCGTCTCGCTCCCCTCCCACACGCTCCTGATCGCCGGCGACGCGGTGCCCACCACCGAGCACCTCGATCAGGGCAAGGTCCTTCAGCGAGCCGCCGACGTCGACCGGGCGAAGGAGTCCTTCCAGGAAGCCGTCGAGATCGCCGACTGGATCATCCCGGGCCGCGACAACCTCGCGATCAACCCGCTCCGCCGTCCCTTCTAGCGTCCCCTCTGGAGTGAAGGATCACTCAGACCGAAGGCGATTCCATGCGCACGCTGATTCTCACGCTCCTCGCCCTGCTCACGCTCGCCCCCGCCGCCCCGGCGCCGGCCCAGCGGAGCGACGTTCCCCCCGAGGCGCTTCTCGGCTTCCGCGTCGAGGCCGTGCGCAGGGCGTTCCCCGTCGCGTCCCTTGTCGTCATCGCCGATTCCCCCGACGCCTATCTGGGGGCGATCGCCGAGTGGTCCCCCGAGCGCCGCTTCCCGGTGCTCATCGACGACGGAACCGACGCCGCCCGCGAGCACATCGCTCGCTTCGTGCGCGCCTTCAGCCCCGAAGACGTCCGGTTGTATTCGACGAACAAGCCCGGCCCCGAGAGCCTCCCGGACGCGGTGACCCGCGCCGCCGCGCACGCCTGGGGGGCCGACGGCGACGACGAGGACGCCCTGCGCGCGCTCTGGGGCGACCTCGGCCACACGCCGCCCGGTCTCATCGTCGCCGCCGAGTCGGACCCGGCCTGGCCGGCCGCGGCCGCCCTCGCCGCCGGCCGCGGCCAGCCCGTCGTCTGGACCGAGACGCCGTCCGGCCGCCTCGGCGGGACCGTTGACCCGGCTGAACTCCGCCAGCTCGCCGACGTGATCGAGGCCGCGGCGCGCACGAGCCCGTGGTCGTGGCGCGCTCTCGGCGACGACCTCGACGCGGTCACTCTCTGCCTGAACGCGCCGGTCAAGGTCGCGGACGCGGAGAACGGCCCGCTCGCCCTGACCGACGTCCTGGGTCGTGTCGGCAGCGACCGGTGGGCGTGGGCCGGGCAGATCGTGGGGAGCGAGGCCGAGAGCGCCTACCGCGCGATGAGCTCGCTGTTTATTCAGCCCGAGTCCGCCTGGCTCTTCAACGGGTACTCGGGCGGGGGCGCCTTCGCCGCGTACGCGATGGAGGGCGCCGCGCGCCGGCTCGAGGACGCCGGCGTCTCGCTCCTGCGCTCGGGCCGCCCCACCGGCAGCCCGCGCGACTGGGCCCTCGAGGCGATGAGCGGCGTGGAGGCGCAGCTGATCTTCGTCAACTCCTCGGGTCAGCGCCGGTGGTTCAAGCTCGCGAGCGGCC
>CAZXGT010000143.1:0-4555 GCA_964639935.1 uncultured Phycisphaeraceae bacterium
AATCCTCTCAGCGCCCCCGGGCGTCGCCGCTCCCGCCGCCGCGCTGCTCGCGCCGAAGATCCTCGCCGTCGCCCGCGCCGCGGAGGCCGAGGGCGATCATGCTGCCAGCCGCGAACGCGCCGACCTTGCCGCCGAACTCTTCGCCCTCGCCGGCGACGCCGACCAGCGGGCTCTCTCGCTCGCCCTCGCCGGCGATCCCGAGGCCGCCCTCGCCGCCCTCGCCCGCGCGACCGGGGGCCCGGACGCCGACCTCGCTCGGGCCGAGGCGCTCTTCGCGCTCGATCGCGACGCCGAGGCGTTCGCCATCTACCGCGACATCGCCGGCGACGCCGAGGCCCGCGAACGATTCAACGGCCGCTTCTGGCGCTCCTGGTCGCGCATGCTTCAGATCATCGCTCGGCAAAGCCCCTCGCGGGCCGACGAGATCGCCCGGGAGATCCGACGCCTGCGCATCATCGACGCCGATCTCGGCGGCGACCCTCACCGCCGCCGCTTCGAGGCGCTCCTCGATCTCGACCGATGATCGCCCTCAGGCCGAGTGCGCCACCTTGCCGCGGGCGCTCTTGGATCGCACCACGGGCGTCAGCTTCTGACCATCAACCACTGCGGCCACATCGCCTCCCGACGCCGGAGCCTCTGTCTCGCGCTCGCGCTGTTCGCGCACCGATCGAAGCAACGCCGTGAGCGAGCAGATCGCCTCGCGCACCGACCGCTCGTCCGCTCGCGTCACTTCGCCGTCGGCGACCGCCCGGATCGCATCGGCGCACTCCTGCACCGCGTGCACCGTGGAATGATCCAGATCCGGCTCCTCGTCCTTCAGAAAAATCCCGCCCGCCTCCTGGCAGATGAAGCTCAGCGCCTCGTCGCCCACATCCGCCTCGCACGACTGCAGGCACCGCACCAGGCGGTCCACCGGATTGGGCTGCGCGCCCGAGAGCATCCGGTTGATCTGCCGTGTGGACAACTCCATGCAGCTCGAGAATCGTTTGACGCCGACGCTCGCGACCATCCGGCGGAAGTGGTCCGAGGCTTCAACGGCGAGTTCGTCTTGCAGGGGCGGTCTTTCGGTCACAGGCTCGATCCTTCTCGCTTGCGCCCAACTGCCTGCCGGACAATGACATAGCCAACCCGCAGGCCGCTCGGTCGGTCCATCGACCTCATGCGCGACGCCGTAGTCTCTCTGACCAGAAGATACGGAAAAACGCCCGGCGCTTGAAGCCCCGGGCGCCAAGATCCGCGAAATGTGGACAGCCCGGGGATTCCGGGGCGTCGACTCGCCCTCGGGCGCTCAGATCCCCGCCGCCGCTGGGCCCGGACCCGCCGCCGGGGTCGCGCTTTCGGACCTCTCCGGCTGCTCCGCCGCCACCACCGGCGCCGACTCATAGTCCGCGTGCTCCTCGCCGTAGCGGATCAGGCGGAAGCTGTTGCCGATCACAAACACGTTCCCGAGCATCTGATACAGCGCCGCGACCAGCACGCTGAGCGTCCCCGTCGCCGCGAGCGCCAGCCCGATCAGCGCCAGGATGATCGACGCCACGATGTTCTGCGTGATGACCCCGCGGCTCCGGCGCGCCAGATCGATCAGGAAGGGCACGCGCGAGAGATCGTCGCTCATCAGCGCCACGCCCGCCGAGTTGGTCGCGATGTCAGAACCCGAAAGCCCCATCGCCACGCCGACGTCCGCCGCCGCCAGCGACGGGCCGTCGTTGATCCCGTCGCCCACGACCAGCACCCGCCGGTCCTGAGCGATGAGCTTCTTCACGTTCTCGTGCTTCTCGTCGGGAAGCATCTCCGCCTCGATGATGTCCACGCCCACCGCCGCGCCGACGCGTTCGGCCACCGGGCGCCGGTCGCCCGTGAACATCGCCACCCGCGTCACGCCGAGCTCGCGGAGCCGCGCAACCACCCCGGTCGACTCCTTGCGCATCTTGTCCTCGAGCCCCACCGCCCCGAGGTACCGCCCGCCCTTGGCCACGTGCACGCCCGTCATCCCGGCCATCTTGCTCTCGACCCGCTCGATCTCCTCGGCCGCGCCCGGGATCAGCTCGGCGATCCACCCGCGCCGCCCGACGAGCACCTCGCCCCCCGAGGTCTGCGCCCGAACGCCGCGACCGTGGATCTCCTCAAACCGGTCGCTCTCGGCCGGCGTGATCCGCGCGGCCTTGGCCGTGTGCATGATCGATCGCGCCAGCGGGTGGTTCGAGTGCACCTCGCCGTCGGCCGCCGCCTGAAGCAGCGACGCGCCCTCGACCCCCTCGGCCGGCACCAGCCGGCTCACCGCGAACACGCCCGTCGTGATCGTGCCCGTCTTGTCGAACACCACCGTGTCGATGTCCGCCGAGCGCTCCAGATACCCCGTCTGCTTGATCATGATGCCCAGGCGCGCCGCCGCCGCGAACGCCGCCACCATCGCCGTCGGGCTCGAGAGCAGCAGCGCCGACGGGCAGAGCACCACGAGGATCGTGATCGCCGTGAGCGTCGCGTCCCCACGGACCACCGGGTTCTCGCTCTTGCTCATGAAGTACCACACGAGCCCCGCCACCGAGAGCGCCACCGGCACGAAGTACGCCGCCACCTGCTCGATCAGAAGCTGCCGAGGCGTCCGGTCGTGCTCCGCCTCCCGGATGAGCTGGCTCACCTTGCCGATCGTCGTGTCCGCGCCGACGCTCGTCGCCGTCAGATCGATCTGCCCCGTCAGGTTCGTCGTCCCCGCGAAGACCTGCGCGCCCTCCTGAGCCTCCACCGGCGCCGACTCGCCCGTCAGGCTCGCCTGGTTGATCAGCGTCGTCCCCCGGCTCACCGTGCCGTCGACCGGCAGATTCTCGCCCGGACGCACGCGAACGACGTCGCCCTCGCGAACCTCCTTGAGCGACACCTCCGCTTCCTCGCCGTCGCGCACCACGCGCGCCGTGTCCGGCGTCAGACGCACCAGCTGCTCGATCGCCCGCTGCGCGCCCCACGCCGTGCGGCGCACCACCTGCTCGGCGATCAACAGAATGAACGCCAAGAGCCCCGCCGTCACGTACTCGCCCAGACTGATGGCCGCCAGAATCGCCAGCGCCGCCAGCGCGTTGTACGTGCCCTTGCCCTCTACGAGCAGCTCGCGACCCGCCGCCCACATGAGCGGGGCCCCAAGGAGCAGCGCGCCGATCGCCGCCGGGATCGACGCCACGTCCTCGCTCACGCCGCCGATCGCACGGGCGATCAGCGTCGTCAGCACGAGCACCAGACCGACGAGATACAGCAGGATCCAGCGCTCGATCTTCGCCTGCTGGCGCTGGCTCTCCCGAACCGCCGGGCGCGTCGCCGCGTCCGCCGCGGCCTCGGGCGTCATGTTTGCGTTCACACTGCTCATGCGACTGGCGATCCCCTCTGGATAAGGTGAAGATGCCGGAGAAAGGCGGAGGAGGTCGGAAGAGCGCCCGCGCGGCGGGCCCCCACCGTTGCCCTTAGGTACGCCCGGCGCCCCATGCGGTTCAACCGGACCCGCGAATCCTACCCCGAACGCCGGGAGGGAGCGCAAGGCCGACGGGCGTCGCCCGCCGCACGAGCTCGACAACGGGAACACGCCCCCGAGGAACCACCCATGACGCCAGACGACGCCGCCAGCGACCAGCTCGTGACCATCCTCGGCGACGGCCAGATGGCCCTTGTCTGCGCCGACGCCCTCACGTTCGCCGGAGCGCGATGCCGCATCTGGTCGCACGACGCCGACGCCCTCAACGAACTCAGGAGCACCCGCCGCTCGCCCCGGCTCGACGGCTTCACGCTCGATGAGACGGTCGAGACCGAGACCGACCTCAAGCAAGCCGCCAGCGACGCCGACCTCATCCTCTCCGCGATCCCCACGCCCTTCCTGCGCGACGTCTGGGCCCGGCTCGCGGGCGCGCTTGGGCCCGAGCTCCCCGTCGTCTCGGTCTCCAAGGGGATCGAGATCAAGACGCTCCTGACGCCCACGCAGATCATCGCCGACGCCCTCGCCGAGCCGCACGACCAGCGCCCCCTCGCGACGCTCTCGGGACCGACGATCGCCGCCGAGCTCGCCGAGCGCAAGCCCGCGACCATGATCGCCGCCTCGGCGCGCTTCGATCTCGCCGAGCGGACCCAGCGCCTCTTCAACGCGCCCTGGCTCCGCGTCTACACCTCCGACGATCCCCTCGGCGTCGAGATCGCCGGCGCCGTCAAGAACGTCATCGCCATCGCCGCCGGCGCCGTCGACGGACTCGACCTCGGCGCCAACGCCAAGAGCGCCCTGCTCGCGCGAGGCCTCGCCGAGATCGCCCGCCTCGGCGCCAAGCTCGGCGCCAAACCCGACACCTTCTTCGGCGTCGCCGGCGTCGGTGACCTCGCCACCACCTGCTTCTCCCCCGAAGGACGCAACCGCTCCTGCGGCGAAGCCCTCGGCAAGGGCCAGACGCTCGACGACTATCTCGAAAGCACCAGCTCCGTCGTCGAAGGCGTCAAAACCACCAAGTCCGTCACCGCCTGGTCCATCCGCCTCGGCGTCGACATGCCCATCACCCACGCCGTCCACGCCGTCCTCTTCGAGAACGTC
>CAZXGT010000144.1:0-3325 GCA_964639935.1 uncultured Phycisphaeraceae bacterium
TGGGAGGACCTCTGCCGCGGGCCGCATGTGCCCTCGACCGGTCGCATCGGCGCGGTGAAGGTGATGTCGCTCGCGTCCTCCTACTGGCACGGCGACGAGAACTCGGACCGGCTGACCCGCGTCTACGGGACGGCCTTCCCGACGCGGAAGGAACTCGACGAGCATCTGAACAACCTCGAGGAGGCGCGGAAGCGCGATCACCGCGTGCTCGGGAAGAAGCTCGGGCTCTTTCATATCGACGACATGGTCGGGCAGGGGCTCGTGCTGTGGACGCCCAAGGGCTCGATCGTGCGGCAGGCGCTGCAGGACTTCATCAGTCAGGAGCTGCGCCGGCAGGGGTACACGCAGGTGTTCACGCCGCACATCGGGAAGCTCGAGCTCTACCGGACGAGCGGGCACTTCCCGTACTACGAGGAGTCGCAGTACCCCCCCATCGTCGAGCGCGAGGCGATGGAGATGCTCGCCGACGAGGGGTGCACGTGCGGGGAGCTCTCGAACAAGGTGCGCGAGGGCGAGGTCGAGGGCTTCATGCTCAAGCCGATGAACTGCCCGATGCACGCGCGGATCTTCCGGAGCCAGCCGCACTCCTACCGCGATCTGCCGGTGCGTCTTTCCGAGTTCGGCACCGTCTACCGCTGGGAGCAGTCGGGCGAGCTCTCGGGGATGACGCGGGTTCGCGGGTTCACGCAGGACGACGCGCACCTCTTCTGCACCGAAGAGCAGGTCGGAACGGAGATCGCGGGGTGCCTGGAGCTGGTGAAGATCATCTTCCGCACGCTCGGGATGGAGGATTATCGCGTGCGGATCGGGCTGCGCGATCCGGACTCGAGCAAGTACACGGGCGACTCGGCGAAGTGGGACAAGGCGGAGGCGGCGCTGCGCGAGGCGGCGCAGACGCTCGGCGTGCCCTTCAGTGAGGAACCCGGCGAGGCGGCCTTCTACGGGCCGAAGATCGATTTCGTCGTGAAGGACGTGATCGGTCGCGAGTGGCAGCTCGGGACGGTGCAGGTGGATTACAACCTGCCGGAGCGGTTTGATCTTTCGTACATCGGCCCGGACAACCAGCCGCACCGTCCGGTGATGATCCACCGCGCTCCGTTCGGCTCGATGGAGCGGTTCACGGGGGTGCTGATCGAGCACTTCGAGGGGGCGTTCCCGGTGTGGCTGAGCCCTGAGATGGCGCGGGTGCTGCCGATCAGCGAGAAGTCGCTCGAGTACGCGAAGGAGGTCCACGGGGCGCTGGTTTCGCGGGGCCTGCGGGCGGGGCTCGACGCGTCGGACGAGCGGGTGCAGGCGAAGATCAAGGTGGCGGCGGATGAGAAGATCCCGTACCTGATCGTGGTCGGTCCGCGGGACGCGGAGGCGCGGGCGGTGTCGGTGCGGGCGAGGGGCATCCAGAAGGATCTCGGCACGATGCCGCTTGGCGAGTTCGCCGAAGCGCTTCGGGAGGAAGCCGAGACGCGCGGGGCGACGCGGGTGGTCGAGCGGTTCGAGGGCGCGATCGCCTGAGCCCAAAACGGACGACGCCGCGGGGGGATATTCCGCGGCGCCGACCGTTGCACGTGTGTGAGAGAGGGAGTCAGGAGAGAAGAGAAGCCGTCGGGCCGGCCGATCGAGCCGACCCGAGGCGGGAGGGATCTCAGATTCGCCGGCGGCGTGCGGCGGCGATGAGGGAAAGACCGAAGAGCGCCCCGGCGCCCGGGGCGGGCACGAACTGGACGATGCTGGCGGCGGAGAGCTGGTCCCCGAACGAGCCGCCGGCGAAGTCGAGGGAGCCCATCGCTCCGGGACCGAGTCCGAGGGAGTTGCTGAAGTCCTGCACGATGAACTGCCAGGTCTCGCCGTCCTCGAAGACCCCGTCGGCGTTCATGCTCTCGAAGACGAGCGGGCGGTTGTTTCCGACCGCGTCGATGCGGAAGGCAAAGGTCAGGAGCGAGTCCGGCGGCGGGGCCTCGTTGGTGGTCGCGAATCCGTCGACGTTGGAGAAGGAGGTCTCTCCGTCGCCGACATAGAAGAGGTCGGTCCAGGCTCGGCCCGAGAGATTGGTCATCTCGACGAGCGCGTTTGGAATGGAGGCGTCGTCGGTGACGACGCAGGCCGAGAGTTCGGTGAACGTGGCGCCGGTGCGGATGAGCTCGTCGGTCGGGAACAACGGACCGGTGCCGAGTTCCTCGATGGCCTGGAGCGGGCCGTGGTCGTCGCATCCCGCGGCGTCGAAGTAGTCGCCGTCGACGGGAAAGGCGAAGGCCGGGGCGGCGACGGCGGAGGCGAGCAGGGCGGTGAGAGCGGAGCGGGTCATGGGTTTCTCCTTCTTGAGCGGGCGTGTGTGCCGCGGGATGCGTCCCGCGTCACTGGTGTGTGCGCGAGCGACCCTGTGCTCTCAGCAGGAGGAGAAAAAAATGCGCGGGGCGGGGCAATGGGGCCGCGCATGATCGGATTGAGACCCAAAATCGCCGTCAAATGTTGCCGGGCCCTCCGGGTGCTGGTACGGTTTGGTTATGTGGAAGTGGCTACGGAGCACTCCGATTGGGGTCTGCGGGACCGGAGCGTCCCGCCGAGCGATCGCGCAGCGATCAATCTCGCCGTGGTCATGAACCGATGGAACATGCGGGTCGTCGTCGTCGCCGGGAGTGTTCGCGGCAAGCGATGATCGATCGTCGCCTCACCCCTCATGGGAGACCCAACTTATCGCTCGCAGACGCTATTTTCGGGACGCCGGCCCGGCGAACCGCACCCGAACGAATGAAATGATCCGGCTCTCGCCGGTGCGCTTGATCGACGAGAACAACGAGCAGGTGGGCGTCGTCGAGACGCCCGAGGCGCTCGCCCGCGCTCGCGAGGCGGGTCTTGATCTCGTGGAGATCCAGCCCGACGCTCGCCCGCCTCTCTGCAAGATCATGGACTACGGCAAGTACAAGTACGAGCAGTCCAAGAAGGATCAGAAGAACCGGGCCTCCCAGAAGTCGCATGAGATGAAGGAAGTGCGTCTGGGTCGGTCGATCAAGGTCGATCCGCACGATGTGCAGATCCGGATCGATCGCGCCCGCAAGTTTCTGCTGCAGGGGCATAAGGTCATGCTCGTTCAGCAGTTTCGCGGGCGCGAGGTGGTCCACGCGGACCTTGGGGAGGACATCCTCCGCGACGTCGTCGAGGCGCTCGAGGACATCTCGAAGGTGGACACGCCGCCCAGGAAGATGGGACGGCGGATGAGCATGATCATCAGCCCGGACAAGCCCAAGGTCGAGGCCTACAAGCGCAAGCAAGAGAAGGCCAAGCAGGACGAGGAAGCGGCCAAGGAGGCTGCGAGCGAAGCCGAGGAGGCCGA
>CAZXGT010000144.1:3425-4550 GCA_964639935.1 uncultured Phycisphaeraceae bacterium
CTTGAGGCGCTGATCGCGGCGCTTCGGAGCATCGCGTCGGCGTCGCCCGACCTGATCGTGTGTCTCGGCGACGTGGTGGGCTACGGGCCCGAGCCGGGGATGTGCGTCGAGCTCGTGCAGATGGCGTGCGATCATGTCATCGTCGGAAACCACGACGAGGCGGCCCTGGACCCCGACCGGGCCCTCGGGTTCAACGACACCGCGCGGCAGTCGCTCCTCTTCACTCGGGCGCAGCTGACCGAGGTGCACACCTCGGCGATTCTCGACTGGCCGCGGCGGATCGAGGTAGAGGGCCTTGAGTGCACGCACGGGAGCTTTGGCGAGCGTCGTTACGCCTACCTCTCGAATCTGCAGGCCGCGACCGACGCCTTCAACGGCTTCTTCGGACGCATCGGCGCGGTCGGGCACACGCACAACCCGGCGCTCTTCTATCAGGCTGAAGGCGGCGGCGCCTCGCAGGAGATCCGGTGGGTGCAGCCGCCGCAGGATCTGGTGATCCGGATGCCGGAGGGGCACCGGTTCATTGTGAACCCGGGCTCGGTCGGTCAGCCTCGAGACCGCAACCCCGACGCGGCATGGGCGATGGTTGACACCGAGGCGATGACGTTCCAGCTCCACCGCGTGGCGTACGACGTCGAGGAGGTTGGTCGGAAGATCGCCAGGGCGGGACTCCCGGGCTTTCTCGGCGAACGACTCCGCGTCGGGGCCTGATCGGCCCGTCGGGCAGCGCGTTTTTTTGCCAGCGGAGCCGGTTCTCGGACGATACCGTCCGGGATCGAAACGTCTCTTCGAGCCCCATGATGGCATTGCTTCCCGAGCTTCTCGACGGCCTGACGAGCGCGCCTGCGCCGCGGGTCGAGGTGCGCGGCCTCGCCGACGACAGCCGCCGCGTGAGGCCCGGGGATCTGTTCCTGGCGCGGATCGGGCCGCGGGGCGACGGGCGGGATCACATCGCCGGCGCCGTGCGGCGGGGCGCCGTGGCCGTGGCGGTTGAGGCGCAGATGCAGCGCGAACACCGTGCCGCCGCCGGATCGGTCGCGGTCGTTGAGGTCAGGGATCTGGCCCAGCGGGTCAGCGAGATCGCCGAGCGCTTTTACGGGTGGCCCTCGCGGGATCTGGCGCTCG
>CAZXGT010000145.1:0-4521 GCA_964639935.1 uncultured Phycisphaeraceae bacterium
CGCACCCGCGAGGGCAACGACCTCTGGCTCGAGATGCAGGAGGCCGAGTACACCGACAACGAGGGCAACGTCGCCAAGGTCATCGACAAGGTGGCCATGGTCTTCGGCCAGATGAACGAGCCCCCCGGCTCGCGTCTGCGCGTGGCGCTCTCGGCGCTGACCATGGCCGAGGAGTTCCGCGACGCCTCCGGAAAGGAGACGCTGATCTTCGTCGACAACGTCTTCCGCTTCACGCAGGCGGGCTCGGAGGTTTCGGCGCTCCTGGGCCGCATGCCCTCGGCGGTGGGCTACCAGCCCACGCTCTCGACCGAGATGGGCGAGATGCAGGAGCGGATCACCTCGACCGAGCGCGGAGCCATCACGTCGGTGCAGGCCGTGTACGTTCCCGCCGACGACCTGACCGACCCCGCGCCGGCGACCACCTTCGCTCACCTCGACGCCTTCGTGACCCTCGGCCGCGGCATCGCCGAGAAGGGCATCTACCCCGCGGTCGACCCGCTCGAGTCCACGTCGCGCATCCTCGACCCCAATGTGCTCGGCGAGCGGCACTACAAGGTCGCCCGCGACGTGCAGTCCATCCTCCAGCGCTACAAGGCGCTGCAGGACATCATCGCGATCCTCGGCGTCGACGAGCTCTCCGAGGACGACAAGCAGATCGTCGGTCGCGCGCGCAAGATCGAGCGGTTCCTCTCCCAGCCCTTCTTCGTCGCCGAGCAGTTCACCGGCTTCGCGGGCATCTACACCTCGCTCGAGGACACCATCGACTCCTTCGAGCGCCTCGTCGCGGGCGAAGCCGACGACCTGCCCGAGGGCGCCTTCATGTACGTCGGGACGCTCGACGACGCGAGGGCCAAGGCCAAGAAGATGGCCGAGGGCTGATCGCCCGAGGCAACCCCGCCTCCCGGGCCCCGCGCCGTTTTCGCGCGGGGCTTTTTTTCGCGCCCGCCCGACCCGCCGGGCGTATACAGGGAGCGAAAGGAGCCTGAGATGCGACATCAAAACGTGGCCGCGGCGATCGTTGCGGGGCTCGTGATCGGGGCCGTCCTTGCGCCGACGCTCGCCGACGCTCAGAGCGAACGCGCCCTGACCCCCTCCGGCGAGGGGTGGGAGTACGCCGAGCTCCGACTCTTCGGAACCGACGCCGTGCTCCAGACGCGCGACGAGGCGATCTTCCTCGAGGGGCCGGAGGGACGGAAGGCCCGTCAGCCGATCGACGTCGGCAAGGAGGGCATCAGCGTTCGACGGGCGATCCCGATCCATCACCTCACCGCGGCGGGCGCCCGCGGCTGGGAACTCATCGGCATCCCGACGAGTCAGCCCGGCGTTTACATGCTCAAGCGCCGCGTGGAACTGGCTCGGCGCTGAGCGCGTGATGACGATGGGCGCGAGGCGATGGATCAGTGTGTGCGTCGCGGCGGCGATCGCGCTCGGGTGCGCCGGCGCGCCGGAGCGCCCGGCTGTTGATCGTCCGGCCTTCGCGGGCGGCGAGGCGGTGACGGCCGTCGCGGGCTCCGTCGTCGTTGTCCCGGTCAGCGGCGCGAGCCCGGGCGAGGCGTTCGCGACGATCAACGGATCTCGCGTGCCGGCAACCGTGCATCGCGTGGTGATCGAGCCGGCGGCGGGCGGGCGACACGGCTGGCGCGAGCCCGGGTCGCGGTGGCGCGAAGCCGGGCCGCTCGAAGACGGCGCGGCCCTGGTGCGCGTGGTGGTTCCGCCTGGGGCCGAGAGCGGCGTGATCCGCATCGGCGCCACGGAGCGCCCCCTCAGGATCACGCGTCCCGGACGCCCGACGGTCGAACCGGCAGCTCTCGGGAGGCTCAACCTCTACGACGCCGAACGAGCCGACGCGGGCGAGGCGTGGAGGCTCGAGCTGGCCGGGATCGGGCTCGGCTTTCTCGCCGAGCGGCACCCGGCCGAGCGCGCGGCGGCGATCGGGCTCGCCGAGAAATGGAAGGCTGGGATCGCTCGCCTTGAGCGGATTGACCGATGGCTCGCCCGGCGGCTCATGCTCGCGCTGACGCGGACGGCGGAGATCTCGGGCGTGCGCGCCCCCGCGTGGTCCCTCGACGCCGACGCCGACGCCCGGCTGCTCGATCAGTTGCTCGATGAGAATCTCGCCCCGGCGTCGGTGACCGACCGGGTCCGGGCGTGGCTCGCGGCGCAGGACGAGCTGGCGGCGCGCGTGCGCGACCCCGCGAGCGCGGGCGCGATCGCGGCGCAGGCGACCGATCTCGCGGGACGCACGGCTCGAGCGGAGCTCTCGGACGGACGCCGGAGCGGCGCCCCGGCGCTGCTCGCCCCCTACAACAGCGTTCTGCTCCCCGCCCCCCGCGGCGCCGAGACGGCGGAGCGCCCCTTCCTGATCGTCAGCGCCGGCCGGCGGAGCGTCGAGATCCCGCGACCGGTCGCCGAGATCGCCGCGACGCCCCCCGGCGCCCGGCTCGGTCCGCTCGAGCTCGATCTGACCATGACGGACTGGCTCGCCCGCGCCGCTCGCCCGCTCCCAACGGGCCTGGAGGCCGGAGCGCTCGTCCAGCGCCGCGCGAGCGCGAACGCCTGGGAACTCTACATCGAGGCGAAGACGACCGATCGGCTGGAGCGCGACGCCATGACGGTATGGATCGGCCCGCGCGAGGCGAGCGTCGCGGCGGCGCGGATCGGCGCCGACGGGAGCATCCGGGCGCTCGGCGGCCGATTCCAGATGGACCTGCTCGCCCACAGCGTCAGCGAGGACCGTTGGTCGGCTCTCGTGAGCGTCCCGGCCGAGGCCGTCTCCCCCGACGGGTCGCTGCTCATGGGGCTCACTCGCGAACTGACGCTCGGCCGCGGGAGCCTGCGCGCCGCCTGGCCGGTCGCGCTGCTCCCCTGGGAGCGGGAACCGGGACGCGTCAGGATCGACCTGACCGCGTGGATGGGCCTGTAGAGATCAGTCGGCGGCGCCGTTGCCGGGCGCCGTGAGCGCCCGGGCGTCGGCAAGCTCGCGCGTGCGGACCTCCACGGGCGGGAGCTCCTCGAGCTTCTTGCTCGAGGCGGCGCCGGCCTCCTCGAAGCGCCGCAGCGTGGGCAGGAGGCGCGAATCAACCGAGCCGACCAGATCGTTGTAGGAGCCCACGGCGCGATCGAGACCGCGCCCCACCTTCGCAACGTGCTCCAGGATCTTCGCCGATCGCTCGTGAAGCTCCTGCCCGAGCTTGAGCAGCTCGCGGGCGGACTCGGAGATCGCCATCTCGCGCCACCCGACCGCCACAGCCCGGAGCAGACCGATGAGCGTCGACGGGCTCGCGAGGATCACGTTCTGCTGCGCCGCGTCCTCGATCAGGCTCGGGCGGCGCGAGAGCGCGGCGTCGACGAACTGATCGCCCGGGACGAACATCACCGTGAACTCGGGGGTGCGCTCGAACTGCCCGTGGTACTCCTTCTTCGCCAGATCCTTCGCCTGCCGACCGATGCCGTCGGCGAACCGCTCGAGCAGCGCCTCGCGATCCTCCTCGGTCTCGGCGTCGATCGCGCGGAGGTACGGGTCGATGTTCGCCTTCGCGTCCACGACGATCACGCGGTCGTTCGGGAGCTTCACCACCATGTCGGGGCGGAGCTTCTGCCCCGCGCTGTTCGTGACGGTGCGCTGCGTGTCAAAGTCGCAGTAGCTGGTCATGCCCGCGATCTCGGCGACGCGCTGGAGCTGGATCTCGCCGTAGCGCCCGCGGACCTCGGGCCGGCGCAGCGCATCAGAGAGCTTCCGCGTCTCCTCGGTGAGCAGCCGCCGCTGCCGCTCCTCCTGCTCGAACTTCTCAAGCAGCGTCGCGCTGGTCTTGATCCGCTCCTGCTCGAGCTTCTTGAGCTGCTCGTCGGTCTTTTTCAGGCCCTCGGCGATCGGCGTGACGAGCTTCTCGACCGCCTGGCGGCGCTCGTCGTGCTCCGTCCTGGCCGCCTGCTGATGCTTGGCGAAGGTCTCGTTGGCGAGCTTCATGAAGCGCTGCGTGCTCTTGTCGAGCGCCTCGCTCGCGAAGCTGTCGAAGGTCTCCCGGAGCAGCTTCAGCTTCTGCTCGTCCTCCCTGCGGCTCCGCTCGGCGTTCTCGAGATTCGCCCGGAGCGTCGCCGCCTCGGTGTTGAGCCCCGAGAGCTTCTCGTTGATCTCATCGGCCCGGACGCCGATGCGCTCTCTCTCGGCCGACGCCTCGGCGAGATCGCGCTCGAGCTCCTCGACGCGCGACGAGAGACGCGCCTTCTCCGCAGCCTGCCAGGAGCGCTCGAGCAGAAGCCACCCGACGCAGACGAGCAGCGCCAGCGCCAAACCGATCAGAAGAATGTCAAGCATGGTCATGGGCGGAGTGTATCGCTCTCCCGTGAGCGGTCGAACGAGAAAGACCCGCCGCGACGGACGCGACGGGCCTCGGATTCATCGAGAAAGAGCGAGTCACTCGGAACCGGCGTCGCCAGCCTCGAGCTCGCCCGCGGGGTTATCGGGCCGGATGACGATGGTGAACCGATTCTCAGGTCGATAGAAGGACGCGAAGGCCTCGC
>CAZXGT010000146.1:0-4469 GCA_964639935.1 uncultured Phycisphaeraceae bacterium
CATCGCTCGAGCTTTCGGAAGCCGAAGCGTGTGAACTGTCCGAGGGGTCCGGCTTCGACGGCGATGGCGATGCGGTCGTCGCTCTCGAAGATCTCGTCGGCGGATCGTGTTTCGTCTGACGCGGCGAAGAGGACGATGGGGTCGCGCGTCCAGGGCCTGACGGCGATGGGGGCGTTTTCTCCATCGGGGAGCGGGGTCTGCTCGCTCATGATGAGGACGTCGGCGTCGACGCTACCGGCTTCGGTCTGGACAGCGAGCGAGGTGGAGACGTCAGAGCGCGAGGAGACGGGCTCGTCAGGGTTCGCGTCGGCCCAGCGAGCGAGGAGGGTGTTGACCGGATCGGCGACAGCGAGGTCGTAGGCGAGACGGACGGGCTCGGTCTCGGCGGCCCGCGCTGGGGGCGGGGGTGAATCGTCGGCGGCGCCGCAGGCGGAGAGGAAGGCGACGAGCGCCGCGGCGAGGGCGATGGCGTGGAGGCGACGCGAGTCGTATGAGCTGGTCATCGGCGTATCTTCGGCAGTTTGCGTGACGCTCGCCAGTGGATGCGCGGCGACGGAGCGGGCCGGGTTTGGGTACAGTGCAGCCTTATCCGGAGACGGTATGCGGCTTGAACAGTATTTGGATCCCGAGCGGACGCTTGTTCTCGACGACGTCGGGGGCGTGGACGAGCTCCTTGGTCGTCTGGCCTCGGCGGCGCGGAGCGCGGGGGTGGACGCGTCGGAGCTCGAGTCGTCGCTGCGCGATCGGGAGTCGCGGGCCCCGACGTCGACGCCCGAGGGCGTGGCGTTCCCGCACGCGCTTCTCGAGAGCGTTGATGAGACGCTGGTGGTGGCGGCGGTGGTGAAGGGGGGCGTGCAGCTCGGGAAGGCGGACCATCCGCCGAGCGACGTGATCTTCTGCATGGTGGGCAGCGCGAAGTCGCCCTGGGACCACGTTCGCCTGCTGGCCCGTTTGGCTCGTATCGCGCGGGCGGAGGGGGCTTTGGAGCGTTTTCGGAGCGCGAGCTCTGGCGAGGAGCTCTACGCGGAGCTCGTTCGCGAGGATCGTTCACATGACTGAGGCGACGGGCGGGAGCAAAGGCGGCGGAGGCGACCGGGTGCTGCTCGTGCTCATCAGCGCCGACCCGAGTCAGCTCGACGCGCTCATCACCGCGCTGCTTGACATCGGGCTGACGCGGGCGACGGTGGTCGAGAGCAAGGGGATGAGCGCGCTCTTGCGCGAGGAGATGCCGATCTTCGCGGGTCTGGCGTCGCTGATTCCGGAGCGGACTGGGAGCAAGATGCTGCTTTCGGCGTCGACGCGGACGCTCGCCGAGAGCGTCTTTGAGTACATCGAGAAGGAGCTCAAGCCGAGCGAGCGCCCTGTGGGCTTTACGATGCCTATTGAGCGGTACGCCGGACCGGGCGTCTGATTTCGCTTCCGCGGGCCAGTGAGGGGCGTTCGCCATGACCACGTTTCTGGCGATTCTGCTGATCGCGGTGCTTGGTCTCGTGGCGACGAGCCGTCTCGGGTTTCGGCTTCGGCGGTGGCGGCTGACCAGCGCGCTGGTGAGCGGGGGGTGGCTTGGGATCGCGGCGGGGGCGGCGATCGGTCCGCACGGGCTGGGGGTCGCGACGGGCGAGACCGTGCGTTCGATGACGCCCCTTGTGGTGCTCGGGCTCGGATGGATCGGCCTGATGATCGGGCTGCAGGCGAATCGGCGGCTGATCGAGCAGATTCCGCGTCCCGGGGTGCGTGCGTTTGTTCTGGACGCGGCGGTTTCGCTTGCGGTCTTCGGGGCGCTGGGGTGGTTCGGCGTTCGGTTCTGGCTGGGGAGCGGGGAGGACGGAGCGGCGTCCGCGCCGATGTGGCCCATCTCGGCGCTGGTGGCGTGCTCGTCGCTTGGGTGGGCTCTGGAGACGCGGTCTTTGGCTCGGGGGGATGAGTCCTCGTGGCGGAAGGGGACGGTGGTGGTGCGCGGCGCGGGGGGGCTTGCGCTGATGGCGGCGGTGTTGGTCTTCGGCGCGGTCTTTGCGCTGACGCATCGGGCGGGGGCGCAGGCGGCGGCGAGCGATCTCCCGGTGTGGCTGATCGGCGGGTCCCGGTTGGCGCTCACGGCGCTGCTCGGGGTGGCGGCGGGGTTGATCGGCCGGTTCGCGCTGCGCGAGGCGGGCGGGAATCGGGGGCAGTGGCTGGCGGTGGTGCTCGGCGTGGTGGCGCTGGTTGGCGGTTTGGCGCATCAGCTGGATCTCTCGCCGCTGCTGGTGGCGGGTGTGACGGGCGCGGTGATCGGCAATCTGGCGGGGACGGAGCTGCGGTCGTTTGAGCGTTTGATCCTGAAGGCGGAGCACGCGGCGGCGGTGATCTTCGCGATCCTGGCGGGCGTGCTTCTTGACCCGGCGATCGGGTGGCGCGGGGTGATGCTGGCGGCGGTGATCGCCGGCGCTCGAGCGGCGATCAAGCCGGCGGCGCTTCGGGCGGGCGCGGGCCGTGAGACGGCGCTTGGGACGCTCGGGTTGGCGGCGGTTCGGCAGAGTCCTCTCGCGGTGGCGCTGGCGGTGTCGCTCGTGGTGAGTTCACCCGACGAAACGGCGCGGAAGCTGCTGACGGTGATTGTTCTGGCGGGTCTGCTCTCGCAGGTGGCGGTGACGTCGGCGACGCTTGGGATGCGGCGGGCGCCGATGGGCACGGCCGTGGACCCGGCGGGGACATCGGGGGGCGGGCGTGGGGCCGCGAGCGCGGCGGGGGCGTCATGAGTTCGGCGGCTCGGCTGATCGTGGCGGTGGCGGCGCTGCTTGCGTTCTTTGTTGTGAGCGGGGCGTGGGAGCGCCGGGTTCTCGGCGAGGGCGTGACGGACGGCGGGCTTCGTGGGGCCGGGGCCGCCCTTGGGCTGCTGCTGCTCGGGTCTCAGCTGTTTGGTCAGCTGTCAACGCGGGCTCACCTGCCGAAGCTGTCGGGGTATCTGCTCTTTGGGATGCTGGTGGGTCCGTCGGCGCTCGAGATGGTGACGAAGGGTCAGCTGGAATATCTGCGACTGGTGAACGATCTGGCGATCGTGGTGATCGCGTTGACGGCGGGCGGGGAGATCGATCTGAAGGTGATCGGTCCTCGGATCTGGGCGATCGCGTCGCTTGGTCTTGGGGTGACGCTCTGCGCGGGCCTCGGCGTGTTCGGCGCGGCGGCGTCGATCCCGAGGCTTTTCGGCTTTGAGCTCGGCGCGTGGTCGATGGCGGCGATGGCGATGGCGGGTCTGGTGGCGACGCTTTCCGTGGCGAACTCTCCGGCGGTGCTGGTGGCGTTGATGACGGAGACGGGGTCACGCGGCCCGATGGCGCAGACGGCGCTTGCGGCGACGGTGCTGAAGGATCTGATCCTGGTGACGCTCTTTGCGGTGGTGTTCGCGTGGGCGGGGCCGGTGCTCGGGGCCGGGGTCGGCGGGAGCGGCGAGGGGGGGATCGCGAGTCAGCTGGTGGTGAAGATCGGGGGGTCGGTCGTGTTCGGGGTGGTCGCGGGTCTGCTGATGGCGTTCTACCTTCACAGGGGAGGTCGGAGCCTGCCGGCGCTCGTGGTGCTTTCGGGGTTTGCGATCTCGCTGGTCGCGGGTGAGCTCGGGTTCGAGCCGCTGCTGACGGCGCTGGTGGCGGGTCTTCTGATGCGGAACGTGTGGCCCTCTGAGGCGGAGCCGCTGTTTGACGCGATCGAGCAGCTCAGCGCGCCGGTGTACTGCGTGTTCTTCGCGGTGGCGGGGGCGAAGCTCGATCTTGGTGCGATCCCGAGCGTGGCGGTGGCGGCGGGGGCGCTGATCGCGACGCGAGGGGTGTTGACGTACGCCGGGGTGAGGGCGGGCTCGGCGGCGGGCGGGCTTGACAAGGCGTCGCGGCGGCGGCTGTGGACGGCCTTTATGCCCCAGGCGGGCGTGGCGTTGGCGCTGGCGTCGATTGTGGAGGAAAGCCTTGGGGGGCAGGCGATTGGGGATCATTTCTTCACGCTCGTGGTGGTGGCGATGGGGGTTCACGAGATCGTCGGGCCCGTGCTTCTCCGTTGGGGATTGCAGGGCGATGAAGCGCTCTGAGGGGTCGGTGGAGGGGAAAAACAACCACCCGTAGATGGGCGGGGCGGCGGCGGGGCGGTGTTTTTTACGGACTGAGTCTCGCCCGGGACGCGCTGATCGCCGATAGGGGGCGATGAGCGAAGGCGTCCGCGCGGATCGCGCTCGAAGGGATAGGTCGATGACCACGAAGCGGCTGGGTCGAAGCTGATGGATGAGTCGGGGCTGATCAGACTGGCGATCGCGGTGCTGGCGCCGGTGGCGCTGGGGCTGCTGACGCTTCTGCTCCCGAAGCGGATGATCGGGGCGCGGACGATTCTGGCGTGGCTCGGGATGGCCGGGGCGTTCGCGGCGCTGGCGTCGGTCTGGATCGATGGCGCGGGGGTCGGCGCGGACGTCGGGCTGGCGCCGAGCGTGGGTCTGAGCCTGACGTTCAACCCTG
>CAZXGT010000147.1:0-4363 GCA_964639935.1 uncultured Phycisphaeraceae bacterium
ACCGCGAGGCAGTGATGCCCGTTGGCCGCCGCGCACCCGACGTCGCCCGGCGTATCGCCGATAATCAGCACGCTCTCGCTCGCCAGCTCGCCGCCGCGGGCCTCGGCGTAGCGCTGCGCCGCGACCGCCGGCAGGTGATCCCGGTGGGGCGGATCGTGCGGCGAATCGTCGCCCCAGACGCACACCGCGAACGCCTCGAGGTCGTACCCCGCCGAGCGGAGCTTCATCGTGCCGGTCTCGGGGAAATTTCCGGTCAGGACGCCGAGGGTCGCGCTCCCGTCCTCGAGCAGCGCGTCGACCAGCTCGCGCGCCCCCCCGAGGCGTCGCGCCGGGCGCCGCTCCAGCTCCCGTTCGAGCGCCTGGGAGTATCGCAGGCGGAAGTCGATGCGCTGGTCCACGGACGCCTCGACGCCGTTGGCCTCGAGCAGATCGCTCAGAATCAGCGGATCGAGCCGGCCGGCGTACTCGACGCCGTCGGCGGTGAAGGAGTCGCCAAAGAGCCCCCGCCCGGCCTCATGCATCGCGCGCATGCCGATGCCGTCGCCGGTCAATAGCGTTCCGTCGATATCAAAGAGCACGAGCACCGGGGTCTCCTCTCGCAGCGGGCCGGCCGATCCCGGGCCGCGGGGGGAGTCTACGCCTCAGCGGATCTCGAACCCCGGGTAGCCCCGCTCCTCGTCCTTCTCTTCGAGTTTCTCGCTGGTGATGTTCTTGCCCCACCGCTCGCGGAGCGCATCGAGGTAGGCCTCCACGCGGGACCGATCGCCCTCGGCGACGAGGGCGACGGTGCCGTCGGCCTCGTTGCGCACCCAGCCGGTCACGCCGTGTTCCTTCGCGAGGCTCTTGGCCGCCGCACGGAACCCGACGCCCTGAACCCGCCCGACGTACGTCAGTTCAAACCGCATGGTGGAGATGGTACCGACGCCCTTCATGGTCTGCTCAAGGGGGTTTCGGGTTATTCGGACGCGGAGAATCAAAAAAATCCCCCCGCCCGCCGTTGATTCCGCCTCCGCCGGGGATAACTTTTGATCGGTCAGGACCGCCGGTTATTGGATCGCGGCCGCGAAGCACCGCTTCGGGCAGGCCGGATCAACCCCCGCCCCGCCGGTCGACCCTCCACAACGCTCTTGGAATCACTCTCTCCCCGGGCGCCCTCCACGGGTTTTCTTTCGCGTCTCCCGCGCGTTTGCTTCCCCGAGGATTCGTCCGCCCGCCTCCCGGTCGCTCCCCACGTGCACGCACCTTCGTTCGCTCAATCCGACGACCGCCAGCGCGTCCTTGACGCCACGGACATCGTGCGCCTCATCGGCGAGCACGTCGCGATCAAGCCCAAGGGCCGCGAGTACGTCTGCCTCTGCCCCTTCCACGACGATCACAACCCGTCGTGCTACGTCGTCCCGCACAAGCAGATCTTCCACTGCTTCGTCTGCGGCGCCGGGGGCAACGCGATCGACTTTGTGATGAAGCACCACCAGCTCGGCTTCCGCGAGGCGCTGCAGCTCCTGGCCGACCGGGCGGGCGTGGAGCTCACGCCCTCGCGCAAACAGGGGGGCGCCGCGGGCGCGAGCGAGACGCCCGGCGTCAGCAAGCAGGACGTGGCGGAGGCGGGCGCCTTCGCGCTGGACTTCTTCCGGATGATCCTCCGCCACGAGAGCCACGGCGCCGCGGCGCGCGAGGCGATCGAGCGCCGCGGCTTCACGAGCGAGACGGTCGACGCCTTCGAGCTTGGCGCGGCGCCGGACCGATGGGACGGGCTGCTCAAGACCATCGAGAAGCGCCGGCTCGAGCCCGCCCCCTTCGTCGCCGCCGGGCTCCTGAGGCAGCGCGACAGCGGGGGGCTCTACGACGCCTTCCGCAACCGGTGGATCTTCCCGATCCGCGATCAGGTCGGCCGCGTCGTCGCCTTCGGCGCCCGCAAGCTCCGCGACGAGGACGAGCCCAAGTATCTGAACTCCTCGGAGACGCCCATCTTCGACAAGTCCGCCGTCTGTTACGGGCTGCCCCAGGCGACCGAGCGCATCCGGGAGAGTCGCCGCGCGATCGTCGTCGAGGGGTACACGGACGTCATCGCCTGCCATCAGGGGGGCGAGCGGAACGTGGTCGCCACGCTCGGGACCGCCCTGACGCCGAGGCACGCCCGCACCCTGCGCCGGCTCTGCGACGAGGTGGTCCTCGTCTTTGACGGCGACGACGCCGGGCAGCGGGCGGCCGACCGGGCGCTCGAGGTGTTCTTCGCCGAGCCGGTGGACGTCCGCATCGCGGTGCTCCCGGGCGGGGCGGACCCGGCGGACCTGCTCGGCTCCGAGGGCGGCCCCGAGGCGTGGCGCGCGGCGATCGAGGGCGCGACCGACGCGCTGGACTACCGGTTCGGCCGGCTCCGCGAGAAGCTCGCGCCGATGAGCCCGACGGCGCGGATCCGCGCCGTCGAGGAAGACGTCGCCCACCTCCAGTCCCTCGGGGCCGCGCGGCTCTCGCCGATCCGCCGCAAGACCGTCATTCGCAAGCTCGCCCAGCTCGCGGGCGTCGACGAGACGGCGATCGCCGCCGCCTTTAAGGCCGCGCCCGCCCGCCGCTCGCCCGCGCCCGCCGAGACGCCCGCGCCGGCCCACGCGGCGACCGAGCCCTCGGGCCCCGCCGAGCATCTGATCGGCGTCCTCTTCGCCGCCCCGGCTCTGCTCGATCTCACGAACGCCGACGATCTGCGCCGCCTCGAGGCCCTCGCCTCGGAGCGGGGCCCGATCGCCGCCGGGCTGGCGCGGTTCATCGCGGAGGCGAAGGCCCGGCGCACGCCGCCGGTGGACCTGCTCCGCGAACTCGAGGACCCCTCCGCCCGCGCCGCCGCGATCAGTTGGTCGCGCTGCGTCGAGCGCGTCTGCGAGGGCGATCCGGAGCGACTGAAATCGCACGCCGAGGGCTGTCTCTCGCGGCTGGCGCGCCTAACGTCCTCGCCCGCCTCGGCCCAGAGCCCGGAGCCCGATCCGCTCGAACGCATCAACGCCCTTCGCCGGCTCGGCGGCAACCCCGCCGCGCTCGCTCCACCCGGAACGACCGGCTAGCCGGTCCCAAGAACCCTGCGGCCGCCGCGGAAACGCGTCGCCCCGCGATTGCTCATCGCTCGCTCCCCGGCGCCCCCGCGCCGAACACGAACTCTGGAGAAGCTCCCCGTGAAGCTCCACATGCACCCCGCCATGCACGCCCTTCTGGAACTCGGTCAGCGGCGCGGCTGGCTCGGCTACGAAGAGATCAACGACATCCTGCCCGACGAGATGGTCGATCCCGCCTACATCGATCGGCTCATCATCGAGCTCGACGGGCTCGGCATCGACCTGCTCGACCTCCGCGACTTCAAGGTCCGCCGCCGCCAGCACGACGTGCATCACGATTCGGCCGACGCGCTCTACGCCAACCAGCAGCGTTCGGTCGCCCGCATGATCCCCGCCGAGTTGCTCCCGCAGTCCGAGGAGGCCGCCGCGGCCGCGGACGACAAAAAGACCGAGGCCGAAGCGAGCGATGACCCCAACGCCGCGGGCGAGGATTCGGGCGAGAACAAGAACGGCGAGATCGAGGATCTCGACAGCGCCGAGGTCGCCAAGCGCATCGACGACCCGGTCCGCATGTACCTCACGCAGATGGGCGCCATCCCGCTCCTGACGCGCGACGAGGAGATCCGCCTCGCCAAAAAGATCGAGACGAGCCGCATGTTCTTCCGCCGGCGCTGCCTCGAAAGCGACTACGCCATCAGCCAGGCCGTCGAGATCCTCACGCAGGTGCACAACTCCGAGCTGCCCTTCGACCGCACGATGCGCATCAGCACCGCGGAGGAGAACGCCAAGGAGAAGATCGCCTCGCGCATCCCGGTGAACGTCGAGACGCTCAAGAGGATGCTCGAACTCAACCGCGCCGACTGGGAGGCGCTCCAGGAAGCCGAGGACGCCGGCGACAAGGAGGCGATCAACTCCATCCGCGTGCGGATCCAGACGCGCCGCCGGCGCATGGCCGTCCTCGCCGAGGAGTGCTCCCTCCGCACCAGCCGCATCGTCCCCATCCTCAAGAAGATGCGCTCGATCGCCAAGAAGATGCAGACCATCATCAAGGACCTCGACAAGGCCGAGCGGTTCCCGAACCGCTTCGACCCCGAGGACGTGATGGTCATGGAGGAGGAGCTCGACGGCCTCCGCTCGCTCGTGCTCGAGGAGCCCGAGGAGCTCGCCGAGCGCGTCCGCAAGCTCGACTGCGTCTTCTGGGAGTACGAGCAGGGCAAGCGCGACCTCTCGGCGGGCAACCTGCGCCTCGTCGTCTCGATCGCCAAGAAGTACCGCAACCGCGGGCTGTCGTTCCTGGACATCATCCAGGAGGGCAACAC
>CAZXGT010000148.1:0-4320 GCA_964639935.1 uncultured Phycisphaeraceae bacterium
AAGTGAACGTCGTCGATGCACAGGAGATCGAGCCTGCGGTGCTCGGCGTGGAAGCGGGCGATGGAGTTCTCGCGGACGGCGCGGATGAACTGGTTGGTGAAGGCCTCGCCGGTGGTGTGCTTGACGCGGGCGGCGGGGCGGAGCTCCTGCACGCGGCGGGTGAGCCCTTCGAGGAGGTGCGTCTTTCCGGCGCCGCAGGGGCCGTGGAAGAACAGGGGGCTGAGGGCCGAGCCGGCGCCCTCCTCGGCGAGACGGGCGGCGGCGGAGTGGGCGAGTCGGTTGCTCTCTCCGACGACGAAGTCATCGAGCGATCGCCTGCGCGGGGCGCGCCGCGGAGCCTGTCGCGATGGGCGTCGCGACGGCTCCGCGGGCGTCTGGGCGGCGGGCGTGGAGGAGAGGGCCGCCTCGCCGCGTTCCCGGCGCACCTCGACGGTGACGCGTCGCTCGCGCCCCGTGGACTGCGCGGCTTCCTGCAGCGCCGAACCGAAGCGTCGGGAGAGCATCTCCGCCTGGAAGTCGCTGCCGGCGAGGACGCGGAAGCGCTCGCCCTCGCACTCGATCGAGCTGCGATCGCCGAAGTACCGGCGGAACCGCTCCTGTCCGATCAAGTGTGAGAGGGTCTGCGCGAACTGATCGCGCCCGTCGCGTTGGCAAGCGAGGGTGGTCACGGTCGTTGGTCTTTCAGGGTCCGAGGCCCGGGGCGGCCGGGGGGCCGCTCTTCGAGCCGTGCGTGACGCGACGATTCCGTTCCCGCCGGAACACCGGCCGTGGAGCCGAAGCGCCGCGACCGAGAGCGATCGGGCGAAGAGAGCGCTCTGAGACGCTCTCTCCCCCCGGCTGCCGGGGCCTTGCGGGCCGCGGCGTTCCGTGTCGCCGTCCTTGAGCGACAAGGGACGAATGTAGCGATCGGCGACGCGAAGGAAACCGCCTGATTCGAGGCCCACGGTTGGCGGCCGCTCACAATTGCCGGGAATTCAAGGGCTTTGCGCAATGAAAAAAAACTTGTCCACCGCGGGGCGTGGATCGGACGCGTTCGTGCATAAACGGTGGAAAGGATCGCGGCGATCGTCAGGAGACATGCCGCACGAGCGCGATGCGCTCCGAAAAGCCGCGAAAACCGTGGTTTTCGTAGATCCGGCGCGCGGGAGCGTTGCGCGAGTCGACGGCGCAGGTCATGTCGCGGCAGTTCGTTCGTCCGACGGCCCGCAGCCCGTGACGCAGGAGCCTCGCGCCGAGGCCGGTCCCCCGCAGATCGGGTCCGAGGCCGAGGTAGACCAGCTCTGAGTGCCCCTGGCCGCGGAAGGGGTTGATGAGCATCACGCCTTCCGGGCGGCCCTCGCGGCGGATGATCCACCAGAGGTCGGGAGTCCAGTTGCCCGCGCCGCGGTGGCTCTCGAGAACGTCCTCGACGCGGCGCATGCCGCAGAGCTCCGGGCAGTCGAGCGTGTCGACGTAGGTGCGTTCGAGGGCGGTCATGACGTCGGGGTCGTCGCCTTCGCGCCAGGGGTCGACGGTCACGCGCTCCGGCCAGCCCGGCTCGGCGTCGCCCGGGACGGGCGCCCACGGGCGGCGGAGGTAGGCGAGGTCGCCCACGTGGATGAAGCCGGCTCGCTCGACGGCGCGTCGGACCGCGGGGACTCCGGGCTCCAGGAGCGACTGGGCGAGGCGGACGCCCTCCGGGTGCTCGCAGACGGCGACGAGGCCGATCTCGAGCGCTCGCGTCTCTTCGGCGCTGCGCGGGGTGGAGGTGAAGACCATGCCGGTGCCGCCGGTGCTCGGCGCGAGCAGGACGGAGGCGAGCACGCGGCGGGTGCGGGGCCGGCGGACGAGCCAGAACCGGGAGAGATCGATGTTCTGGGCCGCGGCGCCGGCGAGGAAGCGCTGGACCGAGGCTCGGCCGGCGGGCCCGCCCGAGGCGCCGATGAGCGCGGCCGAGGCGGGCTCGCGGGTGGTCCGGTCGACCCGCTCGGCGCGGAGGCCGTCGACGTCGATGGCGAGGCGTTCGGTGGGGCCGGCGCTCATGCTCGGGGTCGCTCTCCACGGGGACGGAGGCGGCGATCGGCTGGATCTTTGACGCCGCGCCGCCCGTACATAGACTACGCGGTCCTCCGCCCGCCGGGGTCGGGGGCCGCTCGCTGACCGAGCTGGAACGTTCCGCCTGACGACGCGTCCGGGAGACCCCTGATGATCTGCACCACCCGACTGAGCCGACTCCTGGTCGCGGCGATCGGCCTTGGGATGGCTGGCGCTTGCCTGGCCCCCGTCGCCGCGGCGCCCGAGCCCTCGATCGTGCCCTCGCGCTGGCAGCTCGACCTGCGCCCGGGCGATCTGCGCCTGGCGGTCATGGACGTCGAGACGACGCGGCGGGGCCCCGGGGGCGAGGCGTACACGACGATGCAGCCCACGGCGTTTCTCTACCTGACCTACGAGGTGGTGAACAACTCGGGCGAGGATCTTCTCTTCGCTCCGAGCTTCCAGCTCGCGACCGAAGAGGGTGAGATCCTTCGGTCGGGGCGGAACGTGCCCACGGAGGTGGTTCGTACCCTTCTCGAGCGGCTCGAGAACCCGTTTCTGGAAGACGAGATCTCGGTGATCCGCACGCTCGAGCAGGGGATTGAGAACGCCCGCGAGGGCCTCGTGGTGTGGCCGGCCGAGGAGCTCAAGACCGACGAGATCAAGATCTTCGCTCGGGGGTTCTCGGGCGAGACGAAGCGGATCGTGCGCCCTGACACGGGCGAGGAGGTCACGCTCTACAAGGAGCTGATGCTCCGCCACGCGACGCCGGGGGACCTGGCGGCGTACACCCGCCGCGCGATCCCGCGGGTCGAGAGCCGCTGGATTCTTCGCTGACCGATCGCTACACTCCCGGGCTCGACACGACGGGCTTCACGCGAGCCCGCAGGAGACCGCAGCTATGGCTCATAAAAAGGGACAGGGCTCGACCAAGAACGGTCGCGACTCGAATCCGCAGTACCGCGGCGTCAAGCTCTACGGGGGCGAGTCCGCCAAGGCGGGGTCGATCATCATCCGCCAGTGCGGAACGAAGTTCCATCCGGGGTACATGGTCGGCCGCGGCTCCGACGACACGCTCTTTGCCAAGTGCGAGGGGAACGTGATTTTCCGCGGTCGCAAGGTGCACGTGATGCCCTCCGACGACGGCGTGCCGAGCCCGGCGCACCTCTCGGCGTAAGCGATCGCTCGGCGTAAGCGATCGCCGCACGCCCGCTTGAACGACACCGGCCGCGGCTTTCTGGTCGCGGCTTTTCCATGCGCGAGTGAGTCTCGATGTTCGCCGATCACGCTGAAATCTTCGTCAAGGCCGGCAACGGGGGGCATGGGTGCATGTCCTTCCGGCGGGAGAAGTACATCCCGAAGGGCGGTCCGGACGGGGGCGACGGGGGCGACGGGGGCGACGTCATCGCCGTCGAGGATTCCGGGGCGCAGACGCTGCTCGACTTCCGCGGGAAGCATCACTGGAAGGCCGAGAACGGCCGGCCCGGCGAGGGGAAGAACAAGACGGGCGCCTCGGGCGATGACGAGCGGCTGCCTCTTCCCGCGGGCACGATGATCTACGACGAGGACACGGGCGAGCTGATCGCGGACCTCAAGCCGGGCGATGAGGTCGTGCTCGCCAAGGGCGGCAAGGGGGGCTACGGGAACGCGCACTTCAAGGGGCCGCTCAACCAGACGCCGCGCGAGACGACCGAGGGCGAGCCCGGCGAGGAGCGGACGCTGCGACTCGAGCTCAAGCTGATCGCCGACGTCGGGCTGGTGGGGCTGCCCAACGCGGGGAAGAGCACGCTGCTTCGGGCGGTGTCGAAGGCGACGCCGAAGGTCGCGGACTACCCGTTTACGACGCTGCGTCCGCAGCTTGGGATCGCGGAGCTCGACGCGGAGCGGCGCCTGGTGTTCGCGGACATCCCGGGGCTCATCGAAGGCGCCGCGGAGGGGCACGGGCTCGGGCACGATTTCCTCCGGCATATCGAGCGGACGCGGGCGATCGTGCACGTGGTCGAGATCGAGCCGGTGGACGAGAGCGACCCGATCGCGAACTACCGGGCGATCCGCAAGGAGCTGATGGACTACTCGCCGGTGCTCGCGGAGAAGCCGGAGGTCATCGCGATCAGCAAGCTCGACCTGCTGCCGGGAGAGACGGAGCGTCGGGAGGCGATCGAGCGGTTCCGGCGTGAGCTTCAGCTGGGCGCCGATGAGGTGGTGCTGGGGCTCTCGAGCGCGACCGGGCTCGGCGTGGCGACGCTTCTTCAGGCGTGCTGGAGCGAGGTGGGGGCGGGTCGGCGACCGAGCGATGCGGGGTGGGAG
>CAZXGT010000149.1:0-4199 GCA_964639935.1 uncultured Phycisphaeraceae bacterium
GGAGGGTCGTGATGCAGCGGACGATGGTCAAGCGGGTGCTTTCGATGGGGGCGGGGGAGCGGGTGCTCGTCAAGGGGTGGGTGAAGACCCGGCGGGACTCGAAGGCGGGGCTGTCGTTCATCAACCTGGACGACGGGTCGTGCTTTGGGGATCTGCAGGTGGTGGCGCCGGCGGAGCTGGCGAACTACTCCAGCGAGGTGCTGCATCTGACGACGGGGTGCTCCATCGAGGCCGAGGGGGAGCTGGTCGAATCGAAGGGCAAGGGGCAGACGGTCGAGCTGAAGGCGGACCGCGTGACGGTTGTCGGATGGGTGGAAGACCCGGACACGTACCCGGTGCCGGCGAAGCGGCACACTTTTGAGTACCTGCGCGAGCAGGCGCACCTGCGGACGCGGACGAACACGTTCGGCGCCGTCGCGCGCGTGCGCCACCGTCTCGCGATGGCGACGCACGAGTTCTTCGACTCGCGCGGGTTCCTCTGGGTTCACACGCCGATCATCACGGGCTCGGACGCCGAGGGCGCGGGGGAGATGTTCCGCGTCTCGACGCTCGATCTCCTGAACCTGCCGAGGACGGAGGAGGGTGGGGTCGACTTCAGCAAGGACTTCTTCGGGAAGGAATCGAACCTGACGGTGTCGGGGCAGCTGAACGTGGAGAGCTACTGCTGCTCGCTCTCGAACGTGTACACGTTCGGGCCGACGTTCCGGGCGGAGAACTCGAACACGAGCCGGCATCTGGCGGAGTTCTGGATGATCGAGCCGGAGATCGCGTTTGCGGATCTCTCGGACAACGCGGATTTGGCCGAGGCGTACATGAAGCACTGCCTGCGGGCGGTGATGGAAGCCAATGCGGACGACCTGGAGTTCTTCGACCAGCGGGTGCAGAAGGGGCTGATCGATCGGCTGACGCACGTGGTTGAGAGCGAGTTCGAGCGGGTGGACTACGGCGACGCGATCCGGATGCTGGAGGAATCGGGGGAGACGTGGGAGTACCCGATCAGCTGGGGCAAGGACCTGCAGAGCGAGCACGAGCGGTGGCTGACGGAGACGAAGGTCGGGCGGCCGGTGGTGGTGATGAACTACCCGAAGGACATCAAGGCGTTCTACATGCGCGTCAACGACGACGGGAAGACGGTCGCGGCGATGGACGTTCTTGCGGCGGGGGTCGGCGAGATCATCGGCGGCTCGCAGCGCGAGGAGCGGCTGGACGTTCTGGACTCGCGGCTCGATGAGATGGGCCTGAACAAGGACGACTACTGGTGGTACCGGGATCTTCGCAAGTACGGGACGGTGCCGCACGCGGGGTTTGGGCTCGGTTTCGAGCGGCTGGTTCAGTTCTGCACGGGTATGGCGAACATCCGGGACGTGATCCCGTTCCCGCGGGCGCCGAAGCAGGCGGAATTCTAAATTCGCCCCCGCAACGACGCGGAGCTTTACAAAAGCTTCATCTTCGCGGGGTGTAGCAGGCGGCTGAGGGGGGTAGTTTCCAAGCCTGCTCGTGATGTCGACTCTTGATCTGTCAACCCGGAACGATGCGCGGCCTCGGGTCTCTGGAGGACGGTCGCGCGAGCGGGGGTGGGTTGATTGGGCGCGTTCGTTCCGGCCCGGGCGCGACTGGCTCAGAGCGGATGAGCCGTGGGTGACCTATCCGGCGATCGCGTGGCTCGAGCGCCGGCTGCACGCCGGGATGCGCGGGTTCGAGTACGGCTCGGGCGGTTCGACGCTCTTCTTCGCTCGGCGGGTCGGCGAGATCATCGCGGCGGAGCATCACTCGGGATGGGCCGAGCGTGTCCGAACGGCGGCCGCGGCGGAGGGGCTCGGCAACGTCAGGGTGCTGCACCGACCGGCGGATGAGCAGGCACCGAGCGAGGACGTTTACGTCTCTCGGCACGTCGGTCACCGCGGCGTGAGCTACGAGCGGTACGCGCGGTCGATCGAGATGGTCGAGGACGGCTCCCTCGATTTCGTGTTCGTCGATGGCCGCTCGCGGGTGGCATGCGTTGCGCACGCGGTGGCGAAGGTGAAAGCGGGCGGGTACGTGATTCTCGACAACGCGGAGCGCGAGCGGTATTCCGGGGCCCACCGGCTGATGGAGCGTCACGGTCGGATGGATCTTCGCGGCGTGGGGCCGCGCGTGCCGTGGAGGTTCAGCACGGTCGTCTGGCGATTGGGTCGGTAGAGAGCCCTCGGGACGCCTTTCCTGACGCAATCAGTCAGGCGACCTGCGGGAGGAGGCGCTCGATCACTCCCAGGGCGGCTTCAAGGTAGGCAGGGCGGCCTTCGCGATGGAGAAACGCCGGGGCGGACGCCGCCATGAGCACCCGTCGCGTGTTCGCGAGGAGCTGATAGTCGCCTTCCATGTCGAGCTGCTCGGCCTTGCGGGCGCGCGCGAGGAGCGAGACGGGCTTCTGCTTGCAGAGCTGATCCGAGTGGCCCCAGTAGAGCCGCTCGAGATAGCACGCGTCCTCGACCCAGTGTCCGCAGTGGACCTCGGCAAAGTCGATGAGGATGACGCCGGACGGGCCCCAGGGCGAGCCTTCGGGTCTACGGAGCGCGTTCCCGGGGTGGAAGTCGCCGTGGCACCACGCGTTGATCGGGCGGGATTCCCAGCGGCGGACGAGGATCGGGAGAATCTTCTGGGTGTGCTTGACCGCCTCGTTCCATCGCTGCTCGCTCGGGACGTGGTTGTCCCTGAGGGTCGCGCGGGACTTCTCGAGGATCTTCTCCCAGTTGGGGCGGTCTTTGGGCGGCTTGAAGGACCACCTCGCCTCGGCGGCCTTGTAGACGGCGCCCATCGCGGCGGCCATGTCTCGGAGGGCCTCCTTGTCGAGGCTTGCCATAAGAGGCGGGCCGTCGAGACGCTCCATGATCAGCCAACCGAGGTCGTAGCCGCCGAGCTCGTAGCCGTGGGCGACGACGCCGGGCGTCGGGGCGTGATGGTCTTCGGCGAGTTCCACGATGGTGCGGAGTTCGGTGGGACCGACGGGGAGCTTGACGACGACGTCGCGTTCGCCCGCGTCGTGATCGAATTTCGCGTATCCGGTGGCGGCGCCGCCGCGCTGCCAGTCGGTGCGGAACCAGCGGATGTCGCGGAGCCGGTCGTCGCACGCCACGCGGAGGGCCGGCGCCAGTTCGTGGGCGAGCTGGCCGGCGTCTGCGTGAGCGGGGTCGAGCATTGATGAGAGTTTAGTCGGTGGCGGGGATCGCTACCATCGCTGAGATGCTCACGAAACGGGAGATGCAGGGGTTGCTGGAGTCTCGGGGGCTGGCCCCGAAGAAGTCGCTCGGGCAGAACTTCCTCGTGGATCAGAATCTGTTGCGGAAGCTGCTCGATGCGTCGGGCGCGGGCGAAGGGGACGTGGTGCTGGAGGTGGGCCCCGGGGCGGGCGTGCTGACTCGGGCGCTCTTGGATCGTGGGTGCCGGGTGGTGGCGGTGGAGCTCGACGCCGGGCTCGCGGACCTGATCCGGGAGACGATCGACGATGGCCGCCTGACGCTCGTCGAGGGGGACTGTCTCCCAAGAGGCGAGCTGAACGGGGCCGCACAGTCGGCGCTCGCGTTGGCGGCCGAGGGCGGGAGCTGGCGGATGGTGGCGAACCTTCCCTACGGCGCCGCATCCCCCCTACTCGTCGATCTCTTCGTCCGTCGCCCGGCGTGTGAAGCCGTGCATGTGACGGTGCAGAAGGAGGTGGCCGAGCGGATCTTCGCCAAGCCGGGCACGAAGGCGTACGGATCGCTCGGCGTGATCTGCCAGGCGATGGCCGAGGGTGAGATGATTGCCGAGGCGCCCGGCTCCTGCTTCTGGCCGGCGCCGACGGTGACGAGCGCGATGATCTCGCTTCGACGCCGTTCGGAGCCGCTGACGGACGACCCGGAACGATTGGAGGTCTTCGCGCGGTCGCTGTTCATGAAGCGGCGAAAGCAACTCGGGTCGATTCTGGGACGCGCGGCGGTGGAGGAGGCGGGGGTCGATCCGACCGCTCGGCCTGAGAGGCTCGGGCCGCGGGAGCTGGCTGGGCTCGAGCGACGGCTTCGGGAGCTCGACTGAAGGCGGTTCGGCGTGTTGCCGACGTGGGCGGCGTGGGGTAGTCTTTGCGACTCGCGAGTCGCCCGAGGCGACCCGGCGGGCAGTTAGCTCAGTTGGTAGAGCACGGCATTGAAAATGCCGGGGTCCCCGGTTCAAGTCCGGGACTGCCCATT
>CAZXGT010000150.1:0-4183 GCA_964639935.1 uncultured Phycisphaeraceae bacterium
GCGGCGATGCGGGATGATCCCGCCGCGGCGCTCTCGACGTTCCGTCCGCGCGGCGGGACGGTGGACCCGACGGCCGGTCCGGGGCGGGAGAGCCTGCGGATGATTCTCGCGGACCCCTACGGGTGGCTCGTGATCCAGCGCGATCGGCTCTCGACGGCGATGATCGACGACCAGCGGGCGGCGATCCTGCGCGACGGCCGGCCCGTCTTCGGCGTCGGGATGATCATGCGCCGCGGGGAGGACGAGCGATGGCGCATCGAGCTGCCGCTCCGGTTCCCGGGCTCGTCTCGTTTCGTGCCGCAGAGCGATGACGAGTGGAAGATCGTGGGGTCGCTTCTGCGGGTGTTCGCCAGCGCGGTTGACGAGCTGGAGGGGGACATCCGGGCGGGCCGGGCGCGGGACATGAGCGACGCGGCGCGTCTGGCGGGCGAGAAGGCGCTCGGGCCGATCGTGCTGGTGGGGATCGCGTACCGGCAGGCGCTCGAGGCGCGCGGGCGAGGGAGCTAGAAGACGCCGATGGCGGCGAGGCCCCGCGCGAGTCGGCGGAAGCCGGCGCGGTTGGCCCCGCGGGGGTAGTCGATCCAGCCGTCCTCTGTCCGGCCCTCGCGGACGCACGCCTCGTGGATGTCGGCCATGATGGCGTCGAGCGCGTCGAGGGTCTGCTTGCGGGTGCGGGGCATGCGGTTGGCGTTCTGGCTCATCTCGAGCCCGGAGACGGCGACGCCCCCGGCGTTGGCCGCCTTGCCCGTGGCGTGGGCGACCCTGTGCTTGTGGAAGACCTCGGTGGCGCTCGTTGTGCACGGCATGTTGGCGCCCTCGGCGACGAGCCTGACGCCGTTCTTGACAAGGGTCTCGGCGTCGTGCTTGTCGAGCTCGTTCTGGGTGGCGCAGGGCAGGGCGACGTCGCACTCGATGCCCCAGGGCGTCGCGCCCGCGTCGAAGGAGGCGTCCCTCGCTCGGTCCACGAGATCGCCGAGGTTTTCGCCGCTCTCCTTGCCCTCGCGCACGGCGTCGAGGCTGTCCTGATCGAGGCCCTTCTCGAAGCGCATCGTCCCGTCGCGGCCCGAGAGGCTCACGACCTTGGCGCCCTCCTGAATGCAGCGCTGGGCGGCGTACATCGCGACGTTGCCCGAGCCCGAGATCACAACGCGCTGGCCCTCGAGCTTCTCGCCCGTCTCTTCGAGCGCGAGCTGGGCGAACCTGACGCACCCGTAGCCGGTGGCCTCGATGCGGCCGTCGATGCCGCCGAGCTCGGCCGGCTTGCCGGTGAGCGAGCCGGTGTGCTTGCCGGTGAGCTTCAGGAAGCGTCCGAAGAGGAAGCCGACCTCGCGGGAGCCGACGCCGATGTCGCCGGCGGGGACGTCGACGTCCTCACCGCCGTAGCGGACGTACTCGTCCATGAAGGCCTGGCAGAAGCGCATGATCTCGCTAGGCGAGGCGGTCTTGATATGGAAGTCGGCCCCGCCCTTGCCGCCGCCCATGGGCAGGCCGGTCAGGGCGTTCTTGAGGCACTGCTCGAAGGCGAGGAAGCGGAGGGCGTCCTCGGTGACGCCGGGGTCGAAGCGCAGCCCGCCCTTGTAGGGACCGAGCGCGTTGCAGTGCTGGACTCGCCAGGCGCGGTTGACGCGAACGCGACCGTCGTCGTCCATCCAGCGGACCGCGAACTCGATCACCCGGTCGGGAACCTTGAGCCGTTCCAGCACGCCCCATCGCGCGAACGCCTCGTCCTCGGCGATGTCGCGGACATCGGGCTCCACCTCGTCGAACGCCTGCTGAAACAGGGATGCGGTCATCGAACGTCTCCGTGCGGGGAAAAGATTCGCGGAGACGAAGAGTAGCGACGCCGGCGGTCTTTGGCGTCAGGAGCCGCAGGGCCCAAAGGCGCCGATGAGCGTGACCAGATCGGCCACGTCGACGGCCTCGTCGGCGTTGAGGTCGCCGGCCCCTCCCGGGGCCTCGTCGCGCCAGCGCTGGAGCAGGAGAGCGAGATCGACCACGTCGACGCCGCCGTCGCCGCTGAGGTCCGCTGGGCACGGGTCGGGGGTGAAGACGATGGCGTCGAGCGCGACGCTCGTCGCCTCGTCCGGCGCGGCGGACGACATCTCGCTCCAGGCGCTCAGGCGGCCGATCTTGCCCGCTCGCCCGGGTCCGAAGAGCGCCGCGGCGAACTCGGTCCCCTCGAAGACGAGAGCCCCGTCGAGGGAGACGCGCAGCGCGCCCGCCGGCGTGGTCTCGATGCCGAGGCGGACGGTCTCGCCGGGCGCGTAGGCGCCGATCAGCTGCTCCTGCGTGAAGCTCACGGCGCCGGGCTCGTTGAAGCGCACGACGATCCCGCGATCCGCCTCGCGGAACTCGATGCGCGCGTTGAGCAGGCCCGTCGCCGGGTCCTCGGTGGCGAGTTGATGTCGCGCCTCGGAGTCCGGGTCGAGCGGGTGATCGACGCGGACGTCGACCTCGAGCAGGCCGTAGCGCGCGGGGAAGCGCGGGCTGGCGAGCCCCCATTCGTCGCGTTCCTGATCGAGCGGCGCAACTACGGCGGGGCCGTCAAGAAGACCCTCCTCGACCGCGGCGTCCGGGTTCGGCGAACTCCACCCCTGCTGACCGTCGATGGGGCCGAGCGAGAAGGCGCTGAAGTCCTCGGTGTAGATCGGAGCGGGTCCGCCTCGCTCGGCGGCGGTGAGCGGGGCGGAGGAGAGGAGCGCGAGGGCGATCGGCCAGATGGCGTGCTGCGGCATGTCGTCGTTCCCTTACCAGATGAAGACGCGGGCGTTGATGGGGGGGCTGCCGAAGGCGCCGTCCTCGTACTGTTCGCGGAAGAGTTCCGGGACATCATTGAGAGGGAGGCTTGTTCCTCTCGGGAGCCAGAGGGCGGGGTCGCGCGCCTCGTCGATCTCCATGAGGATGACCGAGCCGTCGTATCGGAGCGTGTGGCCCCGCGGCGTGGCCGCGTCGCCGTGGCGGAAGCTGACGCGCTGCATGTCCTGCCCGCTCGCGTTGAAGCCGCTGGGCCAGGCGCGCGTGAGCGTGCGACCGCTGTCCTCGTAGTTCGCCCAGGCGCCGATGTCGGCGAACGCGCCGCCGAAGCGGCCCCGGGCGTCGATCACGTGGTCGATGCCCGTGAGATCGAACCGCTGGAAACGCGTGCCGTTGGCGAGGTGGATCTTCCGGCTCGGGTTTCCGACGCGGTCGACAAAGGGGCGGTAGTCGCGAGCGTTCGCGACACCCGTCTCGTTCGAGAACCGGGTCCATCCCGGAAGCCGTTGCGACCAGCTCGAGCTCGCATGGAAGTCGCCAAAGCCGCCCCAGAAAGATTCGTCCGCCCAGCGCGGTGTCTCTGGCCCTTGTCCCCACCAGAGGAACTCCCGAGCGGCGGTGTAGCTCGCCGCGACCTGCTGCGTGAAGTAGGTCCCCTCGACGCCGTCCGATTGCACCCCGTCGAAGAAGGGGAGCGAGATCGCGTCCTGCGCCGGATCGCGGAGCACGCCGAGCGGGCCGGGGTGCGTGACGTCGGCGACCTCGCCCTCGCCCTTGTTGAAGACGGGCACGAGCCCGAAGGCATTGATGAAGCGCTCGTCGCGCCGCTCGGGCGCCGGCGCCTGCGTCAGATAGCCCCAGGCGAGGGGGGAGGCCCAGTCGAAGGGCTGGGTGGCGAGGCCGTCGGCGTCGAGAGCGAGGCCGCTCTCGGCGGTCGGATCGTTAAGCAGCTCCCGGGCGCTGGCGCCCGGCGCGCCCGGGATGAGGCCTTGGTGATCGGCCGACCACTGCGCCGCGGCCGGGCCGATGGTCATGAGATTGGCGCGGTCCTGCG
The DNA here is from genome assembly GCA_964639935.1 of uncultured Phycisphaeraceae bacterium. Classification (GTDB taxonomy): domain Bacteria; phylum Planctomycetota; class Phycisphaerae; order Phycisphaerales; family UBA1924; genus CALNYS01. The sequence goes on from CAZXGT010000150.1 coordinate 3,809, forward strand.
CGCGAAGTTCGGCGGCGCTCAGTCCGCGAAGGGACGCGGTGGCGAGGGCGCCGAGCGTCAGACACGCGGCGCCCGCGGCGACGGCGTCGACAAGGGTGAATCCGCGGCGTTCATGAGACCATCGGCGCATGAGAGGGACCTTTCTGGACGAGGGGCATCGAACCTGGAACCGTCTTCCGGCTCGGGGCGGTTCCCTGTCTTTGTGCGAGGTTCCCACGCCGGGCTCGACCGATCCAGCGCCTTTTCGCGGTTTTGCCGGGGCCTGCGTCCAGACGCTGGGCCGCTACAATCAGGGCCGATGCGGGCGTAGCTCAATGGTAGAGCGTCAGCCTTCCAAGCTGAATGTTGAGGGTTCGAGTCCCTTCGCCCGCTTTG
>CAZXGT010000151.1:0-3959 GCA_964639935.1 uncultured Phycisphaeraceae bacterium
GTCGGTGTACGGGGCGGGGTCGGTCATGGCGTCTGGTCCTCGAGGATCGTGCGGAGCTTTTTGAGGGCGCGGTGGTGGCGGGCGAGGAGGGTGCCGAGGGGCTCGCCGGCGAGCTCGGCGATGGCGGCGAAGGGGAGCTCGGCCTGGTGCCGGAGGGCGATGACGTCCTGCTCGGCGGGATCGAGGCGGTCGAGAGCGCGGCGGAGGCGGCGGAGGTCGTCGGGCTCGGTCGCGGGGGCGTCGTCGTCCCGGCGGGCCTGAGCGCGGAGGGTGTGCTCGGCGCCGGCGGCGGTCTGTCGCTTCCTGATTTCGTCGCGGATGCGGTTCATGGCGATGCGGAAGAGCCAGGGCTCGAAGCGTCCTTCCTCGTGGTAGTCGCCCGCGCTGAGCTTCTCGGCGAGGGTGGTGAAGACGGACTGGGCGATGTCCTCGGCCAGTTCGTGGGAGCGGAGGCGCGAGCGGGCGAGGGCGTAGAGCCGGCGGCCGTATCGGGAGGCGAGCCGGCGCCATGCGTCCTCGTCGCCCGCAGCGGCCTGGCGGACGAGCGGGGCGACGTCCGGCGCCTGCTCGGCCTCGGGGAGGTCGGCGGGCGCCCGGCCTGGAGCTTGCCTCGGGGTAGTCACGGGCATGTCATCGGCGTAACGCGTGGGCCGGGCGTGTATTGCCGAAGGCTCGCGAGTTCGGAGGCGGCGAGCGGCGTGTGGTTATCGGGCGAGCGTGCCGTTTGTGCGGATCGGGCGATCCGAGGGATGAGTGCGGCGAGCGCGGGCCGAGGCGCCAGCGGGCTCGTTTTGCCTCTCGCCAAATCGGAGATCCGGGGTACTCTTGACGCGACATGACCTCAGAGACGATGAGACTGGCCGGGCTTCGGTCCTGCGGGCGCAGCCCGCGAAGGCTTCGCCTTGTGGCGCTGGCGATGATCGCGGCGGCGACGACGCTGTCGGCGCCGGGGGCGGCGAGCGAGATCGGCCATCATGAGGCGGCGAGCCGCGCGGCGGAGCGTGGTCCGATGGCGGATCGGACGCTCGTGCCGAAGCGGATCCGGCTCATCATCGGTTGGACGCGGCCGCGATTGGTGTGAGGCCGATCGGCGGGGCGCGACGATCTAGGACAGCATGCGGCGGACGATCTGGCGGGCCCTGGGCGCGAGCATGGCGCCGAGGGCGATCTTGATCACCGCGCCCGGGAGGAAGGGAAGGACCCCGATGGCGATGGCGTCGAGGCTCAGAGCCGAGAGCCACAGGGCGCCAAGGGCGAGGATGACGAGCGTGGCGGTCGTCATGGGGATGAGGGCGAGGGCGGGCCTTCGGCAGAGTCCGCGGGCGGCGGCGTAACCGGCGATGGCGGCGGCGACGGGGAAGGCGAAGAGGTAGCCGGCGGTGGGGCCCACGAGGTGATGGGGCCCGGCGGCGAAGCCCGAGAACACGGGGAGGCCGAGGGCGCCTTCGAGGAGGTAGAGGGCGGCGCTGATGGCGCCGAGGCGTGGGCCGAGCGCGGCGCCGACGATCAGGACGGCGAGGGTCTGGAGCGTCATGGGGACGGGCCAGAGGGGGACGGCGATCTGGGCGCTGACGGCGATGATCAGGCTTCCGGCGATCACGAGGGCGATCTGGCGGTCGAGCGTGGTCGGACGAACGATGGCGCGGGTCGCGGAGATGTTCATGGCGGGATGGTCGGGGGGCGGGGCGGGCGCGTCAACCCGAGAGGGAGCGCTTCGCTCGGGGCGACGCGCCGCGGTCAGGGGAGGATGAGCATGGCGTCGCCGTAGGAGTAGAAGCGGTAGCGCTCGGCGATGGCGGCGTGGTAGATCTGGAGGAGGTCGGGGACGCCGTCGGGGAAGAGGGCGCCGACCATGGCGAGGAGGGTGGAGCGCGGGAGGTGGAAGTTGGTGAGGAGGGCGTCGACGCGTTTCCAGCGGTAGCCGGGGGCGATGAGCAGGTCGGTGTCTCCGGACCAATCGGCAACGCAGGTTTCGGGGACGCTTTCGAGGGCGCGGGCCGAGGTGGTTCCGACGGCGAGGGTGCGTTTGGCGGCGTCGACGGCGGCGAGGGTTTCGGCGGGGACGCGGATCCACTCGGCGTGCATGTCGTGTTCTTCGAGGGTCTCGGTTTCGACGGGTTTGAAGGTTCCGGCGCCGACGTGGAGGGTGACGCGCTCGACGGCGGCGCCGCGCCGCTGGATGGCGTCGAGCGATTGCGGGGTGAGGTGGAGCCCGGCGGTGGGGGCGGCGACGGAGGCGGCTTCGCCCGAGGCGTAGGTGGTCTGGTAGCGGTCGGCGTCCTGGGGATCATCGATTGCGCGGCCGCGCTGTTTGCGGGCCTGGAGGATGTAGGGGGGCAGCGGGACGGCGCCGAGAGCTTCCAGGGCTTCTGGAGGGGAGGGGTGTGGGGTGTCGGCGCGGACGGTCCAGACGCCGTCGGCGTCCTTTTCGAGGAGCTCGAGGGTGGAGCGCTCGTCCGGGAGGGTGAGGATGAGGCCGGGGCGGAGGCGGTTGCTGGCCTTGAGCATGACGCGCCATCGGTCGGGAGCGGGCGCGGAGAGGAAGAGCCCTTCGACGCGTCCTGCGGTATCAGCGCGCCTGGCGAGCAGGCGGGCTCGGAGGACGCGGGTGTCGTTGAGGACGACGGCGTCTTGCGGGTGGATGTAGCGGGGGAGATCGCGGACGCGGGCGTGCTCGATGGCGGCGGGATCATCGCGGCGGACGACGAGGAGGCGGGCGTCCTCGCGGCGCTTCGGGGGCGCGTCGGCGATGAGTTCCGGGGGGAGGCGGTAGTCGAGCTCGTCGGTGCGCATGGGGCGTGTGGCGTGGGGGCGACGCGCGGCGTGGCGTGAGGGCGACATCCGGGCGCGGTGGTCTATCGGTCGTGGGACGGGAGCGCGGCGCGCGGGATCTTATCGGCACGGGGGATCGGCCGGCGGCGTGCTCGTTTTCCGGCGTGAGTCTGTCGCTTGAAAAGCTGATTCCGCGTGGCGCGGGCGGAGCGTGCGGGGCGCCGAGGTTCTCGGTCTACCTGCGCGTGCAGGAGCTGGCGCGGGTGGGCGAGGAGGGACCCACCCGCGCCAGCGGGCGGCCGGAGGCGATGGATCGGTTTGAGCCGTCGGCGGAGTGCCTGAGGCGTCTGCCGGCGCCGGAGGAGGCGAAGCCGGCGCCGGAGGTTGAGGAGATCGAGCGCACGCGCGTCCGCCTGGAGAGCCCCGCGGGACGGTTCCTGGACCTGTGGGTGTAGCGATGGAGAGATGGCCTCGGGACGACGCGGGGGGCTTGGATCGCGGGCTGAAAAGGGAGTGGTCAGGCGTCGTCGCTCAGACGGACCTTGAGGAGGCGTTCGCCTTCTTCGGGGCTCATGGTTCCCTCGGCGATATAGGCGGCGATCTCGCGCCGGGAGCGCTCGAACTGGCGCCTCTTGGCGACGTCGCCGATGATGCCGCCGAGGACCGCGAAGACGCCGATCGAGAGCGCGGTGAGGGGGATGAGGACCCAGATGTCGTGAGAGATGGCTTCGATGATGGCCGCGGCGCTGCCGTTGCTGTCCATGACGGGGCTCCGTTCGTCGCGTGAGCGGTCGGTCTCTGGGGAGTGGTGCGGAAATCCTATGCGTGATTTCAGCGAGCGCCGCCCGGGCGGGTGGAGACGGGTTCGAGGCCGAAGGGAGCGAGGTCCTCGAGCTGGTCGAGTTCGGCGAGCCATCGGGCGAGCTCGACGCCCTCGGGCGTGAGGGTGACGACGACGAAGGATCGCTCGGAGGCGTCGGAGACGGCGAGTTCGGCGAGGCGGTTGAGGCCATCGCCGGCGTCGGCGAGAGCAGAGGCGTAGACGACGCCCATGGCGGCCTCGCCCGAGGCGACGGCCTGGATGACGCCGGATTCGTCGCTGAACCGGAGGACGCGGGACTTGACCTGTTCCCATCGCTCGAGCTTTCGGAAGCCGAAGCGTGTGAACTGTCCGAGGGGTCCGGCTT
>CAZXGT010000152.1:0-3949 GCA_964639935.1 uncultured Phycisphaeraceae bacterium
GATCGCACCGCGTCGCGCTCCCCGCTCTCGAACGCGAACACGTCGACGGCCGTCGCCCAGAGCCGGATCTCGTCGCCCGGCCGCGCGCCGAGGTCCGCAAGCGCCGCGCTCGTGGTCACCTCCGCCTCGAGCTCGCCCGCGCTGACCGCCGCGCGCTCGAGCATCAGCTCGTCGCCCGCCGGCGCCATCGCACCGCCGCGACCGCTCGGGCTCTCGCCCTCGGGCTCGAGCCGCTGGGCCGAGGCCCACAGCGCGGCCAGGCCCACGTCGTCGCGCGCCGAGGCGCTGAGATCGATCACCGCCTGCGGGAGCGCCGTCATGTCGTGCGCGGGCTCGAGCACCACCACGCTCGGCGGCTGGTCGCGAACGGCCGGGAAGCGGAACACCGCCGTCTCCGCCGACTCGATGCCGTGCTCGTCGACGAGGTTCATCTCGAAGCGCCTGGTCTCCTTGAGCCCGAAGGCGAGCGTCCACGTCGCGCCCTCGCCGGAGACGGTCATCTCGGCGTCGGCGCCCGCCGGGCCGAGAACGCGCCGGCGCCACTCGGGGTTCTCGGGCTCGGCGGGGACCGGCTTGTTGAGCGTGATCGTCGCGTGAACCTCGGAGCCCTCGAGGCTCCCCGGCGCCGCGGCCCGCTCGTCGGTCCCGCGACCGAGATCGACCTGGATCACGTCGGGCTCGCTCTCGGGCGCCGTGACCGAGAGGTACGCGGGCCGGCGGATCTCGGCGCTCGCCGACGCCACCGCCGGGCGCGCGACGAGCTCGATGCGCCGCCACGGCGTCGCGTCGTCGGTCGATTCGAAGCGGTACTCGAGCGCCTCGCCCGTGCTCTCGACGAGCGCCTCAAAGAGCTCGCCCGACGCTGCGCCGTCGCGCGACGTCGCCTCGCGGCGCTGCCAGCTCGCGAGCAGGCGCTGACGATCGACGACCTCGCCGTTCTCGATCGTGCGCAGTCGCACCGACACGTCCGTCTGCTCGGGGGCGCTGGCCGACCGCACAAGCACCGCCCGCAGCGGGGCCGAATCGCCGCGCGGGTGCACGTCCACGAGCGTCGCGTCCTCGATGTCCGTGCGCTTGGGCCACTCGGCCTGGACCCACGGCGCGAAGGTGCGCACGAGCGCCGTCTCCACCGATCGCGGCGCGCCCAGCGCCGTCAGCCCCACCACCACCACCGCCGCGGCGGCCGCACCGCCCGCCTTGAGCGCCGGGCCGCGGTCGATCAGCCCCAAGCCGGCGCCCGCGGGAACCAGATCGCGCGCCCGCTTGGCCGCGAGGCTCGCCAGCCGCCCCGAGAAGCCCGGGAGATCGGTCGCGGCGCGCTCGAGCTCGACGGCGCTGGCGAGGCGGTCTCGCGCCTCGGGGCGGCGCGATTCGATCTGCAGCGCGACGGTCGAGAGGTCGGGGCGAAACCGCCAGGCCGGAACGACTCGGCGCACAACGAGGGACGCCAGGGCGCCGAGGCCGATGATGAGGTGCGTCCAGCGGATCCACGCGGGCAGGCGGAGGGCGTAATCGATGAGCCCAAGCGCCGCGGCCGCGGCGATGGCGATCGCCACGATCCCAAGGAGAGCCGTCATCAGGAGCGTGCGGCGGACGCCGGCGCGCGTTCGGCGCAGCAGCCGCCTGAGATCGCTCGTTTCCGTGTGCCGCGTCGCGCTGCTCATCACATCAACCTCATGATTCGGCGTCCGATCCACTCGAAGCCCGCGAGCCCGATCAGGAGCGCGAGGGCGAGGGGCGTGTCCCAGAGCGTCTCGCGCTCGATCGCGACCCGGCGCACGCTTCGCGAGGGGAAGACCCCGGGGTCGGCGATGGATGCGAGATCGGCGGGGTCGAAGCTCCGGCCGCCCGTGATCGACGCGAGGGAGGCGAGCAGCTCGTGATCCGGGCGGGGGTCGGCGAGCTCGTCGCCCGCGAGGCGCGCCTCGATCTCCGCCGCGCCCGCGCCAGCGGCGCGGAGCAGCGGGTCGAGCGGTTCGAGGGTCCATCGGCCGGCGGCGGGGGGGGTCCAGACGCCGGAGTAGCGCCGCCCGGCGGGGCCCGAGCGGGTCAGCTCGATGATCGACTCGCTCTGGACGCCGATCTCGCGGGCTTCGAGCGCGGCGCGGACGCGCAACAGCTCGGGGGCCTGATCGACAAGCGACTGATCCTGAAGCTCGAGGCTGAGCGTGATCGGCTCGCCCACGTCGGCGACGTCGCTCCCGGTTTTGAGGGCGTACCCAGCGGTTGAGCGCACGAGCCGTTCGCGCGCAAGCAGACGCGCGAGCTGGATCCAGAAGCGTTCGTAGAGCACCTCGCCTCGCCCGTAGCGCCAGCGCCAGATCTCGTCGGTGGCGACGTAGACGACGCGCCCCGCGCCGTAGCGCATCGTCATCACCAGCGGCCAGAGCGGATCGCTCCCGATCGGCGCGGCGGAGGCGAGGACGGCGGTCGAGGGCTTGAGCGTCTGGCGATCGATGAGCTGCGCCCAGTGCAGGGCGGACCACCCGACGCGCGGGTCGGTGAACTCCTCGGGCCAGCCGGCGCGGTCGCCGCCGAGGAGGCGCAGGACGCCCAGTCGCTCGGCCTCGTTCGTCGCGTGGACCTGCACAGGCTCGCCGATCGGCGCGAGGGCGGCGCGCGGGCGCTGGAAGGGGAGCAGCGCGGCGAGCGGGGTGGACCACCAGTCCGCGGGCGTGTGCGATTCGCCGCCGATCCAGATGAGCCCGCCGCCCTCCTCGGCGACGAAGAGGCGGAGTTGATCGAGCTGGGCCGGCGTGAGCACCCCGGGGTCGAGATCGCCCAGCACAACGAGGTCGTAGTCGGCCCATTCGCCGGGCGAGGAGGGGAGCGTGGCGATCTCCACGTCGCCCTCCTGGAGGTAGCGACGGGTGGGCGCGAGCATCAGGTTGGAGCTCTCGATCGACGCCTCGCGGATGAAGAGGTTTCGCAGGTACCGCTGCTCCCACCGCGGCGCCCCGTCGAGGTAGAGCACGCGAAGCGGGCGGTCGACGATCTCGAGGCTGACGACCTGGCGGTTGTTGGTCTCGATGAGGTCGCCGGCGTCGGGGACGAACTCCACGCGCCACTCGGCGGCGCCGGGATCGCTCGCGCGGTGGGTCAGCTGGACCTCCGCGGGGCCCGGCCCGAGCTCGACGCGCTGCGTCTCGAGAACCCCGTCCGTGGTCGCATCGATGAGGCGGACCTCCCCGGAGACGGTTTCGCCCTCGCCGGCGAGGGTGGCGAGCTCGACGCGGACAGGGGTGGGGTCGTCCTTGTAGGCCGCGGGCGGCGCGACGACGCGGCGGACCGCGACGTCGGCGGCGGCGCCGCTTGCGCCGAGGGGGACGACGTGCACCGGCGCGCCGGCGCTTGTGAGCTCGCGGAGGTCCTCGCGTCCGGGAGCGCGGGTGGCCCGGCCGTCAGAGAGCACGAGCATGCCCGCGAGCGGTCGGGCGGTGGCGCGGCGCAGGGCGGTGCGGACGGCGCCCTCGAGATCGGTGCGGCGGGCCGCGGGCGACCCGAGGACAGGAAGGCCATCCTCGTCGGTGTCGAGCTCGTAGGCGCCGTCGCCGAAGCCGAACCAGCGGACGACGCGGTCCTCGCCGAGCGCGGCGATCTGCTCCTGCGCCGCGGCGAGCGACTCGCGGAGCTGCTCGTCGCGCGTCGCGCCGGCGGCGGCGTCGGGGACGGCGAGCGACTGCGAGCGGTCGACGAGAGCGAGGATCCAGTCCTGCTCGACGGTTTCGGTGCGTCGTTCGAGCGACGGCCCGGCGAGCAGCGTCACGATGAGCATGAGCAGCGCGGCGCGGGCGATCACGAGCGACCAGCGGAGGGCGCGCGGCCCGGCGAGCTTGCGATAGGCGAGGAACCCGGCGAGAACCGCGGCGCCGGCGACGCCGACCCAGAGATAGAGCGGCGCGTCGCGCTCGAAGGCGAAGCGCACGTTCTCCGCGCCCGCCGAGAGCGT
>CAZXGT010000153.1:0-3884 GCA_964639935.1 uncultured Phycisphaeraceae bacterium
CGCTTCGGCGTCGATCGCGTCTGGAGCATGTCGAGCCTGCCCGAGGTCCCGGGCGTGCGGGCGGCGCTTGGGGACCGTGTCTCGTTTATCGCGGTGCCCGACTTCCGCTCCGATGATCCCGGGCACGCCTTCACGCGGGGCTACCTTGACCAGATCCGCGCCTTCCGCGATGAGGGCGCCGAGATCGTCAAGTTCTGGACCGCGCCCCGCTCAAAGGACATCGCCCGCGAGCTCGGCGACCCGACGCTCATGGATCTCGAGAGCCCCTGGCGCCGGAAGGCGATGGAGCTCGCGGCGGACCTCGGCATGTTCTTCATGGCCCACATCGCCGATCCCGACACCTGGTTCCAGACCAAGTACGCCGACGCCTCGCTCTACGGGACGAAACGGGAGCAGTACGAGCCGCTCGAGCGCGTCGTCCGGGAGTTCCCGGCCCCGTGGATCCTCGCGCACATGGGCGGGTGGCCCGAGGATCTCGAGTTCCTCACGGGCCTGCTCGAGCGTCACGAGAATCTCTACCTCGACACGTCCGCGACCAAGTGGATGGTCCGCGAGCTCTCCAGGCACCCCTCCGAGACGCTTGTGGCGTTTCTCGAGCGGTTCAGGGGGCGCATCCTCTTCGGCTCGGACATCGTCACGACCGACGAGCACCTCTCAAGCGACGCCGGGCCGCGCGGCATGGGGCATCTCGCCGCGAGCGAGCGGGACGCCTTCGAGCTCTACGCGAGCCGCTACTGGGCGCTGCGGACGCTGTGGGAGACCGGCTACGACGGGGAGAGCAACATCGCCGATCCGGATCTCGCGCTGGTCGACCCGGAGCGCTTCGACGCCATGTCGGCGCCTCGCCTGCGCGGGCACGGCGTCTCGAGCGATCTGCTCGAATCGCTCTACGCCGGCGCCGCGACCGCGCTGATGGACTCATGGCGTCGCGGCGGCGCCGGCTGACGCCGCGCGGTAGCGTCCGCCCGTGATGCGACTCGCCGCCGACCTCGCGCTGTTCTCGCTGCTCGCGCTGAGCGTCGCCACGCTCATTTATGCGATCGTCGTCCTCTGGCGCCTCAGGCGGGGCCTGCGCGCGGCGCCGCCGGTCGAGCGATGGGCGAACGCCCCGGCGCCCGCCGGCGGGTGGCCGAGCGTCTGCGTCATCGCGCCGGCGCACAACGAGCAGCGCGTGATCGCCCGCCTCGCCCGATCGCTCCTTGAGCAGGAGTACCCGAGCCTGCGCGTCGTCTTCGCGCTCGATCGCTGCACCGACGCGACGCGCGACGAGATCGAGAGCGTGATCGGCGCCGACGAGCGCTTCGAGATCATCGAGATCGACCGCTGCCCCGAGGAGTGGGCGGGCAAGACGCACGCCGCGCACCACGCCTGGTCGTCCAGCGAGCTCGCCCGGCGCGCCGACGTGCTGCTCTTTACCGACGCCGATACGTGGCATCACCCGCGGTCGATCCGCGCCGCCGTCGCCGCGATGCGCGAGCGCGACGCGGGCATGCTGAGCCTGCTCTCGACGCTCGACGCCCACCGGCTCTGGGAGCGGGCCCTCCAGCCCGCCGCGGTCTTCGCGCTGCTCCGCCAGCACCCTCTCGATCGCGTCAACAGCCAAACCGCCCGGCGCGCCTTCGCCAACGGGCAGTACCTCATGTTCACGCAGGAGACCTACCGCGCCGTCGGCACGCACGAGAGCGTCAAGGACGCGCTGCTCGAGGACATCGCCCTCGCCTACCGCTGCAAGCGGACGCATCAGCGATGGGTCGTGCTCCCCGCGGGCGCCATGCTCCGCTGCCGCATGTACGCGAGCCGCGACGCGTTCCTCCGCGGGTGGCGGCGGATCTATCTCGAATCCGCCCGCCGCATCCCTCGCCGCCTGCGCGCCCGGGGGCTCGAGCTGATCCTGACCGGCGCGCTGCTCCCGCTCGCGGCGCTGCTCGCCGCCCTCCTCGGCGCCGCGAGCGTCGCGACCGGCCGGACCGACGCGCTCGCCTGGAGCGTGCTGATTCTCGGCGCTGTCTCGGCGACCGCGTGGCTCGCCTCGACGGTCTGCGTCTGGCGCGCTCAGGGCGCCCCGGCGTGGAGCGCCCTGCTCGCCCCGCTCGGCGCATGGACCGTCGGGCTCGTCATGTTCGCCGCGGCGCGCGACCTGGTCCGCCGGCGCACCCTCCGCTGGGGCGGACGCGACTACACCCTGGCGCCGGCCCGCGATCCTCGCGCTCCGGCGACGCACGCCGAGTAGGATGCCCCAGTGAAGATCCTCCTGACCAACGACGACGGCATCCGCGCGCCGGGCATCATCGCGCTCTTTGACGCCCTGGCCGATCCGCGCGGCGTCTTCGGCGGACCCATCGCCGACATCGTCTGGCCCATCGCCCCGCTGACCGTCCAGTCCGCCACCAGCCACGGCGTCACCTTCCACACGCCCCTCATGACCGAACGCGCCGCCGTCCCCCTCGAGGGCGACGCGATGATGGAAGGCGTCGCCGTCGACGGCCGCCCCGCCGATTGCGTCAAGCTCGCCCTGACCAACCTCTGGCCCGAACGCTTCGGCAAGGGCTCGCGACCGGACGTGCTCATCTCCGGCATGAACGCGGGCGCCAACGTCGGGGTCAACGTCATCTATTCCGGCACGGTCGCCGCCGCCATCGAGGGCGCCTTTCTGGGCGTCCCCTCGATCGCCGTCAGCCTCCACCTCGGCCGCGGCCGCACGCGCTGGGACCTCGCCGCCGGCCGGGCGCGCCGGACGATCGAGTCCATCCTCGAGGCCGGCATCAACGCGCACGAGTGCCTGAGCGTCAACGTCCCGCGCACCGAGGAGACGCTCGCCAAGGGCGAGTCCGTCGAGAACCCCGCGCCGCCCGCCGTCATGGCTCGCGAGGAGCTCGCCCCCGCCGGCGATCCCAACCGGCATCCCGACACCCGCGTCTGCCCCATGAACACCCACGGGCTCGTCGACGCCTACGAGCGCCGCGTGAACCCCTCGGGCGAGATCTACTACTGGGCCGCCGGTCACGGGCTCGACTTCCGCGAGGCCGACGCTGACACGGACGTCGATCACCTCATGCACGGGCGAATCACCGTCACCCCGCTCGAGTACGACCTCACCGCGAACCGCTCGGTTGACCACTGGCGCCGGAAGCTCGATCGCCTCCCCGGCGCCGAGGCCGAGAGCCGCACGAACCGATCCGTCGCAACAGGCGACGCAACCTGAAGCTGCGCCGCCCGGAGGGAGAAAGAGAGAGCCGTGCGGTTCGTGAAGGAGATCCGCCGCACGGAACCGGCATCGGTTCGGTTCGCGATCTCGCTTGAGTTTTCGGCGCGAAGCCTCAGCCCATCAGGTGCTTGACGTCCTCGATGTGCTGGGGAAGCTGCTCGAGAATCGACTCCACCTGCTCGGCCGTAAGCTTCAGCTCCTCGAGCACCCCCGGGTCGAGGTCCAGTTCCGGCAGATCGAGGCGGAAGCCCTCCTCGTCGACGCGCGCCGCCAGGCGGTCGGCCACGTAGATCACGCACGCGAGCGTCCGGTTGCCCGCCGCGAGCTCGAGCGGGTTGTGATGCGAGCCCGTGACGTAGCTGAAGGACTTCGGGAACTTCCAGCGCTCGCAGAGCGCCCGGCCGAAGTCCTGGTGCGTGGCGCCGAAGATCTCCTCCTCGACCTCGAGCATGTTCTCGCTCGGCGCGCCGCCCCGGACGCCGAGGCGCCCGACGACGTCGATGAGCTTCTGGCGGTCGTGCTGCATCTCGACGATGACGCCGATGTCGTGGATCAGGCCCCCGAGGAACGCCTCATCGGGGAGCCCGAGCTTCATGGCGTCGGCGATCAGTTTCGCCGCGGCCGCCGTGGAGATCGAGTGCACCCACAGGTCCTTCGCGGAGAACTCCGGGGCGAGCTG
>CAZXGT010000154.1:0-3854 GCA_964639935.1 uncultured Phycisphaeraceae bacterium
CCGCTCGTCTGCACCGGCTTCAACGCCGACTTCGACGGCGACCAGATGGCCGTTCACCTCCCGCTGTCGGTCGAAGCCCAGGCCGAGGCCCACGTGCTCATGATGAGCACCCACAACATCTTCTCGCCCGCCCACGGGCAGCCCATCATCTCGCCCTCTCAGGACATCGTGATGGGCGTCTACTTCATGACGGTGGGCACGCCCGATCCCGACTTCCGCGACCCGCCCCGCGTCTACAAGGACCGGCGCGAGGTCTTCCTCGCCTACGACTCGGGCAAGGCCGACCTCCACGATCCCATCAAGATCCGGCTCGACGGCTTCACCCACCAGGTGACGTCGCAGAAGGGACCCGTCGAGAAGCTCCCGAGCGGCCTCATCGAGACCACCGTCGGCCGCGTCCTCTTCACCGACATCCTCTTTGAGGGCATGCCCTTCTACAACTGCGCCCTCGGCAAGAAGGGCGCCGCCCGCGTCATCGACGACTGCTACAAGTACTGCGGCCGCGCCCGCACGATCGACCTCCTCGACCTCCTCAAGCAGATCGGATTCACCTTCTCGACGCTCGCCGGCATGTCCATCGGCATCACCGACATGCGCATCCCCGACGCCAAGCCCGAGCTGCTCGCCGAGAGCGACAAGAAGGTCAAGCGCATCGAGAAGAACTACGACCGAGGCATCATCACCGAGCGCGAACGCTACAACCAGCTCCTGGACATCTGGGCCTCCTGCCGCGAGCAGGTCGTCCAGCATCTCCTCGAGACCCTCAAGAGCGACCGCCGCCACCCCGAGTCCGGCGCCTACGGCGCGCTCGACGGCTCCGACGGCTCCGTTCCCTACCTCAACCCCGTCTACCTCATGAGCGACTCCGGCGCCCGAGGCAACGTCTCACAGATGCAGCAGCTCGCCGGCATGCGAGGCCTCATGGCCAAGCCCTCGGGCGAGATCATCGAGACGCCCATCCGAGCCAACTTCCGCGAGGGCCTCCACGTCCTCGAATACTTCTCCTCCACCCACGGCGCTCGCAAGGGACTCGCCGACACCGCCCTCAAGACCGCCGACTCCGGCTACCTCACCCGCAAGCTCTGCGACGTCGCCCAGTCGGTCATCGTCAACGAGGCCGACTGCGGAACCAGCCAGGGCGTCCGAAAGCGAGCCATCTACCGCGGCGAGAAGGTCGACGTCCAGCTCCGCGATCAGGTCATCGGCCGCGTGAGCCTCCAGTCGATCATCAACCCCGTCACCGACGAGACCATCGTCGCCGCGAACCAGATCATCACCGCCGGGGCGGCTGAGAAGATCGACGAGCTCGGCATCGAGGCCGTCAACGTCCGCTCCCCGCTCACCTGCCAGTCCGCCCGCGGCATCTGCGCCAAGTGCTACGGGCTCGACATGTCAACCGGCTCCAACATCGAGCTCGGCATGGCCGTCGGCATCATCGCCGCCCAGTCCATCGGCGAGCCCGGCACCCAGCTCACCATGCGGACCTTCCACACCGGCGGCGTCGCCACCACCCGACTCGTCGACACCGATCTCCGCGCCAAGGTCGCCGGAACCGTCGAGCTCCGCGACTGCAACGAGGTCCCCATCCTCGACGACGACGGGAACGAGGTCCTCACCGCCCTCAAGCGCAACGGCGAGATCGCCGTCGTCGACGACAAGGGCCGCGAGCTCGAGAAGCACAAGGTGCCCTACGGGTCGGTCATCCGCGTCAAACCCGGCGAGGCCGTCGCCCCCGGCGCCGAGCTCGTCCAGTGGGACCCCCACCGCGTGCCCATCCTCGCCGAGAAGCCCGGAAAGGTCCGCTTCGTCGACGTCGAGATCGGCGAGACCGTCCGGGAGGAGGAAGCCTCCGGCGGCGACAAGGCGCTCGTCGTCATCGAGCACAAGGGCGAGAAGCACCCCCAGGTCGTCATCGAAGACAACGACGGCAAGATCCTCGACTTCCACTTCCTCCCCGCCAAGGCGCGCATCGAGGTTCGAGAGGGCGAGGAGATCAAGGCCGGCCACATGCTCGCCCGCCAGCCGCGAGGCTCCGAGGGCTCCCAGGACATCGTCGGCGGTCTCCCCCGGGTCACCGAGATCTTCGAGGCCCGAAAGCCCAAGGACCCAGCCATCATGGCCGAGATCTCCGGCAGGGTCGAGCTCCTCTCCGACAAGCGCAAGGGCAAGATGACCATCCGCATCATCTCCGAGTCCGGCATCGAGAAGGACCACCACGTCCCGCAGGACCGTCACCTGCTTGTCCACGCAGGCGACCCGGTCAACGCGGGCGCCCCCCTCATCGACGGCCCGCTCGTGCCACACGACATCCTGCGAATCAAGGGCGAGGAAGCGCTCTACTACTACATGCTCGACGAGGTCCAGAACGTCTACCGAGCCCAGGGCGTCCCCATCAACGACAAGCACATCGAGGTCATCCTCGCCCAGATGACGCGCAAGGTCCGTGTGGAGAACGTCGGCGACACCGACCTCCTCCCGCACGACGTCATCGACCGACCCGTCTTCCGCCAGGCCAACGAAAAGCTCACCGGCGCGGGCGTCGTCACCGACGCCGGCGACACCGATCTCGCCCTCGGCGCCGTTGTTGCAAAGGACGACCTCAAGGAAGCCAACGCCAAGGCCGAGGCCGAGGGCAAGAGCCCCGCCAAGGCGCGCAAGGCCAAGTTCGCCACCGCCCGAACCCTCCTGCTCGGCATCACCAAGGCCTCGCTCCAGAGCGAGTCCTTCCTCTCGGGCGCCTCCTTCCAGGAGACCACCAAGGTCCTCACCGAGGCCTCGCTCCGCGGCGCCGAGGACGAGCTCATCGGCCTCAAGGAGAACGTCCTCCTCGGCCACCTCATCCCGGCCGGCACCGGCTTCCCGAGTCACCAGGACGTCCGCGTCCGCAAGCTCGCCGAGCCGCCCGAGTCCGAGATCGTCGACGAGGACCTCATGTACGCCGAGGCCGCCGAGGCCGCCGAGGCCCTCGGCGCCGCTCGCGAAGACCGCGGCGTCGTCCAGATCGGCGAGGCCCTCATCGGCGAGCCCTCCTCGAGCCGCGAGGAAGGCATCGTCCGCTAAGGAGCGACCCCGACCCGTCACGCCAACGCCCGGAGCCTCCGCTCCGGGCGTTTTTTCATGGATTCCGCGACGGTCCGAGTCTCACGCGCGACCTGCCCGATCGGCGCGCTCACTCGCCCCGACGCGCCGAGCCGAGCGCCCTACGACCCCTCGCTCCAGCTCCAGAGCGTCCGCAGCGCCGCCGCATCGCCAAGCTCGCCCGCGGCGCCCATCGGCGCGGACGTCCGCCGACGTGCCCGAGCGATCCGGAGGCGCCCGGTCGCGGGCGCCTCCACCTCAGGCTCGGGCGCCGGGGCCGCCGCCTCGCCCTCGTCCGCCAGGCGGAACCGCGGGCCCGCTTCCTCCATCGACGGGATCTCCCGCAGCCGGCCGATCTCACGCCGGACGTCCGCCTCGCGCTGCGTCAGCCCGAGCGTCACCCCCGAGAGCATCTCGATCGACCGCTGGATCTCCGCGAGCGCCTCGCCCGACGCGGGCGCCGCGGCGCTCCGCTTGGCCACCGTCCGCTCGACCATCGTCTCGACCCGACTCTCGAGCGCCCGCAGCGTGCGCTCCTGCACGCTCCGCACGATCGCCTCAACATCGATCTCGCGCGCGGGCGGCGCAGCCTTCCCGGCGCGCTGTGTCGCCGCCTCGGCCTTGCTCGCGGCCGCCTTGAGTCGCTCGAGCCGCGCGTCGGCCGCGTCGCGCGCCTCGGCGCACTCCAGGATCGTCCCGCGCATCGCCGAGAGCAGCGCCCTGGCCTGCTCGCCGAAATCGCTCAGCTCCCGCAGGGCCGCCTCGCGCTCGCGCGC
>CAZXGT010000155.1:0-3812 GCA_964639935.1 uncultured Phycisphaeraceae bacterium
CCGCGAGGCGCCGAGAAATCCTGCAAGACCTGGCAGGCCGAGGCTGCGCTGCGGATGCTGATGAACAATCTGGATCCCGAGGTCGCGGAGGATCCGGCGCGGCTGGTGGTGTATGGGGGGCGGGGTCAGGCGGCGCGGGACTGGGCGTGCTTCGACGCGATCGTGGAGACGCTTCGGCGCCTGGAGGCGGACGAGACGCTGCTGGTGCAATCGGGCAAGCCGGTGGGCGTTGTGCGGACGCACGAGGACGCGCCGCGGGTGCTCATCGCGAACTCGAATCTCGTGCCGCACTGGGCGACACAGAAGCACTTCGACGAGCTGTGCGCGCGCGGGCTGATGATGTACGGGCAGATGACGGCGGGCTCGTGGATCTACATCGGGACGCAGGGGATTTTGCAGGGGACGTACGAGACGTTCGCCGAGTGCGGGCGGATGCACTTTGACGGCGATCTGCGCGGGAAGCTGTGCGTGACGGCGGGGTGCGGCGGGATGGGCGGCGCGCAGCCGCTGGCGGTGACGCTCGCGGGGGGCGTGTGCCTGATCGCGGACGTCGACCGGGAGAAGCTGGCGCGGCGGGCGCACGACCGGTATCTCGACGAGATCATCGATGACCTCGACAGGGCCATCGACGCCGCGCTCGACTACGCCGAGAAGCGGATGAACGTCTCCGTCGGCGTCCCCGTCAACGCGGTGGATCTGCTCGAGCGCCTCATCGAGCGCGACATCACGCCCGACGCGCTCACCGACCAGACCAGCGCGCACGACGCGCTCTCGTACGTCCCGACGGGTCTGACGCTGCACGAGGCCGAGACGCTGCGCTCGACCTCGCCCGACGACTACGAGGCGCGGTCGCTCCAGACGATGGAGAAGCACGTGCGTGCGATGGTCGCGCTGCAGGAGAAGGGCGCCGTCACCTTCGACTACGGCAACAACCTCCGCCAGCGCGCCTTCGATCAGGGCTTCGCCGGCGCGTTCGCGTTTCCGGGCTTCGTGCCGGCGTACATCCGCCCGCAGTTCTGCCTCGGTCGCGGCCCGTTCCGGTGGGCCGCGCTCTCGGGCGATCCGCGGGACATCTACGTCACCGACAAGGCGCTGCTCGACGCCTTCCCCAAGGACGCCGGCGGCTACAACGAGCGGCTCCACAACTGGATTCTCTCCTGTCACGCCAGGCCCGAGGCGCTTCTGGAGGGCGACTTTGACAACTGCGAGCCGGCGTTCGGCTTCCAGGGGCTCCCCGCGCGGATCTGCTGGTTCGGGCTCGGCGAGCGGGACAAGGCCGGGGCGATCTTCAACGATCTCGTTGCGCGCGGGGACGTCTCGGCGCCCATCGCGATCGGCCGCGACCACCTCGACTGCGGCTCGGTCGCCTCGCCCAATCGCGAGACCGAGAGCATGAAGGACGGGACCGACGCCGTGTCGGACTGGCCGATCCTCAACGCGATGGTCAACATCGCCAGCGGCGCCTCGTGGGTCAGCTTCCACCACGGGGGCGGCGTGGGGATCGGCTTCAGCCAGCACGCCGGGCAGGTAGTGGTGGCCGACGGAACCGAGGCCGCCGGGGCGCGCGTTCGGCGCGTGCTGACCAACGACCCGATGATGGGCGTCTTCCGCCACGCGGACGCCGGCTATGACGAGGCGACCGAGTGCGCCCGCGAGCTGGACGTCGACCGACCGATGGCGTGAGCCGGATCCCTGAACGAGCGGGCGGTATCGTGCGGGCATGACGCGATCGATCCCGCACACGTCGCCGCCTGTCTGGCCGCCGCCGAGGCCGGGGCGCTTCGCCGAGACCGTCCGGCTCGACTCGCCCGACGGCTGCCGGCTGGCGCTGCTTGGCCTGCCGGACGACCGAGGGATTCTCATGAACGGGGGGCGCCCGGGCGCCGGGGAGGGTCCGGCGGCGATCCGCGCCGCGCTCGCCGGCTTCGGGATGGGCTACGACGGGCTGCACGAGCGGGCGATCGACGTTCCCGTCTACGACGCCGGCGATGTCGGTCCCTCGACGCGCGCCGACCCGCTCGACGCGCTGCGCGAGACGCACGATCGCGCGACCGAGGCGGCTCGCGCGATCCACGAGGCCGGGATGGTCCCCGTATGCCTGGGCGGCGGGCACGATCTCACGTTTCCGACCGTCCGCGCGCTGTCGCAGCACGCGGGCGGCGCGGTGGGCGGGCTGAATCTCGACGCGCACCTGGACGTGCGCGACGCGCCCGGCTCCGGGATGCCGTTTCGCTCGCTCATCGATGGTGGTTTTCTGAACCCGAGGTGCTTCACGGTGCTCGGGGTCGGTCGCTTCTCGAACTCGCGGGAGCACTGCGAGTGGCTGGCGGGCCGGGGTGCGCGGCTCATCGGGGCCGAGACGGCGCTGCGATCCGCCGGGGCGATCAAGGAGAGCTTCACGCGACTGGCCTCCGGGGAGGCGCCGGACGCGCCGGCGTTCGTGACGATCGATCTTGACGGGATCGACGCGTCGCAGGCGCCGGGCGTCAGCGCGCTGAACCCGATGGGGCTTCGCGTGGAGCACGCGGTTCAGGCGGCGCGTCTGGCGGGAACGCGAGCGAGTGTGAGGCACTTTGACGTGATGGAGCTCTCCCCGCCGCACGATGATCGCGGGCGGACGGCGCGTCTGGCCGCGCTGCTTGTGCTGACCTTTATCGCCGGGTTCGCGGGGCGCGACCGATGAGCGACCACGCGATCGTGAACGCGCGCGTCGTCACGATGGCGGGGGAACCGATCCCGCTGGCGAGCGTGCGAACGCGGCGCGGCGTGATCGAGTCGGTCGAGCCGCAGGAGCGTCCGGTCCGCGCGACGGGGGCGGTGGACGCGGCCGGGCGGGTGCTGATGCCGGCCTTCGTCGACTGCCACACTCATGCGCTCTGGGCGGGCGATCGCCTCGACGAGTTCGACCTGAAGCTGCGCGGCGCGACGTACCTGGAGATCCTGAAATCGGGCGGCGGGATCATGTCGACGGTGCGGGCGGTGCGGGCAGCGAGCGAGGGGGAGCTGGCGGCGAACCTTCTCGAGCGGCTTCGCGTGATGGCGAGCGAGGGAACGCTGACGGCTGAGGTCAAATCGGGGTACGGACTGACGACGCGGGATGAGCTGAAGATGCTGCGGGCGATCGCGCGGGCGGCGGAGGAGGCGCGCGGATTCGGCGTCACGGTTGTACCCACCGCGCTGATCGCGCACGCGATCGATCCGGAGCAGCCGGGCTTCATCGACACGACGATCACCGAGACGCTGGACGCGGTGCACTCGGAGTTCCCGGGGGTCGCGATCGACGCCTATTGCGAGGAGGGCGCGTGGTCCTTCGAGGACTGCCGACGACTCTTTGAGCGGGCGATGGAGCTGGGGCACCCGTGCCGGGTGCACGCGGATCAGTTCAATGCGCTGGGCATGACGCGCTGGGCGGCCGAGCGCGGCTTTGTGAGCGTCGATCACCTCGAAGCGACGAGGCTCGAGGAGCTGGAGCTGCTCGCGCGGTCCGACACCTTCGGCGTGATGCTGCCGTGCTCGGGATTCCAGGTGGACGATCGGTACGCGAACGGTCGGGCGCTGGTTGACGCGGGGGGGACGCCCGTGATCGCGACCAACTGCAACCCGGGCTCGGCGCCGACGTCGTCGATGCCCTTCGCGGTGGCGCTGGCGACGCGCAAGCTCGGGCTGACGGTGAGCGAGGCGCTCGCCGCCTGCACGGTCAACGCGGCTGGGCTCCTCGGGCTCGACGACCGGGGCGTGATCGCGCCCGGCAAGCGAGCGGACCTGATCCTGCTGCGGCACGCCGACGAGCGGATGCTCGCCTACGAGTTCGG
>CAZXGT010000156.1:0-1340 GCA_964639935.1 uncultured Phycisphaeraceae bacterium
TTATCGAAGGGCGCTTCGGCGCCGGCGTCGTCGGGATCGTAGCTGGCCCAGATGACGGTGTGGCGCGTGCCGGGCGAGAGCACGACTTCATCGAGCGGGATCTCGATGGACTCGGCGCCGTCGGTGAGCATGAGCGCGTGATCGGCAAGATCGATGGTCTTGTCCCACGGGTTGATGAGTTCGACGCCGAGGATGGCGCGGCCGATCATTCGGCCGTCGCCGTTGATGGGCACGGGGTTTGGCGGCGCGTCGGTATTGAAGGTGGAGGCGTCGTCGTTGACGTACTCGTACATGCACACGGCGAAGGCGTCGGAGATAAACGGCTGACGGTCGAGGCCGACGAAGGTGACGCCCTGCTCGGGCTGGGCGGAGATCTGCGTGGGGATGACGGGCGTACCGCCGCCCACGGTTCCCGAGATCAGGCCGCCGGCGTCTGCCATATCGCCCTGGGTGAGGCGAGTGGTGAGTGTGATGACGTCCTCGAGGATCGCGTCGGAGGGAAGCGAAGCAGGGGTAGGCGTCGGCGCCGGGAAGAGGCGGGCGACGGTGGGCCTGGGCTGATCGCCCTCGTCGTCGAGCGCGTCGGCGAGGTTGACGGCGAGGGAGGCGGCGCGGAAGAGGGCGTAGGCGGGGCCGATGTTGTCCGCGGCGGCGGCGGTCGGGGTCCCGGCGACGCCGAGATCGACGGCGAAGCCGCGGGCGGGGCCGTTGGGTCCGCCGCCGTAGTGGTAGTCGGCGTCGAGGGCGTAGCCGCCCGCAGCGGTGTAGTTGCCGATGTACGCGCCATCGGTGTTGAGGCCGCTGTAGAGAGGTTTGTTGGCGGCGAGGGGCGCGAGGGCCCACATGAAGGCATCGAAGGCCTCGCTGACGAACTTCTCGCGGTTGGTCGGGGCCTCGTGGATCGCCGGCTTGAGGCGGTTGCGGTCGACGGGCTTGTCGCCGAGAGGCGGGACGACGGAGCGGGCCGAGGCGCCGGAGTAGACAGTCAGGCTTCGGCGAACGTCCTTCTGGATGCGCTCGATGCGATCGCGCTGGGTGTACGTGCCGCCGGAGAGGCCCGGGCGGTCGACGCCCATGATGTCCGGGGTGCTGACGGCGTTGCGGAACTCGCCGGAGCGGAGGGGCCCGAGGGAGAGATTGTCGTCGGGGTAGTCGACCTGTTCGGGGAGGCGATCGACGGCGCCGTCGAAGCGGCTCTCGAGCTCGGTGATGAGGTCGGGCGCGGTGGAGCCGAGGGCGGAGCGGAGGTCGACCTCCTCAGAGAGGTTGTAGATTCTGGCGCCGGAGACGGTGGGGTTCCGGGGTTCCGAGGCGAAGAGGCGCCACCAGGCTTCGCGCTG
>CAZXGT010000156.1:1440-3806 GCA_964639935.1 uncultured Phycisphaeraceae bacterium
GACTCGAGGCGGAGGCCGCCGATGAGATGGTCGTACCAGCCCTCGTTGAGGTCTTCGGGGCGGATGTTGATGATGTCGGGGTGGTGGAGCCGGAGGGCTGCGGAGTTCCCGGCGCTGTTGGCGGCTTGGGAGCCGACCGCGCCCTCGTAAAGGAGCTTGTAGAGGTCGATGTCGGCGGGGGTCGCGCCGTCGCCGATGACGTCGGCGGCGTCAACGTCCGGGCCGTCGACAGGCGGGAGCCCCTCGATCGAGGTGTTGATGTTCACGGCGGCGGAGGAGTCGACGATGCGGGCCGCGGCGACCCAGACAAAGTCTTCGGCGCCGGCGAGTTCGTCGATGACCTGCCAGCGGGCGTCGGGGCGCCCGTCGCCGTCGGCGTCGGCCCAGAAGCGCTCGTCGACGGGATCGAAGGGGTAGAGCTGATCCCGATTGATATTGCGGTTGGCGTACCACTCGTCGAGCTGACTCATGTGCAGGCCGTAGATCTCCCGCTGCTCGACGCCGAGGAGGGCGGAGTTGAATTCGTTGCTCAGGTTGAGGAGCGTGGCGTTCGAGTTGGGTGCGTAGAAGGGCCTGCGGGTGTTGGCGCGGTCGAGGAGGTCGGCGCCGGGATCGCCGCGGCCGAGGTCGGTCGCCTCCTGAGTGAGGAAGAAGCGCGCGAGGTCGGCGAAGCGGCCGTCCTCGCGGACCCAGGCGGCGTTGCCGTTCCCGTCGGCGTCGGGCGTCCAGCGATAGGCGCTGCGGAGATTCGTGATCTGCGGCCAGGTGTCCCAGAGACCGCGATAGCTGCCGAGGGGCTCGGTTCCGCCGGCGTTGTTGTACTTGACGGGCTCGGTGGCGGCGAGCCAGGCGTCGTCGGGGGCGGCGGTCTCGAAGCGCTGGATGCCGGCGTCGTAGCGGAGACGCGCCTCGGGGCGGACGGGGTCGGAGTCCGGGTCGTCTCCGTCAGGGACGTTTCCAAAGGTGTAGGGCGTGGGGTCGGCGGGGCTTCCGTTGTCAAGGAAGTCGATCTCGTCGACGGAGGGGAAGTCCCAGTGCTCCCCGTCCTCGAACATGCGGGGCCAGATGGAGACGTTGCCGGAGGTCGACCCGACGCTCTCAACGTCGTTGGCCGGCACGGAGCGCGGGGTGGCGTCGGTGACGATCTTGTTGCCGAAGAGGTCGGCGGCGAGGAGGGTCTGGATGCGCGCGACGACCTTCTCGGGCTGGCGCTCGAGGTTGGAGCGCTGGGCGGAAGCGGTGGCGGAGACGCGGTCGAGGTTGGCGCGGGTGACGTAGGTGGCGCCGAGGAGCGCGAGGACCGCGAGGATGGCGAGGGCGAAGATCAGGACGCTGCCTCGGCGCGGGGCGGCGTTCGGGTTGGGGTTGAAGCGGTTGGTCATGGGTGAGCTCCTGTGCGAGCGGTGGTTCATTCGCGCCGGTCGTCGCGCGGGTGCATGTGGAGGACGACCTCGTAGGTTCGGCCTCCGGACACGCGGGACTGGGGATCGTGAAGGGTGTAGCGGACGCGGAGCCACACGTTCTTGTCGTAGGCGCCCCCCCACTCGCCGGTTGACGACGGGATGCGGAAGGGCCAGACGGCGAGGTACTCGTTCATGTCGTCCGAGGGCGACGCGGGCGCCGAGTCGGGCCAGCCGGCGCCGGTCGGGACGCCGCCGGAGAGGTCGGGGTTGTAGTACGGGGGGTTCGTGCCGCTGGGTCCGCCCTGATAGGAATCTTCCTCACGATCGTCCGCTTCCTTGATCCAGAGGCGGCGTCCGACCGGCGAGATGCTCGCCCGGTCGAACGTGGACTCGCTTTCGAAGAAATTGGCGTCGCCGAAGCCGACCTCGGGGGCGAGGGCGAGCGGGAACGCGTTTTCGGCGCGGCCGCCGAGGGGGCCTTCGTATCTGTCGAGCTGGAGGACGTCCGGGTCGGTGTAGATCGTGGCCCAGCGGATGGGCGAAGTGAGGTCGACGGCGCCGTCCCGGTTCTGATCGCCGAAGCGGGACCACATCTGCTCGAAGGTCATGCGCTCGGCGTTGTCGTCGTTGGGCTCGTCGTTTGGACGCGTGCGGGTGGGGTCGAACCAGACGAGGTCGCCCGCGCGGACGTCGAACTGGCCGTCGCCGTCGAGGTCCTCATCCTCGATCCAGTAGGAGCCATCGGACCAGGCGATCTCGAAGCGGGAGCAGTGCGGGGCGAGGACGGCGTGGGTGTCCATCGCGCCGTCGAGCTCGGCGGCGAGGCGGTCGGCCTCCGCGGTGCCGCTCGTGATGGAGGTGTCGAGGGAGCGCGGCGATGGCGGCGGCTCGAACTCGACGAGCGGACGGGTGAGCACGCCGGCGATGGCCGAACGGATGCCGATGAGGTTGTAGGCGAGATCG
>CAZXGT010000157.1:0-3781 GCA_964639935.1 uncultured Phycisphaeraceae bacterium
GCGAGTCGCACGATCTGCTTGTAGTTCGAGCGGAAGAACATCGTGTAGCGGATCTTCGCCCGCGCCGCCTTCTCGGGATCGCGCCACTCGTTGCGGATCGTCGAGTAGTTCTCCGGGCTGAACAGGAGCTCCGTTCCATCGGGCATCTCGTGCGTGGGCATGGCGTAGAAGAGCGTTTCGAGCTCGGCGGTCAGCCGTTCGTCGCCGGTGGCGCGCACGTCGTTCAGCGCCCGCCATGCGTGCTCCAGCTCCGTGTGGTTGTCGATGCCGAAGGCGCCCATCATCGGTCCGATCATGCTGCGCCACCCGCGGTTGGGGAGCGGCTCGGCGATCTCGTAGGGGTTGACCTTGTCGATGAAGCTCTCGAAGTGGTCCTCGTACATGACGCGGCGGATCGGGAGGCGACGGAGCTCGTTCTCGACGGGCCCGAGCCCCGGCTCGTCGCCCCGCGCGGGCATCTGCCAGACGGCCTGGCCTTCGGGCGAGAGCAGGAAGGCGATGAATCGGCGGGCGAGCTCAGGGTTCGGCGCCCCGCGCAGGAGGGTGATCGGGTCGGGGTCGAAGAACACCGCGCCCCTCGGGTCAACGTACTGCACGCGGGAATCCTCGGGCGCCTGCCCGGGGGCGAGGATGGCGTCTGATTGCGATCGTCCGTAGAAGTCGATCGCCACGCCCGCCGCGGCCTCGCCGGCCGAGACATCAAGCGGCGGGCGGCGGCTCGAGCCCGAGAAGTACCGCGCGTTAGCCGAGAGATCTCGGAGGGTCGCCCATCCTCGGTCCCACCCGTAGCCGTCGAGGATCTTCTGGAACGCCGTGGCGACGGAGCCGGACGCCCGCGGGTCGGCCATGGCGAGCCAGCCCTGGTACGCCGGGTCGCGCAGGTCGTCCCATGACATCGGTTCCTCGACGCCGATGATATCGAGAGCGTCGGTGTTGTAGACGATGCCGAAGCTCGAAAGGGCGACGCCGATCCAGTGCTGATCGGGATCGTAAAGAGGTTCACCTCCGAGGGAATCGGCCGGAAACCACTCGTGCATCTGCTCTTTGGTGAACCCGGCGGGGGCGCTGATCGGCACTGAGACGTCGCCGCCCTCGACTGAGACGGTGACGCCGCGCTTCATCTGGGAGTGCTCATAGGAGCCGCCGCCGAAGAGGAGGTCGTAGCTCATAGTTCCCGGCTCGGCGGCGCCGTCCGGCGCGATGCGTCCGGTTTCGACCGCGGCGGAGTACTGAGCGCGGAGCTGCTTCCGGATCTCGCTGGTTCCTCCCGGCTGGCGCCAATCAACGGCCACCGGCGCCCCGTGATTCGCCTCGTGCCAGGCGGAGAATGCTCGCTCGAACTCGATCCGGATCTGCTCGTGGTGGGGCGTGATGACGACGAGGCGCTCGGCGCCGGCGGGGACGTCCGCCGCCTCGGGGCGGAACAGGAAGGGGAGCCCGAGGACGATGAGCATCGCCACCGCGACGGCGATCTTGGAGAACATCGGTAGATCCTTAGTCTTCGTCGTTCCAGGAGAGGTCGACGATGATGGGCCTGTGATCGGTGGCGGCGGAGTCGCCGCGCTCAAGACCCATCTCGCTCAGCGACTCCGCGGAGAGCCGCGCGGTGTCGAGAATCCACGCCCCTTCGGGGCTGAGGGAACTGGTCGAATAGAGAAGGTAATCGAGCCGGCCGGCGGGAAAACGGCTGCCGGCTTCGGTCCAGGTGTAGCGGGCGTCGTCGCCGAGGACGCTCGGGCCGAGTTCGGCGAGATCCACGCTGCTTGGGTCCAGGCCATTCTTCAAGATGGCGAGCGGGATGGGGGAGCCGACGAGATTGAAATCCCCGCCCAGAATCACCCCCTTCGCCCCGGATCGCTCGATCGCTTCGTCTAAAGCGGTGCTGACGGCGGACGCCTCGGCGATGCGCTGGCGGTCTTCCTCGCCCCCTCGGCCGCCGCAGCATTTGAGATGGACGTTGCCGAGAAGGAGGTCGCCGCCGTCGGTCTCGACGACCGCGGCGACGTAGCGGACGGAACGCTCGATCATCGCGCGGCGATCGCCGATGGCGGTCGCCTTGACCTCGATGGGGCCCTGTGGCCTGAGCGGGAGACGCGAGGCGATGACGACCCCGCGCTGGTCTCCGGCGACGGCCGTCCAGTCGCTTCGCGGCGTGAGGTTGTCTTCGAGCCATGCCTCGATGTCCGCGACGGGAATGCGTGGCTGGTCGCGCTCGCGGATGTCCCATTCCTGGAAGAGCCAAACGTCCGCGTCGATGACGTTCATCAGCCGAATGAACGGCGGCGGGCTGATCATCGGGCTCGCCCACAGGACGTTCATGGAGGCGACCCGAAGCGCGTTCTCGGCCGCGCTCGGGAGCGTCGCGCCCGAGAGGGTCTCGGCGGCTCCGGCTGGCGCTTCGCCCGCCCCCGAATCCCAGACCTCGACGACCTCGCCGTCGAGTGTCTCGCGCATGAGCCACCAGCGGATCGTTCCGGCGTTGTGGAAGGCGCGGGGCGCACCCCAGGGCATCATCGCGGCGCGGTCGAGGCGGAGCTCGAAGTGACGCGACGCATAGGTCGGGGCGAAGACGAGGTCGACAGCCGAGGGGCTGAGCTCGAAGGCGCCATCGTCGGTGTGGACAACCACGTTCACGCCGTTGCCGACACGGTCCTGATAGGGAGGCGAAAACAGGATGGTCAGATCGATGCCCTCTCCGGGGCCTTTGGCGATCCCGGTGGAGGGGTCGGCGTCCATATCCAGGTGAAGGGCGACCGAAACCGGCGCCGACTGGAGCGTGTGGGCGTCGGGAAGACGCAGACGAAGCCGGAGATCGTCGGCCTCAGCCCACACGGTTTCGCCAGCGGACCAGTCATCGAAGTCGCCGTCGATCGCCGGGGCGTCAGCCAACACGGTGGAGGCAAACACAAGCGGGGCGAGGGCGAGAGCGGCGAGAGACGATGATCGCATCGGGGTGGTCTCCGGGTTGGTCGCGGGGTGAGGGGTCGGGTGACGACGACAGGCTAGCTGGGTCGGGCGGACGCGTCTCGCGCCGGGGCGCTTTCTCGCGCTGATCGGGCTCGTGTTGCATTCGAGGGGCCGTCGGGGAACAATGCCTTGCTCCTGCGGCCGAGTACCCAAGTGGACCAAGGGAACGGATTGCAAATCCGTCATTCGCGGGTTCGAATCCCGCCTCGGCCTCTTCTCACGCGACCCCGTCCCCCGACGTCGACCCGCCCGCCCTTCCAGGCGGGTTTTTTTGTCGTGACCTGAGAGAACGATGAGGCTTCGCGTCAATGCAGATGACCGGAGCGGCGGCGACCTGCGGCCGCTTCGGGAAACACGTCTTCATCTGTTCACGAAAGGCACCGCCATGAAGAACCCGACCGCCTCCGTCCTTGCTCCCGTCCTCGCCTCTGCGCTCGCCAGCGTCGCCGGCGCCGTTCCGCTCACGGGTTCGGGAGCCAATCTCCCGATCGCCAGCAACACGCCGCCGCCGTCGCAGACCCGCGCCGTAGTCGCCTCGGGTGGGGGGTGGACGGGGTCGTGGACCGCGCCGGCCGCGGCGCCCTGGGTTGGCTCCTTCACGGCGACCGGCCCGATCCCGGTTGGGACGTCAAACGCCACGGGCACCACGATCTATGACTTCACGTCCATGCCGCTCGGGCATCTCTCCGCCGGGACGTACTTCCGCTTCGGCGACGTGGACGGCGGCTCGACGCAGAACGAGACCTTCACGCTGCAGGCGTTCGACGCCTCGGGGAATCTCCTTACGACGCCCTGGCTTGACGAGCCCATCGCC
>CAZXGT010000158.1:0-3769 GCA_964639935.1 uncultured Phycisphaeraceae bacterium
CCTCGGTGATATTGCGCAGCTCGATCCGCGCCCCGTAGCGCTCGACCACCCACCGGCAGACCTGCGCGACAAGCTCCTCCGGCGCGCTGGCCCCCGCCGTGACCAAGACGCTCTCCACACCCTCAAACCACGCCGGGTCGATGTCCGATTCGTCGTCGATCAGGCACGCCATGCACCCGGAGTGCTGGGCGATCTCGACGAGGCGATTGGAGTTGGAGGAGTGCCGCGAACCGATCACGAGCACGAGCTGGCACTCGGGCGCGAGCTCGCGCACCGCGTGCTGGCGGTTGGTCGTGGCGTAGCAGATGTCGTCCTTGGGCGGCGCCTTGATCGCCGGGAAGCGCTTCTTCAGCTCGCCGATGATCGCCGTGGCGTCGTCCACCGAGAGCGTCGTCTGCGTGAGGTACGCCACCCGCTCCGGGTCCGCGACCCGAACCCGCCACGCCTCCTCCGGCGTCTCGACGACCGTGATCGCTCCCGGCGCCTCGCCCGAGGTGCCGATCACCTCCTGGTGGTCCCGGTGCCCGACGAGGAGGATCTGGTAGCCCTGGCGGGCGTAGCGGATCGCCTCCATGTGAACCTTGGTCACAAGGGGGCAGGTGGCGTCGACGGCCGTCAGGTTCCGCTCCGCCGCGGCCCGACGCACCGCGGGCGAGACTCCGTGGGCGCTGAAAACGACGATCCGCCCCTCGGGCACATCGGCGACGTCCTCGACGAACGTGACGCCGCGACGCTCGAAGTCGCGCACAACGTGGGTGTTATGGACAATGTCGTGGTAGACGTAGATCTCCTCGTCCGGACACAGATCGAGGATCTGATCGACCACGTCGATCGCCATGCGAACGCCGGCGCAGAACCCGCGCGGGTTGACGAGCAGAAGCTTCATCGGTGGATGGTAGCCGGACCGGGCCGGCGGGCGCGGGCCGAGGTCAGCTCTTGGCGGGGGTGGCGGTCGCGGCGCCCTCGGCGAGCTCGACAACCTTGTCAAACCCCGCGGGATCGTGGATCGCCATCTCGCTGAGCATCTTGCGGTTGAGCAGAACGCCGGCGTTCTTGCACCCGTTCATGAACCGCGAGTAGCGCGTGCCGCGCATCCGGCACGCCGCCGTGATGCGGGTGATCCACAGCCGGCGCATGTCGCGCTTGCGGTTGCGACGGTCGCGGTAGGCGTACTGCCCGGCGCGGGTGCGGGCGACCTTGGCCTGCTGGTAATGGCGGCTCTTGGAGCCGAAGTAGCCGCGGGCCTCGCGGAGGACGCGCTTGTGAGCGCGCTTGCGGGCCGAACCTTTACGAACGCGTGGCATGGGTCACTCTCCTTGCTCCGACGGAGGCCGGCGGTTCCGGCGCTTGACTGGTCCCGGCGAAAGCGGGTGACAGGGTGGAATCGAAATCTTACTCGGCCGCCGCGGCCTCCCGGGCCGCGCGGCGCTGCTCGGGCGACGGGCTGCGCCGGATCGAGCTCAGCGGCTGATCCCGCCCGCGGAGCCGGCGGTGCAGCAGCTTGCTGAAACGCTTGGCCTCCGGGCTCGAAGCCGTCTTCAGCTTGCGCAGCTTCATGAGCGTCTTGGGCGACTTGTGCGACTTCAGGTGGCTCGACGCGCAGGTCTTGTACTTGACCTTGCCGGTCTTCGTGACCTTCACCCGCTTGAGCAGACCCTTGTGAACCTTGTTCTTCGGCATCGTCGCACTCCTGATCGGCTCGCGCCCGCGGACCCCGCGGCCCGTGGCGAGCCGAGAAGTGTATCGCGGGCGCCCGGCCGCGCCAACCGGCTCTTACGGGCCCACGAAGGCGTCGTCGAGCGAACGCGGCAGCTCCACCCCGCGCAGGCGGACGCCGTCGATGTTCGAGAGCTCCCTCGGGAGCCACAGGTTGTCGCCCGAGGCCGTCACCGGGCGGGTGAGCCAGCTCGCCGATCCGTCGGAAAAGAGGACGTGCTGCCCGGACCCGCCGTGATTGTGCGACCGCTCCTCCGCATAGACCCGCTCGCCCCGCCGGGCCCGCACCACCACCGGCGACTTGTCGGTCAGCAGCACCGCGCGACCGAGCTCGTGAAGCCGCGGCTCCGCGCGGCCGCCGAAGAGCTGGTAGCTGTAGGAAACCTCCTCGGGGGAGCGCCAATCCTCCGCCGCGCCCCACCGCGAGATGGGCGCCCGATGGTTGCCCGGGCAGGCCAGATCCTCCATGGAGGTGTACCCGCCCCCGACGAGCTGGAAGAGGTTGGCCGAGTGCGACCGCTGGGGCGTCCCGACGTCCCACCAGCTCGCCAGCCCGGGCGCCACCCGAAGCAGCGACGCCTGATGCATCGGGAGCCGTCCGCCCCGGTCGCTCGCGTGGAGCCCGAAGCCCACGCCCGCGTTGTGCATGTTCTGCTCGCAGATCTGGCGCTCAGCCGAGGCCTTGAGCCCGCCGAGCACGGGCCAGAAGATCGCCACGCCGATGAGCACGATCGCCGCGATCGAGCCGAGATCCGCCAGGCGCAGCCCGCGCCGCCGGTCGCCCAGCTCGCTGGCCGCGGCGTAGCTCCACGCACGCTCCCGCTGCTCGTGCACGCGGATGAGGTCCATCGTCCGATCCGCCAGGTCCGCCGATTCGACGCCCGAAACGCCTTCGACGCGCAGCTCGTCGAGAACCCGCAGCGCCTGCCGCGCCCGCGGGCGGTGCGCCTCCGGCACGGCGCCCGCGTCCCACCCGCTCGCGAGAAGATGCTCGATCGCCCGCTGATCCGCCGGGGCCACGGTGCAGGCCTCGCCCGCGGAACTCGCGATCCGCTCCATCGTCCGCTCGGTCAGATCGGCGCCCCGGGCGTCGCTCTCGAGCAAGCCCAGCAGCCTCCCGAGACGCTCGGCCCGCTCGCGGTGCTCGGGCGCCACCAGGGCCGGGTCCAGCCCGGCCTCCATGAGAGCGTCGATCGCCACGCGATCCGCCGATGAAAGCCGCTTGAACTCGCTCATCGCTCGCCCCCCTCGCGCTTGGCGTCCTGCTCCATCAGGTCCTTCCAGCTCCGGGCGAAGGCCGCGACGGCCGAGTGCAGACGGCTCTTGACGGTGCCCAGCGGGATGCCGAGGACCTCGGCGAGCTGGGCGTAGGTCATCTTCTGGAAGTACGCGAGCAAAAGGATCTCCCGGTAATGCTCGGGGAGCTCGCTGACGGCCGTTTGCACCCGCTCTTCCCGCTCGCGCGATTGCATCGCATCGAGCGGGCGGGTGGTCTCGACCTCCATGAGGTCCACGAACCGAGGCCCGCTCTCGCCGTCGACCTCCGCCGAGAGCTCCAGAGCGGACCTGCGATTGTTCTTACGGTGCAGGTCCCGCCCCTTGTTCGCCGCGATCGTAAAAAGCCACGGTTTGAGCCGGCGCGAGGTGTCGAACGTGTCCGCCGAGATGTGAATCTGGAGAAACGTCTCCTGGAACACGTCCTCCGCGGCCTGCCGATCCCCCATGAAGCGGATCAGAAACCGCAGCAGCTCGTCCCGATAACGGTCGATGAGCACGCGCATGGCGTTCGTCTCGCCCGAGCGGTAGTCGGCGAGGAGCTGCTCGTCGGTGCGGTCATCAACCAGACGAGGGCTGGATGCGGCGGCTCGGCTCTCGATCGCTCCTACTCCCACTCATTCATACGCCCGTCGGGGGGCTCGGGTGCGGACGTTTCCCCGCTCCGGGTCGGCGCTGCGGCGTTCGCTTGTGCCCTCGCCCGATCGCCCGGCGACGCCGGACCGCCCGGGGCGCCCGCGCCCGCCCGGTGGATGGCCGCGTCCGCCGTCGCCTGCGG
>CAZXGT010000159.1:0-3739 GCA_964639935.1 uncultured Phycisphaeraceae bacterium
CACCCCCGGATGGTCGTGGACGGCGGGCACCGGCACGTACTTCATCGACGGGACGACCGTCACGGGCGGGAACCCGACGCTCTCGAATTGGCTCGAGTCGAACCAGGACATCACCGAGCTGATCGTCACCCGCACCTCTGGCTTTGCGAGCTTCAGCCTCGCGGCGCCGCTGATCCCCGCGCCGGGCGCCGGCGCGCTCGCCCTGTTCGCCACGGGCGCCTTGGGCGTTCGGAGGCGCCGGGCCTAAGCCGGGCCTAAATGGTTTGATCGCCCGAAACCGACGCCATCAGCTCCGCCGCGACGCCGTCGGCAAAGAGCCAACCCTCGTTTGAGAGCACAAGCCGATCGCCGCGCCGGGTCACACGTCCGGCGCGGCGTTCGGCTTCGATGGCGGCTCGGAGCTCGTCGCCTCGATCGACCCTCGCCGCAGCCCGTTCGAGCCGGAGCGCGTCGATCCCCTCAGAGAGCCGCAGCCCGAGCATGATCCGCTCGGCGATGCCTCTGGCGGGGTCGGGCGTCTCGAGATCGACCACGGGCGACCAGCCGGATTGTGCCACCGCGGCCATCCAGTCGGTGAGGCGTGGCACGTTCTTCCAGCGCCAGCCGCCGGACCAGCCGTCGGCGGTCGCGCGCAGATGCCCGCTCGCGGAGGGCCCGGCGGCGAGCCAGGATTCACCCCGCCAGTAGGCGAGATTGTGAAGCGAGCGGCCTCCGCCCGGGTGGTCGATTCGGGCGAAGTTGCTGACCTCGTAGCGTTCGAGGCCGGCGTCCGCAAGAACGTCCACGGCGCGCTGGTGCATCGTCGCTTCGAGTTCCTCGGGAGCCGCGGCGATGTCTCCCCGCTTGAGCCGCATGGTCATCGCGGTGTTCGGCTCGTAGGTGAGGGCGTAGGCGCTGAGATGATCGACGCCGAGAGCGATCGCGGTCCGGAGATCGCGTTCCCATTCTTTGAGCGTCTGGCCCGGGATGGCGTAGATCAGGTCGAGGCTTCGGCGCGTGATGCCGGCGCGGCCTGCAAGCTCGAGCGCGTGGCCCACGCTCCGTGGATCGTGCCATCGCTCGAGCGTTTCGAGGTGCCGGGTCTCGAAGGACTGGGCGCCGACGCTGAGGCGGTCCACGCCGCCGGCCGCGAGGACGTCGAAGAGTTCCGGCGCGGCGGTTTCGGGGTTGCATTCAACGGTGAACTCGCGGAGGCGGGAGAGGTCGTAGCGCTCGCGAAGCGTCTGGAGGAGGCGTCGCCAGAGATCGGGACGCAGGAGCGTCGGCGTCCCGCCCCCGATGAAGATCGTCTCGAGCGGGCCGGCGAAGGGCGCAAGCGCCGCGAGCTCGCGCTCGAGCGCTTCGGTGAAGGCGGGCTGGCGATCGCGGGAGTCGACGAAGCTGTAGAAATCGCAGTAGTGGCACTTGTGGAAGCAGAAGGGGATATGGATGTAGAGGGATCGCGGGCGGTCGGCCGCCGTCTCGATCGCTGCGCGCGCCGTGGGCCGTTGCCCGTGAATCGTCGGCGAGATAGTCTCTTCGCACGCCATGAAGGCAAGCGTATCCGCCGCGTGCGGCGAGATCGCCGCTGAAGGAGCCCCGCCGTGAAAGTCGTCCTCGTGATGTTCACTCCTGAGGGAGAGCGCCGCGACGTGCCGGTGAAGCACGACCGGGTGACGCTCGGGCGCGACAGCTCCTGCGACATCCGCATCCCGGTCGGGGCCGTATCGCGCACGCACTGCCGGATCGAGCTCGAGGACGGCGAGGTCTTCGTGGAGGACCTCGACTCGCGGAACGGCACCTATCGCAACGAGGACCGCATTACCGGTCGCGAGCCGCTGTTTCCGGGGGATCGGCTCGCGGTCGGGCCGGTGGTGTTCACGGTGCAGATCGACGGGGATCCCGAGCCGGTCGAGCCGCCGCTGCTCGAGTCCCCGATGGTGACGGCGAGAGACACATCCAAGCAGGACGCGGATGAGGGCTCGCCCGAATCGGTCACCGAGGCTCGGGACGCGGAGGACTCGGCGGCCGGCATCGGCGACCTGCTCGAGGACATGGACGGCTCATCGGAGTTCGACTTCGATCTGAGCGATCTTGAGGATGATGACGACGAGAAGCCGTGAGGCGATCGCTTTCAGGCGGCGTTCGCGTCGTTCTTCTCGACCTGAACGTCGGACGCCGGAGCCGGAGTCGCCGGCGCGGGGATCCGGATGGTCGTCCCGCAGTGGCGGCAGCGAACGACCTTCCCGCGGGCCGCGATCGGGACGGCCAGCACCTTCGCGCAGCTCAGGTTCGGGCACATGATCTTGATGTTTTCGGTCTCGCTCATACGCGCCGCGCTCCCGTCATCCGACACGAGCTACCATCGGACCGAGCCGCGACTGGCTTGAACAGGAACGACCTCTCTCTCCCGCGAAAGGATGCGCTCTGAGCACGCCCGAGAACCAATCGAGCGGACGCGTCACCGCCGTCGCCGGTCTTCAGTGGGGGGATGAGGGCAAGGGCAAGATCGTCGATCGTCTGGCGCCCGAGTTTGAGGCGGTGGTCCGATACAACGGCGGGGCCAACGCTGGACACTCGGTCGTCGCCGGCGGGAAGCGGTTCAGCATGCACCTGACGCCCTCGGGCATCCTGCACCCGGGGGTGCTCGCGGTGATTGCCTCCGGCGTCGTCGTGCATCCACCGACGCTTCTGGAAGAGCTCGCGAAGCTGCGCGAGGCGGGCGTCGATGTCTCCGGGCTTCGGGTGTCGAGCCGAGCTCACGTGGTGATGCCCTACCACATCGAGCAGGACGCGCTCCGGGAGCGGGTGCTCGCGGGTCAGAGCTCGAAGACGGGGGACGACTCGATCGGCACAACGAAGCGCGGCATCGGTCCGGCCTACGCCGACCGCGCGCACCGCGTCGGGGCGATCCGGATGACCGACCTGACCGACGAGCGCGCGCTGCGAGAGAAGCTGCGGCTGGCGTGCCTCTTCAAGAACCGGACGCTGGCCCCGAGCCTGATCGATCACCCCGGATACTCGGTGGAGCAGCTCCTCCCGGATTGTCTGGCCTGGGGCGAGGCCCTCAAGCCGTATCTGGCCGACACGACGTACCTGCTTCACGAGATGCTCGAGAACGGGCAGGCGATCCTTGCGGAAGGCGCCAACGGCGCGCTGCTTGACGTCGATCACGGTGGGTACCCGTTCGTCACGAGCTCAAACTCGACGGTCCTTGGCTTCGGGCCCGGAACGGGCGTCCCGGAGCGACGGGTGAGCCGGGTCATTGGCATCTGCAAGGCGTACTCGACGCGCGTCGGGGCGGGCCCGATGCCAACGGAGCTTCACGATCAGACGGGCGAGCGGATCCGCGAGCGCGGGCGCGAGTTCGGCACGACGACCGGGCGTTCGCGGCGGTGCGGCTGGCTCGACCTCGTGGCGGTGAAATACGCGGCGATGATCAACGGGGCGACGGAGATCGCGCTGACGCTTCTCGACGTCCTCGCCGGCTTCGACGAGTTGAGGGTGGCGACCGCTTATGAGATCGACGGCGAGACTACACACCGGTTCCCGCCAGACGCCGGGCCGCTCTCGCGTGCGAAGCCGATCTACGAGACGCTGCCCGGATTCGACGGGGAGCTGGACGCGGCGCGGAGGTGGGATGATCTGCCGCCGGAAGCGCAGCGGTATGTCGAGTTCATCGAGCGCTTTGTAGACGTCCCAGTGAAGACGATCTCGGTGGGCCCGGACCGGGAGCAGACGATCGACCGGTGAGCGCGCG
>CAZXGT010000160.1:0-3727 GCA_964639935.1 uncultured Phycisphaeraceae bacterium
CCCGCGGCCTGCCCGCCCGGCCCGTCGGGACGGAGCGTGAGGATCTCCTGATTCTCGAACTGCACGAAGAGGTCGCGGATCTTGGGCGTCACCTTGGGCCCGCCGGTGAGGGTCTGTTCATCGAAGACGATCCAGGCGATCAGGCTTCCTTCGGACCCGATGATGCCCACCGGCGCGACGGCGTCGCTCGACTGGGTCGTTTGCGGCGGCGGCCCCTGTCCCTTGGAGCCGCCGAAGACGCGGCCGAAGGATTGTCCGATCGCCTCGAAGGAATCGGCGGCGCCCTCGACGACGCCGATGCGGCTCTCGACCTCCTCGGCGAAGATGGCGAACCGCGCATCGGTCAGGTTCTCGTTCGCCTCGACGGTGAGCTCGGCTCGGGCGGCGTCGAAATCGCCCACTGAGACGGCGCTGAAGAAGCGCTCGCCGGTCGGGATCATCCGCTTGGAGTAGTAGGTCCATCCCTGAAGGATTCCGAAGCCGATGGCGCCCCAGAGGACGGTGGTGATGATGCCGAGAATGATCCCCGAGAGGGCGGCGCCCTTGCCCTCGAGGCGGCCTTGCGCTTTCCCGATGGCGACCAGGGCCGCGACCCCGAGGAGGATGCCGATCACGCCGGTGCCGGGCAGGATGCAGATGAGGGAGAAGACGATCGAGAGGATCGCCATGACGCTGGTCCGCGCGGGTTCGCTCGCGGGGTCATAGCCGGTCTCGTAGGGGCTCGGCGCGTAGGGGCTCTGGCTCATGATCTTCAACCTACTGGGCGCGGCGCGACCCCGCCAGCGGGCTCGGGCCGGAGCGGTTGGGTCCGCCTGTTGTTCGGCCTGATCGAGCGCGCGTTTCAGAGTGAACCGGGGCGGGACGCGGCGGTACCATAGCGCGACGCTCATTGATTCATTGGAGGATCGCTCATGCGCCGTTTTCTTCGGGATCTTCTTCCGGCTCTGGCCGCCGCCGGGGCCGTGCTCGCGGCGCCCGCCGCCTTCGCTCAGACCGATCCCGCGCTCTTTGAGGAGCGGCTCGAGGATCGTCCGGACGTGCTGATGGGCGAGCTCGACAACGGGCTCCGCTTCATCATCAAGGAGCACGGCAACCCGCCCGGTCGGCTCAACATGGTTCTTCATATCTCCTCGGGCTCGCTCAATGAGACCGAAGCCCAGCGGGGCATGGCGCATTTCCTCGAGCATCTGGCCTTCAACGGCTCGGAGAACTTCGCGCCGGGGGAGACCATCAAGCTCTTTGAGAAGCTCGGGCTCACCTTCGGGCTTCACCAGAACGCGTTTACGAGCTTCGATCAGACGGCGTACATCCTGCAGGTGCCGGAGACCTCGCCGGAGCTTGTCGAGCCCGGCATGCTCTTTCTCTCTGACGTCCTGGGTCGTCTGCTCTTGCTGCCCGAGGAGGTGGAGAAGGAGCGCGAGGTTGTGCTCGAGGAGTACCGGCGCGGCCGGGGGCCGGAGGCGCGCGTGTTTGATGAGCTCATCGAGCGGATCACGCCCGGCTCGCGGCTGGCCAGCCGCCTGCCCATCGGGACGACCGAGCACATCAGGAACTTCTCCGCCCAGGACGCGCGCGACTACTGGACGCGCTGGTACACGCCGAGCAACGCCACGCTCATCGTGGCGGGCGACATGAACCCTGAGGCGGTCGTGCCCTACATCCAGGAGGCGTTTGGCGACATCGACCCGCTGCCGCGTCCGATTGACGAGGACGCGACGGTGAAGGCGTACGACGCGTCGTTCCCCGTCGTCATCACCGATCCTGAGCTCTCGGAGACGGAGTTTGCGATCTACTCGATCGACGAGCCGGGGGATCCGGCGACGAGCAAGGGGCACTACCGGGAGGAGCTTGTCGATCAGGTGGCCTCGTGGATCTTCAACCGCCGCCTGCAGGAGCGTGTGGCCGGGGGCGAGGTGAGCTTCCGTCGCGGCTCGGCGGGCTCGCAGGATCTCTTTGACGCGATGCGGTTCGCCTCGGCGAGCGTGACGGGCGACCTTGCCGATTGGCGTTCGATGCTCTCGGAGCTCGTCGCCGAGATGAAGCGCGCGCGACGCTTCGGCTTCACGGAGCGCGAGCTCGATGACGCCCGCAAGGCGCTGATGGCGCAGACGCAGCAGTTCGCGCGGATCGAGTCGACGCTGCCGGGGCGCGTGGTCACCCAATTGATGCTTCAGGCGGTCAACGAGGAGGAGCCGGTGCTCTCGGCGCAGCAGAACGCCGAGCTGATGGCCGAGTTGCTGCCGACCTTGAGCACCGACGAGGTTTCGCGGCGGTTCGTGGAGCTTCACGCGCCGGAGCGGGCGGCCTTCGTGCTGACGGCGCCCGAGGGCGACGGCGCGCCGAGCGAGCAGGAGCTGATGTCGGCCGCGCTCGAGGCGCTCGCGGCCGAGGTGCAGCAGGAGGCCGACAAGGACCGCCCCACCGAGCTCATGGCGAAGAAGCCACAGCCCGGGTCGGTCGCGGAGATGCAGATCCACCCGGAGTCCGCGGTCTTCAGCGCGTGGTTCGCCAACGGCGCGCGCTTCCACCACCGCGAGATGGACTATCGCAAGGACTCCGTGACGGCGGTCATCACGGTCGCCGGGGGGTCCATTCAGGAGACCAAAGAGACCCACGGCCTCTCCGAGGCCGCCGCCGTCGCGCTCCGTACGCCCGCCACGAACGAGCTTTCTTCCATCGACATCCGCGACCTGCTAACGGGCCGGAATGTGTCGATCTCCGGATCGGCGGCGCCCGACCATTTCTCGATCATCGTCTCCGGTTCGCCCGAGGACTTCGAGGAGGGGATGAAGGTCGCCCACCTGCTGATGACCGATGCGGTGCTCGAGGGCCCGGCCTTCGCGCAGTGGAAGCAGGGCGCGCGGCAGGGCATCGAGGGCCGAAAGACGCAACCTCAGCGATACTTCGCCGAGGTGCTCCGGCGTGAGTGGTTCCCCGATGGCGACCCGCGCCACGAGCTGCTCGAGCTCGAGGATCTCGAGCGCCTGGAGCGGGACGCGGCCGAGCGGTGGCTCCGGGAGCGCCTGAGCTCCGGCGAGATCGAGGTGTCCATCGTGGGGGACATGCCCCGCGCGCGGGCGGCGGAGCTCGCGGCGATCTACATCGGGTCGCTCCCGGCGCGCGATCGGGTCACGCCGTCGACGCTCGCCGGGCTTCGCGACATGGACCGGCGCGACGGGCCCGTGGTGGTCGACGAAACCATCCGGTCGCTCGCGCCGACATCCTTCGTCTTCGGCGGCTTCTACGGGCCGGACGGGAGCGACGTGGACGCGACGAGCACGATGAGCCTCGCGGCGCAGATCCTCCGCTCGCGCATGGTGCAGGAGCTTCGGGAGGAGCGCGGCCTGGTCTACTCGATCGGGACGTCGAGCGTTCCTTCGGAGGCCTATCCCGGCTTCGGTCGCTTCTTCGCCGCGTCCCCGGCGGACCCGGCCAAGGCCGACGAGCTCGCCGGGGCGATCCACGAGATGTTCGGCGCGTTTGCGGCCGAGGGCCCGACCGACGAGGAGCTGGAGACGGCGAAGCTTCAGCTCGCCAACATCCTCGACGAGCAGATGAAGGAGCCCTCCTACTGGACGCGGCGCCTGAGCGACATGACCTACCGGGGCCGCTCGCTGACCGACGTGGTGGAGGCGCCCGATCGCCTTCAGACCTACTCCGCGGGGGAGGTGCGCGAGGCCTTCGCGTCCTTCTATCGACCTGAGAATCGGTTCACCATCGTCATCCG
>CAZXGT010000161.1:0-3724 GCA_964639935.1 uncultured Phycisphaeraceae bacterium
GCTGCGGCCGGCGGCTCGGCTGGGGGCGTGGCGGGGGGCGACGCGCCCGCCTTCAGGCTTTTTTTGCCGGCGCTCGACCGCTTCTCGTCGGCGCCCCGGGCGCCGAGCCGCTCTCGAGCATCGCGGTCACGTCGGCGAGCTGCTCGGTCATCGCGAGGCGGACGATGAGCGCGTCGAGCAGCGCCCGCGGGGACGCCGCGGAACGCAGCTTCTGGCTCACGCTCTCGCACAACGCGATCATGTGAACGATCGCCGCGACGCTCGATCGCTCGGCGAGCTGGGCGAGCACCGCCCGCGCGTCGTCCGAGAGCTCCACAATCCCCGTCGCCCGCCCGCACGCCGCCAGCGCCATGACGTCCCGAAGCGTCTCCACGAGCGTCGAAACAAGCTGCTCCGGCGCGATCCCGCGCGAGAGCAGCTCGTCCGTCTTCTCAAGCGCGGTTCCCGCGTCCCCGGAGAACGCCCCGTCGAGGAGCTCGATCACCACGTCCCGCGGCGGGAGGCCCAGGAGCTCCTCGAGCAGCTCGAGCGTGATGCTCTCGCCCGGCGTGGCCGCGGCCATCACCCGGTCGAGCAGCGAGAGCGCGTCGCGCATCGATCCGGCGCCCATCCGCGCCACGGCGTGAACCAGCTCCGGCTCGGCCTCCATGCCCTCGCTCTCGATGACGCCCCGGAGGTGCCCGGCGATCGCGTCGCTCGAGATGTTGCGGAAATCAAAGCGCTGGCACCGCGACTGGATCGTCGCCGGCACCTTGTGCGGCTCGGTGGTGCAGAGGATGAACTTCACGTGCTCGGGCGGCTCCTCCATCGTCTTGAGGAGCGCGTTGAACGCCTCGCGCGTGAGCATGTGCACTTCGTCGATGATGTAGATCTTGAACCCGCCCCGCATCGGGCGGTACGCGCTGCCGGCGATGAGATCTCGCGCCTCGTCGACGCCGCGGTTGCTCGCCGCGTCGATCTCGATCACGTCGGTGTCGCGTCCGGCCATGATCGCCTCGGCGACGTCGGCCGGCTCGTCGCCCGGCGCGTTGAGCGCCTTGGCGAGGATGCGGGCCATCGACGTCTTGCCGACCCCGCGGGTGCCCACAAAGAGATACGCGTGGGCGACGCGGCCCGTCTCGATCGCCTTCTCGAGCGTGCGGGCGATCGCCTCCTGCCCGACGACCTCGTCGAAGGAGCGCGAGCGGTACCGGCGTGCGAGAACGGTGTAGGACATCGAGCGGAGTGTAGCGGGCGGGAAGCGGCCCGCGCCAGGGGCGCTGCGGGGTTGACGACCAGGACACCGGCGGCGCCGGACGACGACCGCTTAGGGCTGCTGCGGTCAGGCTCTGACCCAGTTCACGGGCCATCCTCGCACCGGGCCCGGTCGTCAACCTCGCAGCGCCGGCGCTGCGGCGCTGAACGCGAGAGTCTACGCAAGCTCCGGCCCGGCGTACACTGGCCGTCGATGAGCGAGTCCCCCGAGGTCAAGCCCACGATCAGCCGCGACGCGCGTCCGGACGTCGAGCAGGACCGGCGCGCCCGGGCCACGCTCATCCGGGTTCTGCGGGTGCTCGTGCTGCTGATGATGGGCGCGGTGACGCTCCTGACGGTGCTGCAGATCGGGGAGGATCCGGACGGCCCGGCGCGGGTCGTCGAGAACTGGGAGACGGCGCTGATCGTCGCGCTGGGTCTCGCGGCCGGCGTCATCGCGGTGGACGTCTTCACGCCGGTCAAGAAGATCTCGACCATCGGCGGGGTGTTCCTGGGGCTGCTCGCCGGGATGCTCGCCGCCGTCGCGATCGGCTTCGTGATCGAGCTGATCGTCGAGACCTACGACCTCAAGGCGAGCCGGCTCATCGGGGGCGTCAAGGTGCTCACGGGCATCGCCCTGTGCTACCTGGGCGTGACGATCGTGCTCCAGACGCAGGACGACTTCCGTCTGATCATTCCTTATGTGGAGTTCGCCAAGCAGATCCGCGGGGTGCGCCCCGTCGCGCTTGACACCTCGGCGCTGATCGACGGACGCATCGACGAGATCGCCCAGACCGGCTTCATCCTCGCCCCGATCATCATCCCGCGGTTCGTCATCGGCGAGCTGCAACTGCTCTCTGATTCGGCGGACAAGCTGAAGCGCGCTCGCGGGCGGCGCGGGCTCGAGATGGTCACCCGTCTCCAGCGGAACCCGCGGCTCGATCTGTCCATCGACGACTCGCCCGTCGTCGGCAAGAACGTCGACGCGATGATCGTCGAGTTCGCGCAGGAGATCGACGCGTCCGTGCTGACAACCGACACCGGGCTCGCCCGCGTCGCGCGGATCCAGGGCGTCACCGCGCTCAATCTCAACGACCTCGCCGCGGCGCTCAAGCCGAGCGTGATCCCGGGGGAAGAGCTCACGCTCGAGCTGATCCGCGAGGGCGAGCAGAGCGGGCAGGCGGTGGGGTACCTCGATGACGGCACGATGGTCGTCGTTGAGAATGGCGAGCTGGCGATCGGCTCGCGGGTCGCGGCGACGGTGACGAGCACGATCCAGACGGCCGCCGGGCGCATGATCTTCGGGCGACTCGAGCACGCCGCGGAGCCGCCGGCGGCGAGACCGAAGGCGTCGCCGAAGCCGAAGCCTGAGCCGAAGAACGAGCCGGCGCCCAATCAGGAGCCACCGGCGCCCGCTTCGGACCAGGATCGACCGGCCGGGCCGGCGCCCCCGGTGCGCCCCGACGCCCGTCGCTCCGGGCGTCGCAATCCGCGGCGCGGGTAGCCGGAACACGCGGTAAGGTGATGCGCATGCACGCACGGACGACGGCTCTGGCACTCCTCGGGACGCTCCTGGCGTCGGCGGCCGCGCTCGCCCAGTCGGTCTATGAGCTCGACGAAACGGGTGAGTGGGTCGAGCGGACGCCCCCCCCGGCTGGCGAGAACGCGTCGGTGATGACCGAGGTCCGGCGGCTCATCGCCGAGGGTCGCGCGGGAACCGCCTACGACATCATCAACGACTGGATCGAGCGTCACGAGGGCCGGACGCTGCCGGAGACGCCGCTGGCGTACCGCCTGCGCGGGGACGCGGAGGCGGCGCGGGGTCGCGAGTTTCGAGCGCTCTTCGACTACGAGCTGGTGGCTCGCACCTTCCCGCAGAGCGAGGAGTTCCCGATCGCCGTCGAGCGGGAGTACGACATCGCCATGCAATACCTGAAGGGGCTCCGCAAGAAGTTCTTCGGGCTCCGCATCGAGGACGCGACGGACATCGGCGTCGAGCTGCTGATCCGGGTGCACGAGCGGATGCCGGGGAGCGAGCTGGGCGAGCGGGCGTCGATCGCGGTGGCCGATCACTACTTCGAGCAGCGCGAGATGAGATGGGCGGTCGAAGCGTACGCGGCGTACCTCAAGAGCTACCCGCAGGGCCCGAACCGCGACCGGGCGCTGAAGCGCCGGGTGATCGCGAATCTCGCGCAGTACCGCGGGCCGCAGCGCGACGCGACGAGCCTGCTCGACGCCCGACGGCAGATCAACCAGCTTCAGCGGGAGCTCCCGCGGGAGGCCGAGCGGCTCGAGCTCGACGAGCGGATGGTCTCGCTCATCGACGAGGAGCTGGCGGCGCAGACGCTCGAAGGGGCGAAGTGGCGCCTCAAGCGCGACGAACCCGCCTCGGCGCGGTTCATCATGGAGCGGCTCATCGAGCGGCGCCCGGGCTCTGAAGCGGCGCGCGAGGCGAGGCGGATCATGCTCGATGAGGGCTGGATCGAGGCGG
>CAZXGT010000162.1:0-3722 GCA_964639935.1 uncultured Phycisphaeraceae bacterium
AAGCGGTGGGAGCGGGATTCGAACCCGCGAGACCCTGGCGGGCCTACCGGTTTTCAAGACCGGCGCATTCAACCGCTCTGCCATCCCACCCGAGGGCCGCTCGCGGCCCGGCGTGGCGATCCTGTCCGGGCGCCGGCTCCGCGTCAAGGCGAGGCGCCCGCGGGAGACTCGTCAAGGCCCGATCACCACGCCCGGAGGCCGCCCAAGGCCGCCCGATTGAGCTTTCTCAATCCTATTTCATTGACAAGACCCCTCCCTCCCGGTCAACTCGATGCAGAGATCATTGCTGGCGCGGCCCCGCGTGCGGCCCCGCCGTCCGATAACGGGGGAGACCTGATACATGTCGCATCACTCTGTTCGCTCGTCCGCCCGCGGCCCGATCGCCCGGGCCGCTCTGGCGCTGGTCGCCTCGGCGGGGCTCGCCGCGGCCGCCGGGGCCGACGTTCACTTCCGCTCCGGCGCCGTCCTTCAGGAGGCCCCGCAGGCCGCCGCTGAGAAGGCGCGGGTTCTGGGCGAGCTCGTTGACCGGGGCGCCGAGCGGGCGCTGCTTCGCTTTGACGGTCCGGTCTCCAAGAGCCAGCGCGAGGCGCTGGCGCGCGACGGCGTGCGGCTGCTCGATTACGCCGGCGGCTTCGCGTACTTCGCGAAGCTCGACCCGCAGCGCGCCCTCGCCGCTCGCGGCCAAGCTCTCGCCCCGACGCACTCGGTTCACGCGATCGATCCCGAGTGGAAGCTCCATCCGCAGCTCGCCGGGGGCAAGGCGCCGGCCTACACGATCGTCGGCGTCGAGCGCGGCTCGGCCGACAAGCTCGATGAGCTCGGGGACGTGATGGTCGCCGTCAACGTGCTTTTCCACCGCGACGTCGACGCCCGCGGGAAGGGCGCCGAGGCGATCCGCGCGGTCGGCGGCCGCGTCCACACGCCGCTGAGGTCGATCAACGCGGTCGTCGCGCACGTGCCCGAGGGTCGCATCGCCGAGCTCGCCAAGCGGGAGGCGGTGCTCTTCATCGAGCCGCCGATCCCGGCGATGGGCGAGTTCAACGCTGAGAACCGGACGATCACGACGGCCGATGTGGTGCAGGCGGCGCCCTACAACCTCGACGGCGCCGGCGTCAACGCCTTCATCTACGACGGCGGCTCGATGAGCACGTCGCACCCGGATCACTCCTCGCGGCTGACCGTCATCGATTCCGACGGCGTCTCCGATCACGCCACGCATGTGGGCGGGACTGTCGGGGGCGACGGCTCCAACTCGGGCGGCGCCGAGCGCGGGATGGCGCCGGCCGTCGGGCTCATCTCCGCCGGTTTCGAGTTCGACGGCTCGGGCACCTTCCTCTACACCAACCCGGGCGACATCGAGGACGACTACGAGAACGCGATCCTCAACCACAACGCCGACATCTCGAACAACTCCATCGGCTCCAACATCGAGCCCAACGGCTTCAACTGCGCCTGGCAGGGCGACTACGGGCTGACCTCCTCGGTCATCGACTCGATCGTCAAGGGCGGGCTCACCGGCGAGCCCTTCCGCATCGTCTGGGCCGCGGGCAACGAGCGCACCGGATCGCGGTGCAACGTCGAGGGCTTCGGCGATTACATGTCCGTCCCCACGCCCTCGGGCGCCAAGAATCACATCTCCGTCGGCGCGCTCAACGCCAACGACGACTCCATGACCAGCTTCTCGAGCTGGGGCCCCACCGACGACGGGCGCCTCATCCCGACCATCACCGCCCCGGGGTGCCAGTCGGGCGAGGACAACGGCGTCACCAGCACCTCGAGCTTCGGGGGCTACAACGTCAAGTGCGGCACCTCCATGGCCTCCCCCACCGTCTGCGGCATCGGGGCGCTGGTCATCCAGGACTACCGCGCGAACTTCCCCGACCTCCCGATGTTCCGCAACAGCTTCCTCAAGGCGCTGCTCTCCCACACCGCTCAGGACCTCGGGAACGCCGGCCCCGACTACCAGTTCGGCTACGGCTCGGTCCGCGCTCAGGCCGCGATCGATCAGCTCCGCACCGGCAACTTCCTCGAGGACGCGGTCGGTCAGGGCGAGGCCTACGGCGCGATCGTCGTCGTCGGGCAGGGCGATCCCGAGTTGCGGATCACGATGGCCTGGGACGACGAGCCCGGAACCCCCCTCGCGGCTTCCGCGCTCGTCAACGACCTCGACCTCATCGTGACGAGCCCCTCGGGCCAGCGCTTCTACCCCTGGACGCTCGATCCCGGCGCCCCGAGCGCCCCGGCGACGCAAAGCGCGGTCGACCGGATCAACAACATCGAGCAGGTCCTCGTGCAGAACCCCGAGGCGGGCGCCTGGAGCGTCGAGGTCGTCGGCTTCAACGTGCCGGTCGGCCCGCAGGACTTCTCGCTCGTCGCCTCGCCCTTCCTCGTCAACTGCGCCGATGAGGGATCGATCCGTCTGAGCGGGTCGAGCTTCGCCTGCGACGCGACCGTCGAGGTCCGCGTCGTC
The DNA here is from genome assembly GCA_964639935.1 of uncultured Phycisphaeraceae bacterium. Lineage (GTDB taxonomy): Bacteria > Planctomycetota > Phycisphaerae > Phycisphaerales > UBA1924 > CALNYS01. Next base: position 2,471 of record CAZXGT010000162.1, read on the forward strand.
GACTGCCAGCTCAACACCTCCGACTCGGTCATCGACACGGTCGACGTCGTCATCGCCTCGGACACCAATCCGAGCGGCGTCGTGATCACGCTCACCGAGACCGCGCCCGAGGCCGCGACCTTCATCGGCGCCTTCACCACGGGCCAGACGGGCGCGGACGTCGCGGTGGCCGACGGCGACACGATCACCGCCGTCTACGAGGACGCCGACGACGGCTCCGGGCAGCCCGCCACCGTCGTGGCCAGCGCGACGATCGACTGCGCCGCGCCGATGATCGCGGGCGTCAGCGTCGCGGACATCGGACCCCGCTCGGCGACCGTGACCTTCACCACCGACGAGCCGTCGGCCCCACTCGCCCGCTGGGGCGCCGTCTGCGGCTCCTGGGACGACGAAACGATGAGCGGCGCCCTCGCGACGACGCACTCGCTCGATCTCGCCGGGCTCGCGCCCAACACGACCTACTTCTTCGAGGTCGAGGCGATCGACGCCGCCGGCAACTGGGCCTTCGACGACAACGGCGGCGCGTGCTTCAGCTTCACCACGCCCGACATCCCGGACTTCTACACCCAGGAGTTCGGCAGCCTCTCCGAGGCCCAGGAGCTCGTCGGGAAGCGCATCGCGTTCACGCCCGACGGTTCCATCAGCTTCTACTCCGCCTGCGTTGAGGACGTCGTCGCCCTGCCCACAAGCCCCTCGGGCGCCACGCCCCTGAACCTCGGCGATGATTCCTCCGAGCAGGTCGCGCTTGTCAACGGCGAGACTGTCAGCTTCTACGGCGAGTCCTACTCGAGCGTCTTCGTCGGGCCCAACGGCTACGTCACCTTCGGCGCCGGCGATTCGGACTGGACCGAGAGCTTCGAGGATCACTTCGACCTGCCCCGCATCTCCCTCTGCTTCGACGATCTCCACCCCGGTCAGGGCGGCGAGGTCTTCTTCCGCCAGCTCAACGACCGCGTCGCGATCACCTGGCTCGATGTCGTCGAGCGAAGCACGTCCAACGTCCTCACGGGCCAGATCGAGATCTTCTTCGACGGCCGCGTCGCCATGACCTGGCTCGAGAACGAGATCGACGATTTCATCGCCGGAATCTCCGCGGGCAACGGGCTCGATGCCGACTTCTTCGAGAGCGATCTCGCCGGCTACGGGGCCTGCGGCCCGCGCCCGCCCCTTGCCGCCAACACCAGCGTGGCGCTCGCGTCCAACTCCGCTCTCGACATCGAGCTCGTCGGCGCCGACGACGGGCTCCCCGGAG
>CAZXGT010000163.1:0-3644 GCA_964639935.1 uncultured Phycisphaeraceae bacterium
AGCCCGAACGCCGAGTTCACGAAGTCGCTCTCGAGCGCCTCCTCGTACGCCTCGTCGGTTTCCCCCTCCAGCCCGACCAGCCCGACCCGCAGGAACGCGTCGAGCCGCGGGAGCGTCGCGTTCCTCGCCACACCCTCGAGCACGAGCTGATCCTTGATCCGAAGCAGCGCCCGGCGCGTGTCAGGCCGCCGGGCGATCGCTCCCGCGACCGCTTCCACCAGGTCGTAGCGGATCGCCACCGTGAGCGGCTCGTCGGTGGGCTCGATCACCCGCTCATCGAGAAGCCCGCGGCTCGGATCGTTGATCAGCCGCTTGAGCTCGTCGGACGCGTCGCGAACCGCCTGCTGAGCGCGGATCAGATCCGCCCGCCGGGATTCCACGCGAGCCGACGCGTCGGCCAGCTCCGCGTCCGTCACGTCAAAGCCGTACCGCCCGCGAAGGGCGTCGCGCGTCTCGATCCCCCGCGCGAGCAGACGCTCGACGATCAGCAGGCGCTGCCGCGCCTGGTGCAGATTCCAGTACGACGCCTGCACGTTCGTGATCGTCGTGAAGTACCCGTCGCGCGCCCGCTCGAGGGCCTGCGCCGTCGCGTTCTCCGCGAGCCGAACATCCGCCAGCGCCACCGCCGGACCGAAGTTGCGAAGCAGAGGCTGGTTGTAGAGCAGATCGAAGGACGCCGTCCGCGCCGGGTCCGGGATCCGCGTGAACCCGGGCGTCGCGTTGTTGAAGACGTCGAGGCTCGTCGAGAGCTCGAGCGTCCCGTTGGTCGTCAGCAGCTTCCGGAACCCGGCCGAGGCCGAAAAGGCGTCCGAGCGAGAGAGCCCCGTTCCCACCGGCGTCATCCCGACGACCGGCACCGGCTGCTCCTGATCGGTGAACGACCGCTCCGCGCTGGCAAAGAGCGTCCAGTCGAACGCCGCCTCCGCGGCGATCAACTCCGCCTGCGCGATCGGCGGCTCGAGCCGCACCGCCCGCACCCCCGTGTCCCCCCGGATCGCCAGCGCCGTCGCCTCATCGAGCGTGAGCGGCGCGACCGTGGCCGCCACGCCGCGCAGACCGGGACCGAACTCCGGCGCCTCGCCGCGGTACGAGCCCGGACCGCCCATCTCCCGAAGCGCCTCGACGCGCTCCTTCGAGAGGCCCAGCGCCTCCTCCGGGTCCGGAGCGACCGGGGGCGGTCCGCCCGGCCCCGCTTCCGCGACCGATTCCCGCACGCTCTTCATGATCGTCTCGCGGAGCTCGTCGGCCGCCGAGCGTTCCGGCAGGCTCTGGCAGCCGCCGGCAAGCAGACCGAGGAAGACGATCGCCGCCGCGCTCCGGAGGCGGGAAGACGAAGACGATGACTCGGGAGCGCTGCGCATGGGCGGGACGGTATCTTTCGCCGGTGGGGGGGTCAAAGCGATCACGCGCTTCCGGCGGTATCTTCAGGAACCCTCATGGGGTTCTTCTCGGACGCGCCGCCGGATTCAGGCGCCGCCACGCAACGGAGATTCGGTCATGCCGCAACGAGCTCTGCCACGTCTGATCGCGCTCGTCCTCGCGACTGTCGCGCTGGCCGCGCCGGCGATCGCGCAGATGTCCACCGTGGCGCCCTACACCGCGCGCGTCGCCGTCGACCAAGCCGAGATCCGCGCCGGGTGGGGTTCCGACGCCTGGTACTCCGTCGGCCTCGTCCCGCAGGGAACCCGCCTTACCGTCGACGGACGCGAGGGCGACTGGCTCCGCGTCCGCTACCCCGACGACCCCGCGTTCGGCGTCCTGCTCCGCGGCCGCGACATCGAGATCGACGAGGACGCCGGGACCGTCGCCGTCGCCCGCCCCGCCCGCCCCGTCGTGCTCAACCGCCGCGACCCCGTCGACGGAAGCTGGCTCAAGATGACCGGCGAGCCCATCGCCCCCGGGACCGAGTTCGAGCTCCTCGAGATCATGGGCAGCCCCGAGAACGTCGTCTTCGCTCGCGTCCCCGCGCCCGAGCGCGCCCGCGGGTACGTCCTCGCCTCCGAGGTCGAACGGGTCGAAGAGACCGCCGAGGAGGAGACGCCCGAGCAAGACACGGACGCCGACTCCTCCGAAGATCCCGCCGAGCAGACCGCGACACGCGCCGATGAGCGGCCCTCCGAGGCATCGGACGAATCATCTCGCGACCAGCCGACCAACGAGCGCGCCGAGCCTGAACAGCCGGCCGCCGACGAGCCTCTCGATCAGGCCGACGCGGAAGACCCCGCCGAGGGCGATGAGACCGTCGAGCGCGGCCCCGCCACGCCCGAGCAGCTCTCCGAGGCCTATCGCGCCGTCATCGCCGAGCCCGTCGAGAGCGCCGAGCTCGCCCCGCTCATGGAGGAGTTCCGGCGGGCGATCGAGGCCGCTGAGAACGACCGCGTCCGCGAGCGCCTCCGCGCCCAGCTCCAGCTCCTCGAGATCCGCCGCGACCTCCAGGACGACCTCCGCGCCCTGACCAACGCGGCCGATCGCGCCGCTCGCGAGCGCGAGGCCATCGACGATCTCGTCATCGACTGGCGCTCCCGTCCCGCCTACACCCTCGTCGGGCGGCTCATGGCCAGCGCCCTCTACGACGGCCGCCGCCTCCCGCTCATGTACCGCCTCCAGAGCCTCGACGGCCCCGGCGGACGCACCATCGCCTACATCCTTCCCGACGAGAACCTCGATCTCAACGCCAAGGTCGGCGGCGTCGTCGGCGTCGTCGGCCAGGCCCGCCGGGACCGCACCATCAACGTCCGCCTCATCGATCCAGAGCGCGTCGACGTCCTCGAGCCCGGCCGCTGATCGCTGCGATCCCCCCGCTGGCGCCAGTCAACCGGCGCGCCGCCTGAGTGAAATGGAGCGGACCGGGATCGAACCGGCAACCCCTGGCTTGCAAAGCCAGTGCTCTCCCAATTGAGCTACCGCCCCTCGGGCAGGCCCATCATACGGCCGTCCCCCGTGAGCCGTTCACGAGCCGTTCACTCGCACGGCCCCCAGTTCGACGCGAGCGCCGCCAGGTCGGTCGCGTTGGCGCTCCCGTCGCCGTCGAGATCGCCTACGCCGGGCTCGCCCCAGTTGGCCAGAAGCAGCGCGAGGTCCGCTGCGCCCACCGTGCCCGAACCGTCAAGATCGCCCGCGCACGCCGCCCGCACGCGACCGATCATCGCGATCGTGAGCTCCTGGCCCTCCAGGGAGCCCGGGATCGACCGGTCGTCGAACACCCGGTACGTCAGGATCGCGCCGAAGTCCCCCGCCGCGTCGTCGCTCATCCCGACGATCACCCGCAGGGGATCGCCGGCCTCGATCCCGCTCGCCTCATCGAGATCCGTGAAGAACCGGCCCGCGTCCCCCGCGATGAAGCCGAGCTCCACGTCAAGCCCGGCGGTCAGCTCGCCCCCGGGCAGGTTGTGGATGAACACCTCGCCCAACGCCGCGCCCTCGTGCTGATCGATCGATCCGAAGTCCACGACGATCTCGTCCACGTTCCGGTCGGCCTCAAACGACGCCTCCGAGCGGTCGTAGACCGCCAGCTCGACCGTCGCGAGATCGTCCGCGTCGTTGGCCCCGCGACCCGGGCCGCCGCCCGTCGTCACGTCGAGGTTGTCGATCATCACGCTCGCCCGCTTCACGCCCGAAGAGCTCAGCGCCGCCGGATCGAAACC
>CAZXGT010000164.1:0-3600 GCA_964639935.1 uncultured Phycisphaeraceae bacterium
TCGACGCCATGATCCCCATCGGAAAGGGCCAGCGCGAGCTCATCATCGGCGACCGCAAGACCGGCAAGACCGTCGTCGGACTCGACGCCATCATCAACCAGAAGCGCTACTGGGGCACCGACGACGCCGTCGTCTGCATCTACGTCGCCGTCGGTCAGAAGGACTCCACCGTCGCCGCCGTCGTCGACACCCTCAAGGAAAACGGCGCGATGGACTACACCATCGTCGTCAACGCCGGGTCTTCAGACCCCGCCCCCATGCAGTTCATCGCCCCCTACGCCGGCTGCACCATGGGCGAGTACTTCATGTGGAAGGGCAAGGAGGGCAAGGCCCCCAAGCACGCCCTCGTCGTCTACGACGACCTCTCCAAGCAGGCCGTCGCCTACCGCCAGATGTCCCTCCTCCTCCGCCGTCCCCCCGGACGCGAGGCCTACCCCGGCGACGTCTTCTACCTCCACTCCCGCCTCCTCGAGCGCGCCACCAAGCTCTCTGATGAAAACGGCGGCGGCTCCCTCACCGCACTGCCCATCATCGAGACCCAGGAGGGCGACGTCTCCGCCTACATCCCCACCAACGTCATCTCCATCACCGACGGACAGATCTACCTCGAGCCCGAGCTCTTCTTCGCCGGCACCCGCCCCGCCATCAACGTCGGCATCTCCGTCTCCCGCGTCGGCGGCAACGCTCAGATCAAGGCCATGAAGAAGATCGCCGGCACCCTCCGGCTCGACCTCGCCGCCTTCCGAGAGCTCGAGGCCTTCGCCCAGCTCGGCACCGAGCTCGACCCCGCCACCCAGAAGCAGCTCGACCGCGGCGCCCGCATGGTCGAACTCCTCAAGCAGGGCCAGTACAGCCCCTTCGACGTCATCGACCAGGTCGTCTCCATCTTCGCCGGCGCCCGCGGCTACCTCGACAACGTCGCCCTCGACAAGGTCGACGACTTCGAGCGCGGACTCCTCAACTACATGGCCGGCCCCGGCAAGAACGCCCGCGACCTCCTCGAAGAGAAGAAGTCCCTCGACGACGACGTCGTCGACGCCCTCAAGAAGGCCATCGAGGAATTCAAGGCCCAGTGGAAGGCGGACCAGCCCAAGGAAGAACCCGCCGCCGCAACCGCCTGACCCGCCGCCGACAACCCAAATCACGCCAAACGCCCCGGCCCCCAAGCCGGGGCGTTCTCGCGCGATCAACGCCCGCGCGACGTCCAGATCAAATCGAGCGCAGCCCGCAAAGCCAGGTCACCCTCGCTCAGGGGAGCCGCCCCCGTCTCCGCGACCCGAACCGCCGGCTCGAACGCTTCCCGCGGCGTCCCGTCCACGTGAAACAGCCGCTCCGACGGGAGGTTCACGCGAACGCCCGTGCGCGGCAGCGTAAACGTGTACACCGCCCCGCGAAGCCGCGCCATCGGCCCGCCGACAACCGTCGCGCCCATCGCGTCAAGCCCGATCGCCATCCCCTCGCCCATCGAGCCCGTCCACCGACCCACCAGCGCGACCACCTCTCCTTCGTGCGTAAAGGGCCCCCGCGGCGCGACCAGCTCGACCCACTCCCGAACCACCCCGAACTCGCGCTCCTCCGCCGTCAGACGATGCCGCTGATAGGGCCTCGTCGTCGCGGTCAGCCGCCCCAGAATCCCCCGCGCCACCGTCGTGTTGCCGCCGCTTGGCGTGTTCCGCAGGTCGATCACCAGCGCCCCTGCGCCCCGCATCGCCTCGAGCGCCGCGTCGAACTCCGCGATCGTCGCGAGCTCGCCCAGCGAGTCCCCGAACCGGATATAGCCCACGCGGCGCGAAAGACGCTCCGCGATCACCCCGGGCTCCTCCGGTCCCGCGCCCGGCGTGAACACGCCCCCGATCCGCTCACCCTCCGCGTCCACAGCCTCAACGCGAACCGGCCTGTCAAGCCGACCCGAAAGACGCACGCGAAGCGCCCAGTCCCGCGCGGCCGCTGTCGTCTCCGCGTCCCCGACACGAAGCTCGCGCGCCGCGGCCTCCTCGATCGCCACGCCGTCGACGCTCACCACGCGATGCCCCGGGCGAAAGCCAAGCGCCGCCGCGCGGGATCCAGCCCGAACCGCCGTGACCACCGCCTCGCCGTCGGCCCACTCCGCCCAGAGGTCCGCCGACGAGGGAACATACCGCCGGTCGTCGTCCGCCCCCGGGCGCACCGTGACATGATGATCGCGCAACGCGTCCGTCGCCTCCTTGATCACGCGCAGGAAAGCGCCGTCATCCTCCGCGTTCGCAGCTTCCTCCCGGTAGCGGGCCGCGAGTGCTGAAAGGTCCACTCCCGACTCCTCGAGATACGCATACGAGCTCCCGATGATCTCGATGAGCTCCGCGAAGTCCTCCTCGTAGGCGGTCGATGACGCCCCCGCCGCCCCCGGGACGACGAGCCAGATCAGAGCAAGCGCGATGCGCAGAATCACCCGCATGCCCGCTCATGCGAAACGAGCCCGCCCGGCTTTCAAACCACGCGATCGCGCGATCCGGGCCAAGGGCGAAGCTCCGCAAGTCCCCACGCACTCTCCCGCTACAATCTCCGTCTCATGCCGGAGGAGTCGTCACAACCCGAGAACTCGGCCGCCACCGCCGCCCTTGACGGCTCCCGCGTCTGCGTCACCGGGGGCGCCGGGTTCATCGGCTCCGCCCTCGCCCGCCGCCTCCTCGAGATCGGCGCCAAAGTCACGATCATCGACGACCTCTCCGGCTCGGACATGGGCGCCATCGCCGACCTCCTCGACGACTTCGGCGACCAGCTCGATTTTCTCCGCGCCTCCGTCCTCGAGCCCGCCGCCCTCTCCGAAGCCGTCGGGGACGCCTCGGTCGTCTTTCACCTCGCCGCCGTCAGCGCCGCCGGGGTCTCCCTCGCAGAGCCCTCCCGCGTCTTTGAGGTCAACGCCGCCGGAACTCAGCGCGTCCTCGAGGCCGCGCGCCTCGCCAGCGTCTCCCGATTCGTCTACGCCGGCTCCTGCTCCGCCTACGGCGCCCACGCCCCGCCCCACACCGAGTCCATGGCGCCCGACCCGCTCTCCCCCTACGCCGCGAGCAAGCTCGCCGGCGAACACGCCGCCCGCGCCTACTCGCGCTCCATGGGCCTGCCCACCGCCGTCCTTCGCTTCTTCAACGTCTACGGCCCCGGACAGTCCGCCGAGTCCGAGTACGCCGCCGTCGTCCCCATCTTCATCGATCGCCTCCTCCGGGGCGACCGCGCCGTGCTCCACGGCGCCGGCGACCAGACCCGCGACTTCATCTACGTCGCCGACGTCGTCCGCGCCCTCCTCCTTGCCGCCGGAAAAACCGAGGCCGGGCCCCTCCCGATCAACATCGGCGCCGGCGCCGAGACCTCCATCCGCGAACTCGCCGCCCTCATCGCCCGCCTGCTCGATCGCGATCCCGCCGACGCCTTCCAGACCGCCCCCGCCCGCAAGGGCGACGTCCCCGCATCCCGCGCCGATCTCTCCCGCGCCAGGCAGGCCCTCGGCTTCGAACCCCGCACATCCCTCGAGGAAGGCCTCCGCCGGACCATCGCCTCCCGCCGCGGCGGCCAGGAGCCGGACCCCATCAACGCCCGCGCGTCCGACGCCCGCTAGACCCTCTC
>CAZXGT010000165.1:0-3475 GCA_964639935.1 uncultured Phycisphaeraceae bacterium
GGGGAGAGGGCTGGGGTGAGGGCTTACCGTTCCTTCCGCACCTCCCGCAGGATCATCTCAAGCACCGCATTCAGGTCCTTGGAGATATCCGACGCGCTGATGCGAAGGACGCGGAGGTCCTGCGCCGCGAGGTGATCGTCGCGCGCCCGGTCTCGTTCCGCGCGCGATTCGTGCACACGGCCGTCGATCTCGACGACGAGGTTCGCCGCCGAACAGAAGAAATCGCAAACGTACGGCCCGACCGGGTACTGCCGACGGAACTTCAGCCCGCCGAGCCGCCCGCCGCGAAGATGAGACCACAGGACGCGCTCGGGCGGCGAGGCATCCCGCCGGAGTCCGCGGGCGTTCCTGAGTTGCCTGGTATTCGCGGCTGTGGCGGTGCATGGCGGGGACTGTACGCGATTCGCCCTCACCCCCGGCCCCTCTCCCCGGGGGAGAGGGGGGCGGGAATACACTGAAGACGAAGGAGACGTCTCATGCGAACGCTCATGTTCGTGGTCGGTCTGCTGGTCCTCGCGGCGCAGGCGACCGCCGAGCCTTCTGTCAAGATCGAGGCTCGCAATGGCTACGTGTGGCATCAGGCCGCTCTCGTGATCGATGAAGCGACCTCGATCCCGCTCTACCTCTCGCTTCCGCGGGATCGCGGCGGCGGACCCGCGTACATCCACAATGCCGAAGAGGAGATCGAGATAGACGCGGTGTGGGACGGCGACGAACTCACGCTCACGTTCCCGCACTACGATTCGAAGGCCACGCTCCGCGAAGGCCCAGGCGGTGGGCTTGCCGGGGAGTGGGCCCGGTTCCGCGCCGACGGCACGGTGACGATGCCGATGCGAGCGTTCCCACTTGACGCACTCCCGGGCCTGTACGCGGAAGAAGCCGACGGCTACGACGTGGCGCGCTACGCCATGTCGTTCGAGAAGAGCGGGCCGGCGCTTGGCGTCTTTCAGATCCACCGCACGCCCGGCGTCCGCGGCGTCACTGGGACCATCCTCACGCCGACCGGCGATTACCGCTATCTCGCTGGAGCGAGGTTCCTGGAACGGGACGCCGAGAGGCTTGGTCTCTCAGTCTTCGACGGCGCCCATGCCTTCCTCTTCACGGCCGACATCGACCCCGACACCGGCGACCTCGTGAACGGCCACTTCCACTCCGGCAACCACTGGCACGAGACCTTCACCGCTCGCCGGCTTGCTGAGGGCGAGGAGTTCGAGTTGCCGGACCCCTTCTCCGAGGTCTCGCTCGTGCCGGGCGAGACGCGGCTGGGGCTGCCCAAGCTGAGCGAGCCGCCGTACGCGGGCAACCCGACGATTGTGCAGATCATGGGGACGTGGTGCCCGAACTGTCACGACGAGGCGCCGGCGCTCGCGGGTCTCTACGAGGAGTTCCACGAGGAGGGCCTGCAGATCCTGAGCCTGTGCTACGAGTACACGGACGACGCGGAGCGCTCGCGCCGGCAGATCGAGCGCTTCAAGGAGCGGCACGGCGCGACGTGGGAGTTCGTGGCGGCGGGGACGAGCGACAAGTCGAAGGCGGCGGCGACGCTCCCGGCGCTCTCCGCGATCAAGAGCTACCCGACGACGATCTGGATCAACCCCGATGGCACGGTGCGGGCGATCCACTCGGGCTTCTCGGGCCCCGCGACTGGCGAGAAGCACGAGAAGACGCTCGCGGAGTTCGAGCGGCTCACGCGGGAGATCCTGGAAGCGCAGTAGAAAAGCCCAGCGATAGCAATCGCTGGGCTTTGGCATGCATGATCGGTCCGGCGGGCTTGCTTACGCGGAGAAGCTCGAGCCGCAGCCGCAGGTGGAGGAGGCGTTGGGGTTGCTGAAGACGAAGCCGCGGCCCATGAGCTCGTCCTTGAAGTCGATGGTGACGCCGCCGAGGTAGAGGAGGCTCTTGGGGTCGCAGATGATCTTGACCCCGTGCTGCTCGACGAGCTCGTCGGTGTCCTTCTGGTTCTCGGTGAGGTCGAGGATGTAGGAGAAGCCGGAGCACCCGCCGCCCTTGACGCCGACGCGGAGGCGGACGTTCTCCGCTTCGAGCTCCTGCTGATCGATGATCTGCTTGATCTCGCCGGCGGCTTTTTCAGTGAGCGTCAGTTCCATGAGAGGTCTCCTTCCGAATGGATTGAAGTGTACGCACGCCGGCCTTCGGCGTCCACGGATGGGGGGTCATCGGCGCCGGGCGCGCGGGGGTTCAGTGTGCGGCCTCGGCCTCTTCCTTGAGGAGCCCGTTTTTTTGGCGGTAATCCTTGATGGCGGCCTTGATCGAGTCCTCGGCGAGGACGGAGCAGTGGATCTTGACGGGGGGGAGGGCGAGTTCCTCGACGAGCTCGGTGTTCTTGAGGGCCTCGGCCTCGTCGAGGGTGCGTCCCTTGAGCCACTCGGTGGCGAGGGAGGAGGAGGCGATGGCCGAGCCGCAGCCGAAGCACTTGAACCTGGCGTCCTCGATGGCGCCGGTCTGCTGATCGACCTTGATCTGCAGCTGCATGACGTCTCCGCACTCGGGCGCGCCGACCATGCCGACGCCGACGTCCTTGCGCTCCTTGACCTCAGAGCCGGTCCCGAAGTTCCCAACGTTGCGCGGGTTCGAGTAGTGATCGATGACTTTTTCGCTGTACGCCATGGCGTGATCTCCTTCCGGAGGGTGGGGGCGTGGGGGTTCGGTTTAGTGCTCGGCCCAGACGATCTGCGAGATGTCGATGCCCTCCTGGTGCATGTCGTAGAGCGGGGAGAGCTCGCGGAGATGCAGGACGGCCTTGCGGATCTCCTCGATGGCGTAGTCGACTTCCTCCTCGGTGTTGAAGCGGCCGAGGGAGAGTCGGAGCGAGGAGTGGGCGAGCTCGTCGCCGACGCCGAGGCTCTTGAGGACGTAGCTGGGCTCGAGGCTCGCGCTGGTGCACGCCGAGCCCGAGGAGCAGGCGATGTTCTTGATGGCCATCATGAGCCCCTCGCCCTCGACGAAGCCGAAGGAGATGTTGGTGAGATGGGGGAGCCGCTTGTCGAGGTCGCCGTTGACCTCGCAGACCTCGATGTCCTGCATGAGGCCCTCCTCGAGGCGCTTTCGGAGGCTAAGGAGCCGCTCGCGTTCTGAGTCCATCTCCTGAGCGCAGAGCTCGCAGGCCTTGCCCATGCCGACGATGCCGGTGACGTTGAGGGTGCCCGAGCGGAAGCCGCGTTCCTGCCCGCCGCCGTCGACGATGGGGGTGAGGCGGATGCGCGGCCGGCGTCGGCGGACGTAGAGCGCGCCGACGCCCTTGGGGCCGTACATCTTGTGACCCGACCAGCTCATGAGATCGATGTGGTCGGCCTCGACGTCGCAGGGCATCTTGCCGACCCACTGGGTGGCGTCGGTGTGGAAGACGGCCCCGGCGTCCTTGACGACCTTGCCGATGTCGGGGATCTCGTTGATGGTCCCGATCTCGTTGTTGGCCCACATGATGGTGACGAGGATGGTGTCGTCGCGCATGGCG
>CAZXGT010000166.1:0-3447 GCA_964639935.1 uncultured Phycisphaeraceae bacterium
ACCATCATGGGGAAGATCATCGCCCAGATGAGGATGGCGACGGGGATGGAGACCTGGGCGTACTCGTAGCGGGCGAGGGTCTCGGGGACCGCGGGGAGGAAGCGTCCGAGTGCGACGCCGGCGGCGATCGCGAGGGCGACCCAGACGGTGAGGTATCGCTCGAAGACGCCGATGCCGGCGTGCGGCTTCGGCTCGAAGAGCTCGTCGACGGATGGCGCCATGAGCGGGCTCCCTTCTTCCCGGGCGAGCAACGCGAGAGGCTCGCCCTCGCTGGGTGGAAGCCTAGATCACCACCATGGAGGTATCGAGCGGCTTGCGCGAGAGCGCCTTTTTCGGGACGCGGGCGTTTTCCGCGGGGTAGCCGACGGGGATGAGCAGGAACGGCCGCTCGTTGTCGGGGCGGCTCAGGACATCGACGAGGAACTTCATGGGGCTCGGGGTGTGGGTGACGCTCGCGAGGCCGGCGTGGTGGAGGGCGGTCAGGAGCATGCCGCTGGCGAGGCCGACGGACTCGGTGTGGTAGTAGACGGGCGAGCCGTCGTCGCCCCTGGCGAGCTTGAAGACGACGATGAGCCACGGGGCGACCTCAAGGAAGGCCTTGTTCTCGTCGGTGCCGAGCGGGGCGAGATCCTCGAGCCATCGCTCGCTGGCGCGGCGCTCGTAGAACTCTCGCTCCTCCTCCTCGGCGGCGAGGCGGATCTTGCGTTTGACCTCGGGGTCCTGCACGCAGACGAAGCGCCATGGCTGCTTGTTGGCGCCGGAGGGGGCGGTGGCGGCGGCGGCGACGCACCACTCGATGGTTTGGCGCGAGACGGGCTCGGGCGAGAAGTCGCGGATGGTTCGGCGTTTTCGCATGATCTCGTAGAAGTCCCGCGCGGCCTCTTCGGGCGGGACGCCCGGCGTGTGTCGCTCGGGCAGCGGGACGAACTCGGGCTTGGGGAGGTTGGCGGTCATGGGGGCTCGAACCGGAGCTGGAACCGGGGTTAGAAGCGCGGGGGCGCGACGTCTTCGGCGGGGTCGTCGGGTTGCGGCGCTTCGCGGGCGGCGCGACGGGCCGCGGCGGCGGCGTCGGTCGCCTCGGCGAGGTCCGCGAGCGAGGTGAAGATGAAGTCGGGGCGGACGGGCCTTGCGGGCTCGGGAGCGGCGCCTCCGGGCTGGCCCTGGCGGCGATCGATCCAGCACGTGGCGATGCCGAGCGCCTGGGCGGGGACGATGTCGTGGAAGAGGCTCTGGGCGACGTGGAGATGATCGCGCGGCTTGACGTCGAGCGACGCGACGGTTTCGAGGGTGCGGCGGAACATGCGGACGTCGGGCTTGTAGGCGCCGGTCTCTTCGGCGGTGACGACGGCGTCGAACTCGACGCCGAGTTTGGGGAGTGCGGCGCTGAAGCTCGCGGCGTCGACGTTGGAGACGATGACGAGGCGGGCGCGTCGCTTCAGGCGCTCGAGTGCGTTCGGCGTGTCGGGGAAGGCGGGCCAGTCGGCGACGGAGCGCGCGAGGGCCTCGGCGTCGTCGGCGTCGGCGGAGGCGTCGAGGTCGCGGGCGAGGCGGCGCATGACGCCGCGGAGGATGTCGGGGTAGCTCACTGAGGGGTTCTCGGCCTGCTCGGCGGGCTCAGCGCGGGCGAAGGCGGCGAGGAGCGCGTCGTCGTCGGCTTTGACGCCGTTTCTCGCGGCCCAGGGGCGGAGGACGTCGAGGATCCCTCGCTCCCAGTCGATGAGCGTGCCGAAGCAGTCGAAGGTGAGCAGACTGAAGGCGTCGAGCGGCCGGGTCACGACTGGTCGTCCTCCGCGGGGACGGGGGCGAGCTTCGAGCGGATGCAGACCTCGCCCTGGAGGGTGCGGTGGACTGGGCACTTGTCGGCGATCTCGAGGAGCCGCTCGCGCTGCTCGTCGGTGAGGTCTTCGCCGAGGAGGGTGATCTCGCAGTCGAAGAGGTGGACCATGCCGTGATCGGTCTCGACGTCGTCGCAGTCTTTGGCGTGGACGCGGTCCTGGTCGAGGGCGATCGAGACGCCGTCGAGGGGCCACTCTTTGCGGTCGGCGTACATGCGCATGGTGATGGCCTTGCAGGCGCCGAGGGAGGCGAGGAGGAGCTCGAAGGGGTTTGGCCCCTTGTCGGCCCCGTCGTGGGATTCGGGCTCGTCGGCGGTGAGGCGATGCCGCCCGCCGGCGGTGACGGCGGTGGTGTAGGGCTCCGGGCCGATGGTGGCGATAACCGAGGGTGAATCCATGGGGGTCAGCATAACCGGTGCGACGGGCGGAATCGGGCACGCATCGAGAGGCGAATCTCGCCTGTGGCGGGAGCGGAGGTAGACTCCCGCGGCGCGAGGGCGTATGTGTCCCGTCAAGTGGAGAGAGACGAATGACGACGCTGCGGGCGGACGACGGGGGGCCGAGTCTTGCGGGGGTTCTGGTTCGCCGGAGCTTCTGGGTGTGGCTCAGCGCGTGGTACGCGGCGTGGCTCGTGATCGTGTTTCTCGGCGGTCACACGGCGACGTTGGCGGATCACTGGCCGATCGCGCTGGCGATGGCGCTGGGGTCGTACTTTGCGGGCTCGACGCCGATGGGCGGGGGAACGATCGGTTTCCCGGTGCTGGTGCTGGTTCTTGGCGAGAGCGCGTCGCTCGGTCGGGATTTCTCGCTCGCGGTGCAGTCGATCGGGATGACCTCGGCGGCGGTGTTCATCCTGGCGAGCCGGCGCCCGGTGGAGTGGCGACTGCTCGGGTGGACGCTGCTCGGGGTGACGGTGGCGACGCCTCTGGCGGCGGCCTTGATCGCGGGTCGCATCAGCGACACATGGCTCAAGATGATCTTCGCGGTGATCTGGTGCAGCTTCGGGCTGATGCACTTCGTGAAGATGCGGGAGATCGTGTCGCGCGAGGGTGTGACGCGGACGACGACGGGGCTGGATCGGGAGATCGGGCTTGTGGTGGGCGTGCTCGGGGGCGGTCTTGCGGCGATCGTGGGCGTGGGCGTGGACATGGTGCTCTACGCGGTGCTCGTGCTGCTCTACCGGGCAGACCTGAAGGTGGCGATCCCGACGAGCGTGATCGCGATGGCGTACGCGAGCGTGGTGGGCGTGGGGTCGCACGCGGCGCTTGGGACGCTTGACCCGGAGATCTTCGGTCACTGGCTCGCGGCGGCGCCCGTGGTGGCGATCGGGGCGCCTCTGGGCGCGGTCATCGTGCAGCGCCTCCCGCGGACGCCGACGCTGCTCATCGTCTCGGCGCTGTGCGTGGTGCAGTATGTGTGGATGCTGGCGCGGACGAAGCCGGAGGGGTGGGCGTTGGCGTTTGCGTTCGGCGGGATCGTCGTCTTCAACGCGGTGTTTCACGTGATGTACGTGAGAGGCCGCGCGCTGCACGATCGGCTTGGCGAGATGGAGCTTGAAGAGTTGGAGAAGGCGTAGGGCAGGGAGAACCCCTCACCCCGGCCCTCTCCCCTT
>CAZXGT010000167.1:0-3444 GCA_964639935.1 uncultured Phycisphaeraceae bacterium
TGTTCGAGAGCTACTCGCTCGTCCGCACCCGTGACCGGCGCCGGAGCGCCATCTCCTCCCTCGATGTGGTCGAACGAGATCAGATCCGCGTCGAGCGGGTACGAAAGCGGGATGAAGGGCAGGCCATCGCGCTCGTCCGCGCGCACGAGGACAAGACGTACTCGCTTTGCGGCGCTCTCAGCTTCGTCGTGATGGAACGACTTCGTATCTCGGAGGCGATCGCCTTTGACCGCCACCTCCGCGAGTATGGCCGATTCGTCCCGCTGTGAGTGAGCACCAGGTTTTAGGTACTCTTTGTACTCCCGCGCATCTGCACGACGGGCGTGAAGGTCGTCTCGAAGCGGTAGTAGAGGGCGAAGCGGCCCTGGCCGGCCTTCCTCTTCGGCTTGCCGAGCCAAGGATCGAGGGCCGCGCGGATCTCGTTGACGAGCGGGCCGATCGGCCCTGCCGTGCGCTGCACCAGATCGATGTCCTCGGAGTAGCGACCGGGCGGATCGAAGAAGAGCTTGTGCAGCGCGGTGCCGCCGCTGAACACGGCGCCCTCGGCGAACGCCGGGCGGCGGAAGAGCTCGACGAGCGCGCGGGAGAGCACGAGGTCCTGCTCGACCTGCGTGTTGTCGGGCCAGGGCGCGGCCTTGCGCCACGCGGTGATGTTCGCTCGCGGGATCACAGGTCGGGCTCCACGTCGTCGTTGACCAGCACGTGCCAGCGGGGGTCGAGGGGAGCGCCCGCCGTCTCGCGGGTGCCCGTGAGCGGGGTCGGCAGCAGGCGCTTGCCCCCGACCGTGGCGGTGAGCGCGCCTGAGAGGTCGGGCTGCTCCACGAAGTCGAGAAGCCAGCCGAGTCGTTGCACCTCGCTCCGCGCCACGAACGCGGCGCCGGCAGCGAGCGCGTCGGGGTCGATCTTCTCCGCCAGCTCCGAAAGGACGGTCGCGATGTTGCTCCAGTACCCGGCCGCAGCTGGGAAGCGAACGAGATCGAACGCGGTCGTCTCGGGCGTCGCGACCTGCATCGTGCCGGTCTCGGTCTGCATGGGCTGCGTTGCCGCGCCGTCGAAGACGCTTTTCATGTGGAAGTCGATGCGGACGCGCCCCACCTCGATGTCGCGCTCGGCCGAGTCCACCATCACCTGGAAGGCCATGGGCTGCTGATGCCCGGCCCCGTGGAGCGCGGCCGCGGTCAGCAGCCCGACGTAGTAGCGCCGCCCCATGTGCCGCATAAGGTCGTCGATGAACCAGCTCGCCGGCGGGCAGCCTGCGGCGCGATACTCACGCGGGACCACGACGAAGAAGTCCCGTCTCGGGGTGACGACGGCGCCGCTCTGCTTCAGGCGGTAGAGCGTCATCTTGATGGCCGCGGCGGAGGCGTCCGTCACCAAATCGACGTCCGGACGCGCGAAGACGTACCTCCCCTCCTCGGGGAGCGCCTCGATCCACTCGTGTAGGGTGCTCGCCATCGCTGAACCTCGCGCAAAAAGTAACGCTAAGCGTAACATTTTGCCAGTGGGTCAACGGGAGTGGCGGGCGTCCTCCGGTTCGCCGTAGCCTCCCGGCTTCAAGACCTCGAGCGCAGGGTCCTGCCACATCTGACTATCCACCTTGACCCCTCCCAGTGGCGTGTCATCTTCAAGTGGCCACTTGAATGCTTGAGGACGCCATGTCGAAGTCCCCGTCACGAATCTTCAAAAACGCCGCCTATGCCCACCTCGCCGAGCTTGGGAAGGCGCTGTCGAGCCCCGCTCGTCTCCAGCTCCTGGAGCTGCTGGCCCAGGCGCCGCGGACGGTGGAGGTGCTCGCCGGCGAGATCGGTCAGTCGGTAGCGAACACCTCTCACCACCTCCAGGCTCTCAAGCGCGCCCAGCTCGTCACCACCGAGCGCGACGGCCTGCACGTCGTCTACTCGATCGCGGGCGGGGACGTCGCAGAGCTGCTCGTGCACCTCCAGGCGGTCGCGGCCCAGCACATCGCGGAGCTCGAAAAGCTGACGCGGGAGTTCTTCGATGACCCGGTCGGTCTCGAGCCGGTCGACCGCGACACCCTGCTCGCGCGTCTCCGTGCTCGCGACGTGACGTTGCTCGACGTCCGACTCGAGCAAGAGTTCGCCGAAGGGCACCTGCCTGGGGCGATCTCGGTCCCGCTACCGCCGCTCGAGTCGCGGCTCGGCCAGCTCCCACGGGACCGAACCATCGTCGCCTACTGCCGGGGCCCGTTCTGCACGCTCTCGGCCGAGGCCACCCGACGGCTGCGCGAGCTCGGCTTCGACGCACGCCGCAGCGACGTCTCCGTCCACAGCCTCGCTGGAGCCCCCGCATGAGCCAGCCCGCCATCCAACTCGGTCTACGCGAGAACTGGGCCCAGTTCTCGTTGCTCGTCCTCGTCAACGCCTTCGTCGGCGCCACGGTCGGCATGGAGCGCAGCATCATGAAGATCGACCTCGCCGGCCCGAAGAACCGCGGACTGGCCATGGGGCTCAACGAGTTCGCCGGCTACTTCGCGGTCGCGCTGTCGGCTCTGGCGACCGGCATCATCGCGGCCGAGGTCGGCCTGCGGCCCCAGCCCTCTCTCCCTCACGAGGAACCTGAGCCTCGGGTGTCTTGATGAAAAACCTCCTCGCCCATATCGGCAACACGCCGCTCGTCCGCCTCGCGCACATCGGCCTCGACCTCCCGGTGCCCGTGCTCGTCAAGTGCGAACATATGAACCCCGGCGGCTCGATCAAGGACCGCATCGCGCTCGCGATCGTCGACGACGCGGAGCGCCGCGGTCTGCTGCGGCCAGGCACGACGCTCATCGAGGCGACCGCCGGCAACACCGGCGTGGGTCTGGCGCTGGTCGCCGCCGCCCGAGGCTACCGGCTGGTTTGCGTGATGCCCGAGAAGATGTCCGCCGACAAACGCGGCGCGCTGCGGGCGATGGGCGCCCGCGTCGTCATCACCCCGAACGCGCCGCCGTCGAGCCCAGACAACTTCCAGAACGTCGCCCGTCGCATGGCCGAAGAGCACGGTTGGTATCTCACTGACCAGTTCGAGAACCCAGCCAACATCCGCGCTCACGAAGAGGGGACCGCGCAGGAGCTGCTCGAGCAGGTTGGCCGGCCGATCGGCGCCTTCGTGTCAGGCGCAGGGACAGGAGGCACGATAACCGGCGTCGGTCGCCGACTCGAGGCGGCCGATCCTCGGACGCAGATCGTGCTCGCGGACCCTGTCGGGTCTGGCCTCGCCGGCTGGGTCGAGACCGGGGAGCTTGGCCCGGACGGGGCCTACGAGATCGAGGGGATCGGCGCGAGCAAAGTGCCCGGCAACCTCGACCGGGCGGTCATCGACGGCGCCGAGCGTGTCACCGACGAGGAGAGCTTCGCGATGGTGCGCCGGCTCGTGCGCGAGGAGGGGCTCTACGTCGGCGGCTCGGCCGGCGCGAACCTGGTCGCCGCGCTGCGCGTGGCCGCC
>CAZXGT010000168.1:0-3395 GCA_964639935.1 uncultured Phycisphaeraceae bacterium
TGGGCACGGCGTTCGCTCTCGACGGCGAGCGCTACCGGGCGCCGCTGCCCGGCGAGCACAACGCGGTCAACGCGGCGTTCGCGATCGTGGCGGCACGGTCGCTCGGCGCCGAGCCGCCCGATATCGCATTCGGATTGGCGCGCTCCAAGGCGCCGGAGATGCGCTTTGAGACGAGCGTCATCGACGGGATCACGGTTGTCAACGACGCCTACAACGCGAACCCGGAATCGGTCGCGGCGGCGATGCGCACCTTCGCGGGCGCGTGCGCGGAGTCACGACGCGTCGCGATCCTTGGCGACATGCTCGAGCTCGGCGACGGCGCCGAAGCCGCGCACGACGAGATCATGGAGATGGCCCGGTCGCTCCGCTTCGACGAGGTGATCCTGGTCGGCCCTCTCTCGGTCGCCGCCGCGGGCCGGGTGAAGCTCCGGCCGAGTGTTCGGGCGATGGAGCTCGACCCCGAGCGGATCGAGGCGATCGTCTCCCGGCTCAGGCCCGGGGACGCGGTGCTGCTCAAGGGCTCGCGCGGCGTGGCGCTCGAACGGATCGCGGCGGCGCTGGAGGATCGGTCGGGCACGGACGCGCCGGCGTGATCTACGCCCTGCTCGATCAGTTCGGCTGGCTGCAGGACACGCCGCTTCGAGCGCTCGTGATGGTGTTTGATCGCACGAGCTTCCGCGCGCTGGCGGCGCTCTCGCTCTCCTTTGCGCTCGTGCTGGCGTTCGGGAAGCCCGTCGTTCGCCGCCTCGCGGCGCTGAAGATCGGCGACATCCCGCGCACCGACGTGGCGGCGCTCGACGAGGCGCTGGCCTCCAAGAAGAACACGCCGACGATGGGCGGGGTGCTCATCGCGGGCGCGATCCTCATCAGCACGCTTCTCCTGGCCGACGTCCGGAGCTTCTACGTGCAGATGGCGCTGATCGTCACTGTCTGGATGGCGGGCGTCGGCGGGGCAGACGACTGGCTCAAGCTCACGAGCGCGAGCCGCCCGGGCGGCGGGCGTCAGGGCCTTTACAGCTGGGAGAAGCTCGTCTTCCAGCTCGGCCTCGGCGTCATGATCGGCTGGTTCGTCTACCGCCACGGGGACACCGACGCGGCGTCGGACCTTGCGCATGCGCTGAATCTGCCGCTTCAGAAGACCTACGTGAGCGACCCCTTCGGACCGAATCCGGGTCTGTTCTACCTCGGTCCGATCTCGTTCATGATCGTCAGCACGCTCCTGATCGCCGGGATGAGCAACGCCGTGAACATCACCGACGGGATGGACGGCCTGGCGAGCGGCATCAGCGCGTGGGTGGCGCTTGGGCTGATGGCCCTGGCGTTCATCGCCGGGTGGCAGGTGGCGGCGCAGTATCTGCTCGTTCCGTACGTGGCCGGAGCCGACGAGCTGGCGATCGTCGCCGGCGCGATGTGCGGCGCGTGCCTCGGGTTTCTCTGGTGGAACGCGTGGCCGGCGATCGTCTTCATGGGCGACACCGGTTCGCTGTGTCTCGGGGGGCTGATCGGCTACCTGGCGATCGTCATCCGGCAGGAGGTGCTCGTCCTGCTGATGTGCGGCGTCTTCCTGCTCGAGATCGGCTCGGTCGTGCTGCAGGTCGGGTACTTCAAGGCGACCAAGGGCCGGCGCATCTTCCGCTGCGCCCCCTACCACTGGCACCTGCACATGGGCGGCTGGGCGGAGCAGAAGATCGTCGCGCGCCTCTGGATCGTCACGGTGATCCTCGTCGCGCTGGCGCTGGCGTCGATCAAGGTGCGCTAGCCGATCGCCCAGCGCGTCGCCCCGCCCCGGAGCGTCGGCGTAGACTCTCCCCCTCGCCCCGCGGGCGTGCACCCCAAGGAGAGCCCGTGGCGGACGTTCCCCCCAAGCCAGAACCCCGTGACCCTCGCGTGCGGTGCGAGGACATCGAGGCCATCGGCGGGCACGCCTCGGCGACGCAGCCGGAGGACTCCGAGAAACCGGCTCCCCCCGCGGCCCCGATGCCGGGCGAGATCCGCAAGGGCAAGCTCGCGGGTTTGAGCATGCCGATGGCGATCTGGGTGCTCTCGTGGCCGATCCTCGCGGAGTCCTTCCTGCAATCGCTCGTCGGTCTCGTGGACACCGCCCTGGCCGCGGGGCTCTCAGAGGCCGCGACGGACGCCATCGGCGGGGCCGCCTACATCCTTTGGGCGCTGAATCTTCTGGGCTTTTCGATCGGGATTGGGGCGACGTCGCTCGTGAGCCGGTCGCTCGGCAGGGGCCGTCAGGCTGTGGCGAACGCGGCCACGGGGCAGGCGATCCTGCTCGCCGCGATCGCGGGCTGCTTCATGGGCGCGCTGCTCGCGCTGCTCGCCGACGATATCGCCGGGTGGCTCAACCTCTCGCCCGCGGCGACCGAGGCGATCAAGCCGTACCTCTGGATCCTCGCGCCCAACACGCCCATGGTCGGCATCGTGCTCGCGGGCATCGCCTGCCAGCGGGGCGCCGGGGACTCCAAGCGCCCCCTCATGACAATGATCGTGATCAACATCACGAACATACTCATCAGCTGGTGGGCGTCGGGCGTCGAGCTCTTCGGCCTGCCCAACCCGTCGCCGATGGATCTCGGCGTCGAGGGCATCGCGATCGGGACGCTCTTGTCCTACACCGTCGGCGCCGCGCTGACGATCTTCTGGCTCGGGCGCGGCGCGTCGGGCGTCAGGCTCCGGCGAAAGCGACTCAGGCCGCACTGGCACACAATGAGGCGCCTCGTGCGCGTCGGGATCCCGAACTTTCTCGAGTCGGCCGGCATGTGGGCGGGCAACTTCATCGTGCTGCTCTACGTCGGGTGGCTCGCGACCGAGGGCCTGATGGGCTCGCACGTGATCGCGATCCGCGTCGAGGCGTTCAGCTTCCTGCCGGGCTTTGCGATGGGCGTCGCCGCGGGCACGCTCGCGGGACAGTATCTCGGCGCCGGGAACATCGCGAAGGCGAAGAAGGCCGTCATCACCTGCGCGGCGATCGCCGGCGGCGGCATGGGCCTCTTCGGGATCGCGTTCCTCACGCTCAACGAGGAGATCGTCGCGTTCTTCAGCGCGCAGCCGACGCACCAGGAGATCGTCCCGCCGATCATCTTCCTCGCGGGGTTCATCCAGATCCCATTTGGCGTGATGCTGGTGCTGCGCAACGCGCTGCGCGGCGCGGGCGACACGCGGGCGGCGATGCTCATCACGTGGACGTCGACGTTCCTGATCCGCCTGCCGCTCGCGTGGTTCTTCTCAGGGGTTGACGTGCCGCTGCCCGGCGGCGGGACGATCCCCAACCCCGGGCCCGACTGGGGCCTGTGGGGCCTGTGGGTCGGCCTCGTGACGGAACTGACGATCCGCTCGCTGCTGTTCCTCGGCCGGTTCCTGCAGGGCGGGTGGCAGACGGTGAAGGT
>CAZXGT010000169.1:0-3312 GCA_964639935.1 uncultured Phycisphaeraceae bacterium
GTCCGCTGCTCGATCCGCTTCTCCGCTTCCGTCACCACGAGGTGATCCACGTACGCGCTCGGCAGGTGCACGTCGTCCGGATCGATCTCGCCCTTCTCGACGACCGTCCCCACCTCGGCGATCGTCACGGCGCCCGCCTGGGCCATCATCGGGTTGAAGTTCCGCGCGGTCTTGCGGAAGACGAGGTTCCCCACGCGGTCGGCCGTTTCCGCCTTCACGAGCGAGAGATCCGCCCTCAGCCAGGTCTCCATGACGTACGTCCGGCCGTCGAACTCGCGCGTCTCCTTGCCCTCGGCGATCTGCGTCCCCACGCCGGTCGCCGTGAAGAACGCCGGGATGCCCGCGCCGCCCGCGCGGATGCGCTCGGCGAGCGTGCCCTGCGGGTTGAACTCGACCTCCAGCTCCCCGCTCAGGAACTGCCGGGCGAACTCGTCGTTCTCGCCCACATAGCTCGAGACCATCTTCTTGATCTGCTTGGTCTGGAGCAGGAGCCCCAGGCCCCAGTCGTCCACGCCGCAGTTGTTGCTGATGACCGTCAGGTCCTTCACGCCGGTGTCGCGCAGCGCGATGATGAGCTGCTCCGGGATGCCGCAAAGCCCGAAGCCCCCGGCCATCACCGTCATCCCGTCGCGGACGACACCGTCGCTCGCGAGCTTCTGCATGATCGAAGTCGGATCGTCGCGAAGTTTGTTCACCATGCGGGCGAGAATAGCACAAGCCCCACGCGAGATCGCCCGCGAGCGTCCTCTCCGGCGCTCGCGGGCGATGATTCCGGTGGAGAAAGCTCGCCGGTCGCAGAGACAGTCAGCCCCCCTCAGCGCCGGCGGCGGACCCCGATCAGGCTGAGCCCGGCGAAGCCCAGAAACGCGGCGCTCGGCAGCGGAACCACCGGGCCGCGCGGCCCGTCCGATGGGGCGTCGAGCTTCGGGTCCATCCGCGGTCCGAATGTCGCGACCGAGGCGCCCAGGGGCCCCTCGTCGAGCAGGGCCGCCGGCGCGTCGGCAAGGCCGAGCGGCCCCGCGAAATCACCCCCGGCGACGCGCGGCGTGCTTCGATTATCCGGTCGGAAGCCAGCGGGACGAACGCCGGCCCAGTCTCCCGGCGCCATCGGCTCGATGCGGAGCGCCTTCTCGCGCGGGTCGTGGTCGAACACTTCGCCCACGAGCGACGCGAGCTTGGCGCCGCCCGCAGGCTCAGCCGCGATATCCTTCATCGCGCCCGCTTGCACGCTTTCACCAAACGCCGAAGCGCCAAAAAGCGATGCGCCGGCGACGGCGATGATCCGAGAACTCGCACTCATGCCCATAACCCCTTCAACCGTTCCGTGCTGATCCGTACAGTCAGAACAATACACTCAGAAGTCACTGTGGCTACTGGTTTTAGACTAAACGAGGGTCTCGGGCTCACCGCGGCCTGCCTCGCCGCGACGCTCTACGGCTTCGTCCCCACCGGCGTCGTCGCACTCGCGCTTGCGTCGCGCGCCGCAGCGGTCGGGCGGAGCGATCCCTCCCTCGCCGCCCGACGCCGCCGCTCCGCCCAGCGATGGCTTATCGCGACGCTGCTTATCGGAGCCGCTGTCGAACTCCCGGTCATCGCCGCGGCCATCGCGTAGATCGCATCCAGTCGAATACCGCGACGTCCGCGATCCCCCTGACTGTGCACTGTCCCGCCGGTAGAATGAAAGCGTGCTGAGAGCGGTAGGTCCGCCTCGGCCGCTTGAGGACGCTTCGGAAGGAGACCCGCCAATGACCACCGCTTCCACCCCCAACGCCGCCAACGTCAAATCCGCCTCCACCGATCCGCTCCAGCTCGTCGACGTCGACCACGTCCGCTTCTACGTCGGGAACGCCAAGCAGGCGGCCTACTTCTACGCCCACACCTTCGGCTTCCAGATCTCCGAGGTCTCCGACCTCACCACGGGATCCCGCGAGGAGGCGTCGTACCTTCTGACGCAGGGCAACATCCGCCTCCTTCTGACCACCGGCCTTCACAAGGACCACATCGCCTCGAAGGAAGTGCTCAAGTACGGCGACGGCGTCAAGGACGTCGCCATGACGGTCTTCGACGCCGAGGCCGCCTTCGAGCGCGCCGTCTCCAACGGCGGCGAGGTCGCCTACGAGCCCAAGGAGCTCACCGACGAGCGGGGCACGGTCGTCATGGCCGGCATCAAGACCTACGGCCGCGCCGTCCACTCCTTCGTCTCCCGGAAGGGCGAGTACGACCTGCCCAACGTCAAGAAGGGCGGCCCCTTCATGCCCGGGTTCAAGAAGTTCCCCGACATCGACCTCAACCGGTACAACCGCAAAAACCCCTGCGGCCTCAAGTTCGTCGATCACTGCGTGGGCAACGTCGAAGAGGGCAAGATGAACCACTGGGTCAAGTGGTACGAGGACGTCCTCGAGTTCAAGATGTTCAAGCACTTCGACGACGCGGATATCTCGACCGAGTACTCCGCCCTCATGTCCAAGGTCATGTCCTCGGGCAACAACCTCATCAAGATGCCCATCAACGAGCCCGCCGAGGGCAAGAAGAAGAGCCAGATCCTCGAGTACCTCGAGTGGCACGACATGACCCCCGGCGTCCAGCATCTCGCCCTCCGCACCGACGACGAGCTCCACTCCGTCGCCGCCCTGCGCAACCGCGGCGTCGACTTCCTCAACCTCCCCGACACCTACTACGACATCGTCTGGGACCGCGTGAACTCCACGCTCAAGGAGCACGGGCACGAGGCCGTCAAGGAGGACCACGAACGCATCAAGGACCTCGGCATCCTCGTCGACGCCGACGACGAGGGCTACCTCCTCCAGCTCTTCACCAAGCCCCTCCAGGACCGCCCGACCCTCTTCTTCGAGATCATCTCCCGCCGAGGCTCCCAGTCCTTCGGCAAGGGCAACTTCAAGGCCCTCTTCGAGGCGCTGGAGCTGGAGCAGGAGCGGCGCGGCAACCTTTGATGAATCTGAACCAGCTCAGGGAAGCGAAGGCCGCTGCGCCATTTGTCCCGTTCGTCGTGCGAATGTCCGACGGACGCGAGTACCGCGTGCCGCACCCCGATTTCCTCTGGTTCGCTCCAGACGCCAACCGCATCTTCTTCATCGCGAAGGCGGGAGAAGATGCGGCGTGCATCCTCAACATTACCCACGTCACGGCGATCGCGTTCGAGCAGAACGGCCGCCCGGAGAGCGGTGCGGCCTAGACCAGATGCCCGGACGCCACGGCTCGCCGTCCGCGGCACAGTCGTGCCTAATCGCCGACCACCGCCGCCCCACACTCCGGACACACCCCACCCTTTAACCCCTCCAGCGAATACCCGCA
>CAZXGT010000170.1:0-3256 GCA_964639935.1 uncultured Phycisphaeraceae bacterium
GACGATCGGCGCCTCTCGCAGAAGCTCCCGCAGCGCCTTGCGACGCGTCTGGCGCGTGCGCAGCGCCGCCCGGTAGACGCCCGAGATCACGCCGACAAAGAGCGCGCCGAGAGCAAGGACGATCCAGACGCGATCGTTCCCGGCGCCGAGACCCAGCGCGACCGGGTCGCGGCCCTGATCGCTCCAGAGCCACAGCGCAAGCCCCGCGATCGCGAGCAGCGCGATCGAGTTGACCCAGTACTGAAACGCCCGCTCGCTCGCGTTGAGCTCGCCGAACCGCTCGCGCATCTTCGGCCACGAGAAGAGCGCCGCGAAGACCGGCAGCGCGACGGCGACGAGGATGGCGTAGGCGTGGTCGAGGGGGTGCATCGGGAGAGGGTAGGTCGGCGTCAGCCCGCCCGATCGAGCAATCGGTACTGCACCGCCTCGGCGACGTGCGTCGCCTGAGCTTCCGCCGCGCCCTCGAGGTCCGCGATGGTGCGGGAGACTCGCCGGAGCTTGTCGTAGGCGCGGGCGGAGAGGCGGAGCTCGGTGATGGCCTGGCCAAGAAGCTCCTTGGCGGGCTCGGCCATCGGCGCAAGCTCGTCGAGGTCCTTCCCGGAGAGGTGCCCGTTGAGGCGGTCGCCCTGCCTCCGACGCTGGATCTCGCGGGCGCGCTCCACCTTCTCGCGGATCTCGGCGGACGACGTGCCGCTCGCCTTTTCAGCCGAAAGCTCCTTCCACGGGACCGCCGGCGCCTCGACGTGAATGTCCACGCGGTCGACGAGCGGGCCGGAGAGCTTGCTGAGATATTTCTCCATCTCACGACGGGAGAAGTCTGTCGTCGGCATGCCGCCCTTGGGCGTGGGGTTCATCGCCATGACGAGCATGAAGCTCGCCGGGAACGTGAGCGTGGTGCGGGAGCGGGCGATGGTGATGACGCGGTCCTCGAGGGGCTGGCGCATGGCGTCGAGCACGGCGCGGGGGAACTCGGGCGCCTCGTCCAGAAACAGCACGCCGCGGTGCGCGAGAGTCACCTCGCCCGGCTTGGGCGACGAGCCCCCGCCGATGATCGCGGCGCTCGAGGCGGTGTGATGCGGCGAGCGCACCGGACGGCTCGAGACCAGGCCCGGACCGCCAGAGGCAAGGAGCCCCGCGGCGGAGTAGATGCGCGTCACCTCGAGCGCCTCGTCGGGGGACATCGGCGGGAGCACGCCCGGAAGCGCCTTGGCCATCATCGTCTTGCCCGTCCCCGCCGGGCCGATCATGAGCAGGTTGTGCGCGCCCGCGGCGGCAAGCGTCATCGCCCGCTTCACCCCCTCCTGCCCCTTGATCTCCGAGAAATCCACCGCTGCCGCCGCGCGCTCGATGAGCGACGACACATCCACCGGTGGGTGCGGCTCGGCCGGGAGCAGCCCGTTGAGCAGGCCGATCACCTCCGCGAGCGTCCTCGCGCCGTAGACCTCCACGCCCTCGACGACCGCCGCCTCGGCCGCGTTGGGCTCCGGAAGGATGATCGCCCTCGCGCCGCGACGAGCGGCGAGCGCGGCCATCGAGATCGCGCCCTTGATCGGCCGAAGCCTCCCGTCGAGCGCGAGCTCGCCCGCGATCAGGCACGTCGCCGGGTCGATGCCGCCGGGATCCTCGCCGCCCTCGGAGCGATACCTCTCCGCCGGGATGACGCCGGAGGTCATCAGCAGGCCCACCGCCATCGGCAGGTCGTACACCGGCCCCTCCTTGCGCACGTCCGCCGGCGCCAGATTGATGAGCACGCGGCCCTGCGGGTACGCGAACCCCGCGTTGATGATCGCCGAGCGCACGCGCTCGAGCGATTCCTTCACCGCCGCATCCGGCAGCCCGACGACCTGCTCGCGGGGAAGGCCCGATTCGATGAGATCGACCTCGACCTCGCACGGGAGCGCGTCGACGCCGGCGAGCACGAAACTTTGCACCTTGGAGAGCATGCAGGGAAGCATACCGAACGCCGCCCTATCGTTCACGCTTCTTCCTTGTGACCCCAAAGCCGGGCCCGGTTCCGGGACGGATATCATCGTCTCATGCGTCACCTCTACATCGCCGCAGCGACGATTCTCACCGTCTTCGGAGCGGCTCTGGCCCAACCGCCCGCCCAGGAGGCCCCGCGCCCCGAGCCCGTCGCGCCCGCCGATCCCGTGCTCCGAACCACCGGGGAGCGGCGCTGGACTCTCTCGATCCGCCTGGCGACCTTCAGCGATGAACGGTTCGTCTCGCGCGATCTGCTCGATCCGCGGGGGCAGCCGAGACCGCGCATCGTCGCTCGAGACGACGCGCGGTACGACCTCGATCGCGTCGCCGTCGTCTTCCCCATCCTTGAAGGGACCGCGACCAGCAGGACCATCGACCGCGGCGTCCGCGGCTCGCTGCGCTTCGACGACGAGATCGCCGACGAGGAACCGGCGCTGCTTCCGGGGTATCAGGCCGGCGAGCGGCTCTCGCGATGGGACGCCGTCGGCGTCGAGAACGCGAACGCCATGCGGCTCTGGATCGACGCACCGATGATCGCTCGCTCGGTTGACTTCGACCCCGCTCGCGCGCTCGCCGTCGACTGGCCCAAGGGCCCGTGGCCGGCGATCTGCGCGTCGGCGCTGCTTCCGCAACTGAGCGTCGATCCCGAGAGCGCGGCGGTCCGGGCGTTCGTCCTCGAAGCGATCGGGCCCAAGCCCTATGGCGACCCGCCAGCCCTCATCGCCAAGAAGCTCGCCGCCGCCCTGATCAAGCGGTTCCAGCCGAGCGGGCTCGGCTTTGAGTACAGCCGCAGCGGGCGCTTCTCGGGCATCGATCTCGAACCGGAGTCCAGCGTGGCGGGCCGGCTCGTCGGCTCCCCGGCGGACATGGTCGCGATGCTCTGCGCCGCGATGCGCGCCGCGGGGCTCCCGGCGCGCGTCGTGATCGGCTACGACCTCTTCGCGGCGCCGGAGGCCGAGTCGGAGTCGCTTGACGATCTACCCGAGCACTGCGGTCTGCGCTTCGAGAAGGGCGATGAGCTCAGCCTCCCGCGCCTGCACTACTGGATCGAGTTCGCGCTGTACGACGAGCCGGCCGGGACGCTCGAGTGGATCCCCGTGGACGTCCTCAAGCAGCGCGCCGTCAGCAGCGAGCCCCCGCCGATCGACCGCCAGTGGCTCTTCTTCGGGAGCCACCCCTGCGCCGAAGCGCTGCTCCCGATCAGCCATCATTTCTTCCCCCCCACCACCGTGATCGGCGCCGGCGCCCCGCTCTTGTGGGGATGGATCGCCAC
>CAZXGT010000171.1:0-3209 GCA_964639935.1 uncultured Phycisphaeraceae bacterium
GGGCGTCCACCCCAACGACCACGTCAACATGGGCCAGTCCTCCAACGACACCTTCCCCACCGCCATGCACGTCGCGGCGGCCTACGACATCCAGTTCTTCCTCAAGCCCGCCATGATCAAGCTCGCCGAGGCGCTCGAAGCAAAGGCCAGCGCCTGGGACGACGTCGTCAAGATCGGCCGCACGCACCTTCAGGACGCCACGCCCATCCGTCTCGGGCAGGAGTTCTCCGGCTACGCCGCCCAGGCCCGCCACGCCGTCGACCGCTGCGACCGCATGCTCGAGCAGCTCGTCGAGCTCCCCATCGGCGGCACCGCCGTCGGCACCGGGATCAACACCCATCCCGAGTTCGGCAAGCGCGTCGCCCAGTGGCTGAGCGTCAAGCTCGGCGTCCCCTTCCGCGAGGCCGCCAACCATTTCGAGGCCCAGCACGCCAAGGACGCTCTCGTCGAGACCTCGGGACACCTCAAGACGATCGCCGTCAGCCTCTCCAAGATCGCCGGCGATATCCGCATCATGGGCATGGGACCGCGCTGCGGCATCGGCGAGCTCCGGCTCCCCGCCGTCCAGCCCGGCTCCTCGATCATGCCCGGCAAGGTCAACCCCGTCATCTGCGAGGCCGCCGTCATGGTCTGCTGCCGCGTCATCGGCAACGACGCCGTCGTCGCCAACGCGGCGCTCGGCGGCGTCGGCTCCATCCTCGATCTCTCCCTCGCCATGCCCGTCATGGCCGAGGCCACGCTCGACTCCATCAAGATCCTCACAGGCGCCTCCAACGCGCTCGTCGACAAGTGCATCAACGGCCTCGAGCCAGACCGCGAGCGCTGCGCCGAGCTCATCGAGCAGTCCCTGGCGATGTGCACCTCGCTCGCGCCCGCCATCGGCTACGACGCCGCCGCCCGGCTTGCTCACGACGCCTACGAGAGCGGCAAGACCGTCCGCGAGGTCGCCCTCGAGCAGAACCTCCTCGATCAGAAGAAGCTCGACCAACTCCTCGACCCGCGCTCCATGACCGAGCCGGGCGTCTGACGCCGAACGACCGCTTCAGGCCGCTGCCCCCGATCACACCACCTCACAACGCATGGTTCAATAAACCGTGCGTGTCTCCGCGCGCGCCGGGTTCATCCTTGATCGAGCGCCGCCAATCGGTTACAGGAAAGACCTGAGGTCCTAGAAAAGGACGCGGGATAGGGCAACCGTCGCCAACGTTACGGGACGGGCCGGGACGTTCCCCGGGAACCTGCGCACCGATCTCTCAGGACCAGTAAATCATTATTGGAGAGAGACATGCGCGCCTCTTCCCTTCACTGCGCTCTGCTGGGCGCCCTCGCCGCGGCGTTCGGCGCCGCCTCGCCGGCGCTCGCCGGGGACATCCCCAATGAGCTTCAGCTCGACATCAACTCCTTCACCTGCACCGTCAACAACCCGCCCTTCGGGATCGACTACACCGGCTCGCTCACCATGAGCGACGATGAAAACGCAGCGCTCGCCGGCGTGCTCATCGACGGCCTGAACATGTCGCCCACCGGCACGCTCATGGACTTCATGGGCGAGATCGAGTTCATCAGCGGCGACGTCAACGGCGGCTTCCTCGAGGTTCACGTCCTCGAGGCCGACGGGGTCACCGTCACGAGCTACACCGCCACGATCGACAATCAGGAGGGTCAGATCAACTTCCAGGCCGGCCAGGGCTTCTCCATCGACGGGCTGACCTTCGAGGGCGCCTTCTCGGGCCCCGTCTTCTCCGGCGTCGACGTGCTCGACTGGTTCGAGGACCAGCCCCTCGAAGGCTCATTCCTCAAGTTCCAGTTCAACCCGAGCACGCCGCTCCTGGGCGAGCTCCCCAGCGATCCCGACACGGATATCGACATCTTCATCCTCGAAGAGCCCGGCGATGAGGAGACCGACTGCATCGAGCGCGAGATGAACGACGTCTTCGACGACCGCTTCCAGGTCGACTGCGCGTGCACCTACATCACCGGAAAGCTCGAGAAGCGCGAGGTCCTCAACTGCACCCCCGACACCTACCTCTTCCTCTTTGACAAGCAGGGCAACGTCGTCGCCCAGGACAATGACTCCAGCCCGCTCGGCAACGGCAAGGCCTCGGCCGTCTTCGGCGTCGCCCCGATCGCCAACGGCGACTCCGACGGCGCCACCGTTCGCATCGGCCTCACCGGGCGCCCCGACGGCATCGACAACCGCTTCGACGGCCTCTTCTTCAACGCGCCGCACGAGCAGGTCGGCGAAGCCGCCGTCTTCGTCCGCTACTTCAACGCCCAGGGCGTGATGATCGGCCAGGACGAGTACATCGCCGACTTCCAGAACCGCGCCGACGCCTTCCGCATCAACTACGAGGTCCCCTTCGGAACCGAGAGCCTCGACGTTGTCGTTGACAACACCGTCGATCGCATCGAGTACGCCGGCGACGTTGACTTCTACGAGATCGACTGCTTCCCGCCCGCCTGCGACGTCCGCATCCGGATCGTCGGCGGCATGGATTACGACTGCGAGCCGCTCCCACTCGTCATGGGCTGGTACGACAAGAACGGCAACCTCGTCGATTGCTTCACAGAGACCGACGACCAGGGCAACGTCTTCATGGACGTCATCTCCGACGCCAACGGCCGCGTCCGTTTCGCCATCTCTGGCGAAGGCGATTGCGACTTCGACGGCCTGCTCGACAGCGCCGCGCCCCAGCCGCGAAACATCGACACCCCCTGCGTCGAGCTCCCGCCCTACCACGGCGTCAGCGGCGTCTACGTCTTCTGCTGGGAGGTCCTCGACCACGAGGGCGGCCCGGCGCCCACCCCCGACGACGACGCCTTCCTGATGCTCACGAGCGGCGACATCAACATGGACGGCGGCGTGGACGTCGTCGACCTCAGCATCCTCATCAACAACTGGGGCTGGACGATGCCCTAACCGAGTCCGCCGACTCGACTTCGACTGCTTCACAACGTGACGCGATCGGCGCCGCGGGAACCGTTCCCGCGGCGTTTTTTACGCGCCGCGAGAGCCACCGCGGGCCGCCGGACAGCCAATGTCACACGGGTGAGCAATTCACGGGAACCCGAACCAACAAGCGAACGTGGCGATGGGCGGACTCGAACCGCCGACCTAAGGTTTATGAATCCTTCGCTCTAACCAGCTGAGCTACATCGCCGGAAGACGTGCAAGGGTACCGCCTGCGCGGCGAGCGTCAACAAACGCC
>CAZXGT010000172.1:0-3158 GCA_964639935.1 uncultured Phycisphaeraceae bacterium
GGCTCGATGTCCGCGAAGTGGGCGATGCTGGCGACGGTGTTTGTGCCGATGCTCATGACGATCGGGATCAGCCCGGAGATGACGCAGGTGGCGTATCGCATCGGGGACTCGACGACCAACGCCATCAGCCCGCTCAACCCGTACGTGGTCGTCGTGCTCGTCTTCATGCAGCAGTACGTCAAGAAGGCTGGCATCGGGACGCTGATCGCGCTGATGCTGCCGTATGCGATCGCGTTCCTGATCGCGTGGACGATCCTGCTGGTGGCGTGGATCCAGTTCGAGATCCCGATCGGCATCGACGCCCCGCTGACGTGGTCGCCCGATCGCCTCGCCGAGTGACGCCGCGGCGGCCCGGACCGCGGAAGGAGGCGCCGGGTTTTCGCGCGGTTCTCATGCGGGGTTCAGACGCCGAGACGATCTTTTGTGGATGTCCAAAGACAACGTCGTCAGGGAGCTCCTCGAGGAGCGAGGCCGGACCTTCGCCGACGAGCTCGGCATCCCGCTCGAGCGCGGCGAGCCGTCGCCGCTCTTTCGCTATCTCGCGTTCTGCCTGCTCGGCAGCGCCCGTATCGGGTGTCAGCACGCCGTGGACGCGGCCCGGGCGCTCGCCGATGAGGGCTGGACCACCGCCGAGGCGATGAAGGGCGCCACGTGGCGCCAGCGCACGGACGTTCTCAACCGCTCGGGCTACGCCCGCTACGACGAGAGCACGTCGCGCATGCTGGGGGAGACGAGCGAGCTTCTCGTTGAGAAATACGGGGGCGACCTCCGCAAGCTGCGCGACGCCGCGGGGCGAGACCCGAGGCGCGAGCGTGAGCTTCTGAAAGAGTGCAAGGGCATCGGGGATGTGGGCGTCGATATCTTCTTCCGCGAGGCGCAGGCGATCTGGGACGAGCTCTATCCCTTCGCCGACGATCGCGCCCTTGAGACCGCGCGCCGGCTGGGCCTCGGCGGGAGCGCTGAGGATCTCGCCGGGCTTGTGCCCGAGGAGGACTTTCCGCGTCTGCTCGCCGCGCTGTTTCGCACCGGCGTCGCCGGGGATCACGACCGGTTCTCAAGCGAGGCGTGAATCACCCGGCGGGGGGGCGGCTCGGGCGCACGGCTGGCCCGCACGGCCGAGGGGGCACGGTGCGCCCGGGTCGTAGGTACACTCGCTGACGAGTCTGAAGGGTCTTCGAGGGAGCCCGCGCTGGACGTCTTCATCGCCATTCTGGTGCTTATCGCCGTCAGCCTTCTGGCGACCAGTAAAAGGGCCTATCGCATCCGCCGGTCCCGCCCCGTGGCGGCGTTGCTCGCCGGGGGGTGGATCTCGGTGTTCATCGGCGTGCTCCTCGGGCCCGCCGGGCTCGGTCTTCTCGATCGCGAGCCCATCTACCAGTCGGTCCCGCTTCTTACGCTGGGCCTTGGGTGGATCGGCTTCATGGTCGGCTCCCAGCTGCAATGGTCGCTGCTCCAGACGCTCCCTCGGGTCGTCTACGGGGCGGCGGCCGCCGACGCGGTGGTGACGACCGTGCTCGTCGGGACGGTCGCGGTGATCGGGCTGAGCTTCTGGATCCCGGAGGCTCGGGCCGCACAGCTCGCTCTTCCGGCGGTGTTCATCGTTGCCTCCTCTCTCGGATGGGCGCTCGAGTCCCGTTCGCTCGGGGAGAACGCCGACGAGCGACTCGCGGTGCTTCTTCGCGCCTCGGGCGCGCTGCTTGGCGTCCTGGCGATCGCGCTCTTCGGCGTCGCCACGACGTTCGTCGAGCGCGCCCCCGACGCGCTGCTGCGGTTCGCGGGCGACCGGGCGGCGCTGAAGCTCCTGCACACGATCGCGGTCGCCGTGGCGGTGGGCTTCATCGGGCGTTTCATGATCAACATGGCCGGTGCGAACACGGGGTACCAGCTCGCGATCTTCCTTGGGCTCGTCGCCTTCACGGCCGGGAGCGCGGAGCAACTCGACGCCTCGCCGCTGATCGCCGCGATGCTCGCGGGCGCGGTGGTCGCGAACCTGCCGGGCTCGGGGTTCCGGCGGTTTGAGACGTTCATTTACAAGGCGGAGCACACCTTCGCGATTCTCTTCGGCGTGCTCGCCGGGCTGTTCCTCGAGCCGACGTACGCGATCGCGCCGCTGGCGCTGATCGCGGCGCTGGTGGCGCTGCGGTTGCTCGTCAAGCCCGCGCTGCTTCGCCGGGTCGCGGTGACCTCGGGCGACCGCTCGCTTCACGGCCGGCCCCTTCCGGATCGTTCGCTCGTCTACCTGGCCGCTGCGCGGCAGAGCCCCCTGATGCTCGCGCTGGCCGTGAGCCTGATCCTTATCGAGCCCTCGAATTTTCACAGGCGGCTTCTCGCGGTCATGGTGGCGGTGGCCGTTCTTTCTGAGCTCCTTCCCCTGTTCGGCAGCCGCCTGCGTTCATCGGGGGGGCGCGACGCGGCGGCCGAGGGAGCGCCGGCATGAAGCGATTCCAGTCCAGCGCCGTTCGGTCGCTCTTTGCGCTGCTCGCCATCTTCGCGCTCGTCGCGTTCGTCGTGATCGCCAACGCGTTCCAGGCGTCAACGCCCACCCCGGACGCCGTCGACGCGCTGGGCAACCCGATCCAGACGTTCCCGCCCGGCCTGGTCGCGACCGCCAAGGCGGTCGGGCTGCTCCTGCTCGGGGGATGGCTTCTTGGACAGATCGCCTCGTCGCTCGGTCTGAGCAAGATCACCGGGTATCTCGTTTTTGGCATCGTCGCCTCGCCGCGGGTCGGAGCGTTCCTTCTCGGGGAGGGGACCCCGTGGATTCTGAGCGAGGCTCAACAGCCCTATCTCACGCTCGTCAACGACCTCGCGATCGCGCTGATCGCGCTGACCGCCGGCGGAAAGATCAACCTTCAGGAAGTGCGCGAGTCGCTGCGGTCGGTCTCGCTCATCCTTTTCTTCGAGTTCACCCTCGTGCTCGTCGCCGTCACCACGCTGCTGTCGTTCATGCTCTCGCGAAACCCCGTCTTCGCGGAGTACGGCGGGCTCCTCACGGTGGTTCTTGTGGCGGGCGTCGTCGCGGTGGTGGCCACGGCCAACTCGCCCGCCGTGGTGATCGCGGTGCTGAGCGAGACGAAGGCCGACGGCCCCATGGCCAGGACAGCGCTCGCGGTCACGGTCTGCAAGGATCTCCTGCTCATCATCGTCTTCGCGGTGGT
>CAZXGT010000173.1:0-3077 GCA_964639935.1 uncultured Phycisphaeraceae bacterium
CGCCGGGCCTCGTCGAGGCAGACGACGAGGTCGACATCGAGGGGGCCCTCGGGCTCGGCGCGCAGATCGAAGGTGAGGACGTCGGTGGTCGAGGCGTCGCCCGAGTGGCGGCGGTGGAGGTCGATCATCGTCTCGTCGCTGGCGATGAGAACGCGGACGTCGTGGTCGCCGGCGGGAGCGGCGACGGCGACGGCGCGGGCGAGGTCGCTGCGGAAGCGGGCAAGGTCGGCCTCGCTGAGCCGCTCGGTTTCGTCGTGCACCTCAAGTGTGAGTCCGGGGCGGCGCGGGCGGGCGCCGGGACTGGGAGGCTGGTCGGTTTCGTCGCCGGCGTCCATGAGCTCCTCGATCCGGGGCCCGGTCGTCTGGCTGGCGTTCATCAAGCGGCCCCGCGTCCTTCGGGGGCGCGGTCGCGCGACCGCTCGTCCCGAGGCGTACTTCGACAGGCGCAGTGTAGGACTTCAGCGTCCGGCGACCAAGGCGGGTGGTGCGGGAGAGGGTCCAAAAAAAGAGCCGGGGCCGCCCGCGTGGGCGACCCCGGTGAGCAAACGTGATTGGAGACTCCGAGAACAGGCCTCGGAGACAGGATTCAGCGACGGCGACGCATGGCCGTGAGGCCGGCGACGCCGAAGAGGGCCGCGGCGCCCGGGGCGGGGATCTTGACCGCGTTGATGGTCAGGACGGGTCCGGGGCCGTTGTCGTTGTTGGCGTTGCCGGCCCAGGTGGCGGCGACGTTGGCGTCGGTCGGGTTGACGATCAGGGAGACGATGTCGCCCGAGAGGATGTCGTTGACGAGATCGGTGAGGCCGGCGCCGCCGAAGCTGACGACGTCCTCAAAGCCGTTGCCGACCTCGACGAAGTCGTAGTCGGCGAGGAAGCTCTCGGTACCGAACTGGCCCGTGGAGTAGGGGAACTGGACGCCGCTGGTGGTCTCGATGTCGACGGTGTCGTCGGAGACCCAGAGGAACTCGACGCCGCCGTTGTTGGTGAAGCCGGCGTTGGACTGGAAGAGGCTCAGGGAGGCGTCGGTGATGGCCCACTGGCCGGCGCCGAACTGGGCGTCGAGGTCGGCGACGATGCCGGCGCCGTCGTAGCGGAGGGCGCCGAAGGAGGCGAAGTTGCCTCCGGCGGATCCCTGGGCGTTGAAGAAGAGCTGGCTGAGGGCGCCGTCGAACTGGCGCGGGCCGTCGGGGCGGACGGTCGAGGTGATGAAGGCTTCCTGGGTGGCGGCGCCGGTGGAGCCGATCTCGCCGTTGGCGAAGGCGGAGCCGGCGGTCGCGAGGAGCGCGATGGCGCTGATGAAGGTACGCATGGTTCTTTCCTCCTGATGGAAAAACGTGTCTCTCTCGAACCGCGCGTGCGGTTCGACGTCATTTTCCACATCGGGATGAGAACGAGGCGCGTCGGGCGTCAAACCGGCGCACGGATCGGATGAAGATCGCGCAAGCGCATAGATGGCGCTTCCCCATCTTTCCAACTTGGGCTGACTTCGCGGGTTTGGTGCGGAGTCCACAGCGCGGCGGTGTTCAGCCGGCGGCGGCGCCGACGGAGACGCTGACGGGGACGAATGTCGGCTTGAGGCGCCGCTCGAACTCGTCGCGGTACTTGTTGATGATGGTGCGGACGGCCCAGTTGTTGCCGTCGGCGAGGCCGCAGATGGTGGTGCCGGGCATGGCGCCCATGGAGGTGGCGATCTCGAGGGCGAGATCGAGGTCCTTGGTGTAGGCGTCGCCCTCTTCGATGCGGGTCATGAGCTGGAGGAGCCAGCCGGAGCCTTCGCGGCAGGGGGTGCACTGGCCGCAGGACTCGTGCTTGTAGAAGCGGGCGAGGTTTCGGGCGACGGCGACCATGTCGGTGTCTTCGTCGAAGACGGTTGGGCAGGCGGTGCCGAGGCCGAGGATGTTGTACTTCTTGCCGATGTCGAAATCCATCTCGGCCTCGTACTGGTCGGGGCCGAGGATGCCGGTGGAGGCGCCGCCGGCGATGGCGCCCTTGAAGCGTTTGCCGTGGCGCATGCCTCCGCAGTGTTCCTCGACGATGGCGCGGAGCGGGATGCCGAGTTCGAACTCGTAGACGCCGGGGATGTTGACGTGCCCTGAGACGCCCATGAGCTTGGTGCCGTAGGAGGGGGGGCCGCCGATGGAGGACTCGACGCCCTGCTCGGTGAACCAGGCGACGCCGCTTTCGACGATGGAGGGGAGGTGGGCGAGGGTCTCGACGTTGTTGATGATGGTGGGCTTGCCGAAGGCGCCGCTGATGGCGGGGAAGGGCGGCTTGTTTCGGGGCCATCCGCGCTTGCCCTCGAGGGACTCGAGGAGGGCGGTCTCTTCGCCGCAGATGTAGGCGCCGGCGCCGCGGGCGAGATGGCATTCGACGGGCCAGGGGGCGCCGGTCTGGGTGCTGGCGCCATCGAGGAGGCCCTTGCCGCCGAAGACGCCCTTCTCGTAGGCCTCCTTGATGGCTTTCTCGAGGATGCGGGCCTGGTGGTAGTACTCGCCGCGGATGTAGATGTAGGCGGTGGAGATGCGGCAGGCGTAGCAGCAGATGGCGATGCCCTCGAGCATCAGGTGGGGGTCGAAGTCGATGATGAGCCGGTCCTTGAAGGTTCCGGGCTCGGATTCGTCGGCGTTGACGGCGAGGTAGCGCTGGCCTGGGTTGTTGGGGTCGTCGGCCTTGGGGAGGAAGGACCACTTCATCCCGGCGGGGAAGCCTGCGCCGCCGCGGCCGCGGAGCTGGGAGTCCTTGACCATCGTCACGAGCTCGTCGGGCGCCATGTCGAGCGCCTTGCGGAGGCCCTCGTAGCCGCCGGTCTTGACGTACTGGTCGTGCCAGACGGTGGAGCGGTCCTTGACGTCGCCGAAGGGCGGGGTGGGGATGCGCTTGCAGAGGACGTGCTCGGCGGTGCCGTTGTAGCGTTCCTTGGCCATACTGAGGGAGCCTTCCGCGCGTGGCGTGGTGGGATCGGGCTTGGATTCTAGCGGACGCCATGGCCCTGGGCCTCAAGAGACCGGGCGCGAATCCCAAGGAGTTCCCCGATGGATTCGAGAGCGAATGAGATTCAGAGTCGCGGGCTGGAGCTC
>CAZXGT010000174.1:0-3065 GCA_964639935.1 uncultured Phycisphaeraceae bacterium
GCGGCGCGTCGCGCTCGAAGGCGAAGCGCACGTTCTCCGCGCCCGCCGAGAGCGTGTCGAGATCCAGAAGCCGATCGAGCCATCCGTTCACGCGGCGGCTCCCCTCGGGCTGAAGCGGCGGGAGAGGACGGTCTCGAGCGCAGCGAGAGCGAGCGCGATGAGCAGGAGGGTTCCGCTGACGCCCAGACCCGCGCCGGCGAGCGTGTTTTCGCCCGAGGCGGGCGTCTCGTCGTCGCGATCCATCTCGAGACCGGCCTCGGCGAACCATTCGCGGGCGCGAGCGGCCCCGACGGGCGCGGTCTCGCCCGCGGCGGCGTCGGCGACGAAGATCGCCGGTCCGAGCGTCTCACCGCGAGCGCCGCGGCCGAGGTAGAGCCCGGACTCACGGACCGGCTCAGCGGGGCGGGCCTCGGCGACGGCGATCTCGCGCGAGCCGTTGCGATCGGTGAGCGTGCGCACGCCGGGCGGGAGCCTGACGGGTCGGCCCGCGACGTAGACGCGTTGCCTGAGTGCCGCGCCGGCGCTCTGGCGGACGAGCTCCTGCACGAGCGGGACCATGAGCGGCGTGGCGGGGAGGGTGGTCCACTCGAGGGAAGGGGCGCTGGCGAAGAGGAGAACCTCCCCGGCCGATGGGCCCATCCCGCCCGCGCGGACGATCCAGGGCGCTCCGTCCTCGCGCGTCAGGAGCGCTTCGCCCTCGCCGGGGGGCAGCGCGATCTCGAGCGCGGAGAAGACGCGGACGGGCGCCGCGAGCTCCTCGAGCTCGCCCCCGATGAGCCGCAGGAGCGCGCCGCCAGCCCCGGGGCGGACCCTTCGCGGCGGGTCGAACTCCAGACGCTCGGCCCCGACCTGCGCCGCGTAGCCCAGCGCCTCGGCGGCGACGGCGGTCCAGGCGTGGGCGTCGGCGCCCGGAGGCGGGAAGATCGCGAGGCTCCGGCCGCGGCGGACGAACTCGGCGAGCGCCTCCCACGAGGCGGCGGGGAGCAGATCGGGGCGGAGCAGAAAGACGGCGTCGAGATCGGCGAGCGCCGCGATGTCGATATCGGAGGGATCGAGCGGAACGGGCGTCAGGCGCGAGGAGCGGTCGGGTTCGAGCGCCAGGGAGAGCCAGCGCGCCCCGCCCAGGGGATCGGTGGATTCCGCGGCGATCCCGGTGCGGTCGATGACGCCCACGCGGACGCTCTCGGCGATCGCCAGCGGCGCGCGCCGGACGTCGTCTCCGGCCAGGCGGTCGCGGTCGATCGACGCCCGGAGCGACGCGAAGCTCTCGGCCCCGCTCGGGATCTGAACGCTCACGAAGACCTCGGTCTCGGTCTGGCCGGCGGCCCAGGTCGCTGAGGCGCGACCGGCGTCCAGGAGCGGCTCGCCCTCGCCGGCGGGCTCGAAGGCGATGCGCACGGTGGTCGCGCCCTCTGTATCGACGGCCGGCCCGGAGCGGCGGAGCGTCACGCGCACGGTGGTCCGCTCCCCGGCGCCGAGAAAGAGCGTGCGCTGCGGCTCGACCTCGGTGATGCGGACGTTCGTCTCGGCCTGGTCGGCCATCCCGGCGATCACGAGCTCGGGCGGCGCATCGGCGAACACGGCGGCCGGGGTCTGGCCGTCGGCGAAGGCGCCCTCGCGGAGCTCGCTGAGCACGACGATGCGGGTTCGCGCGCTGGCGCCGTCGCGCTCGATGGCGTCGCGCACGATGGCGAGCGCGCCCTCGAGGTCCGCGGCGGCGTCGGTGGGAGCGAGGGCGTCAAGGGAAGCCGCGACGGCGGAGCGGTCGCCCGTGGCGGGAACGATGAGCCCCTCGGCGGGCGAGGCGAGGAGGACGACGCCAGCGCGGTCGCCGGGGCCGAGCGCGCGGAGTGTCTCCCGCGCGCGTTCGACGTGCCGCTCGAGAGCGGTGGCGTCGCCGGCGCCGGGGCGGAGCTGGGCGGTGAGCGAGTTGTCGAGAAGGAGGTAGACGTCCCGCGGCCCCGAGGCGTCTGCGGCGCCGCCGGCCATCGGGCGCGCGATCGCCGCGCCGGCGACCAGCAGAAGAAGGCATCGGACGGCGAGCAGGATGATCTGCTGAAGTCGGAGGCGCTTGCGCTGGCGCTGGTAGGCCTCCATGAGAAACCGCATCGCGGCCCACTTCTGAGGTCGGCGGCGGAAGCGCAGCAGGAGGTGGATGAGGATCGGGAGCGCGACTGAGGCGACGGCGGCCGCGGCGAGGAGGGGGTGCGCGAAGGTCACGAGGAGCCTCGCTTCATGCGCGATCGGCGTCGCGCGAGGAAGCCCGCGAGCGACGGGCCCAGCCACTGGTGCGTGCTGACCGCGGCGAAGTCGAAGCCGAAGGAGCGCGCGGTGCGCTTGAGCGTCTCCTGATGGCGCCGCATCGCCTCGAGGTAGGACTCGCGGACGGTGCGCGGGTCGAGCTTGAGGCGCCCCTCGCCCTCGAGGCCCTCAAAGGGGGCGCTGTCGGCGAGGTTGAAGTCGATCTCCTGCTGATCGAGCGTCTGGAACATGATGACGTCGTGGCGGCGGTGCTTGAGTCGGGCCAGGGCGGCTCGGATGGCGTCGGGCTCCTCGAAGAAGTCGCTGATCAGGACGACGAGGCAGCGGTTGGTGAGGTTCGCGAGGAGCTGATCGACCATCCGGCCGGTGTTGGAGGGCGCGTCGACGGCGTGACTCGAGAGCGCGCTGACGATCTGTCGCCACTGGCGCTGGGCGCTCGACCGCTTGAGCAGCGCCCGGATGGCGTCGGCGTAGATGACGAGCCCGGCGCGATCGCCCTGACGCAGCGCGACGTAGCTCATCGCGGCGGCCATGGCGGTGGCGTGGTCGAACTTGCTCCAGAAGGGGTTGCCCCCGGGGGAGATCGCGCCGCCGTCGCCGGAGGCGCCCGCGAAGTCGCGCGTGCCGAAGTTCATCGATCCGGAGGCATCAACGCAGATCATCACGTCGAGGTTGGTTTCCTGCTGGTACTGCTTGAGGTGGAGCTTGTCGGACCGCGCAAAGACCTTCCAGTCCAGGTGACGGAGGTCGTCCCCGGGGACGTAGGGTCGGTGCTCGGCGAACTCGACGCTGAACCCGTGGTA
>CAZXGT010000175.1:0-3051 GCA_964639935.1 uncultured Phycisphaeraceae bacterium
CCCTGGACCTACGAGGGCGTTCGCGGGCAGGTCGTTCGCACGCGGCACTACCGCATCTTCACCACCGAGACCGATCCCCTGCTCGCCGGGCGGCTCCCCGGCTTCCTCGAGCTCGCCCTCGAGCACTACCGCACCGCCATCACCCCCCTGCCGGCCCCGGACCTCCGCCTCGACGCGTACCTGATGGACAACCGCCCGCAGTGGGCCCGCCTCGCCCAGCGCCTCCTCGGGGAGCGCGCGGCGCCCTTCCTCCGCATTCAGCGCGGCGGCTTCGCCACCCGAGGCACCGGCGTCTACTACGACCTCGGCGCCTTCGACACCCTCGCCATCGCCGCCCACGAGGGGTGGCACCAGTACACGCAGCGCGTCTTCGCCGAGCGACTCCCGACCTGGCTCGAGGAGGGCGTCGCGACGTACATGGAGGGCCACCGGTGGATCGGCCCGACGCCTGTCTTCCTCCCGTGGGCGAACCTCGAGCGCTACGACCAGCTCCGCGCCGCTCTCGCGGCGGACCGGCTCCCGACGCTCGAGGAGCTCATCGTCTCCCGCGGCGCTCTGGGGCAGGCCGAGGAGGCCGGGCTCGACTTCTACGCCCAGGCGTGGGCCGTCACGCACTTTCTCGCAAGCGAGCGACGCGAGGGCCTCGCGCGGCTTCTGACCGACGCGGCCGAAGGCCGCCTCGCCCGGGTCGTGCGGGCCGCCGCGCAGCGATCGCCAAGCGAGCCCATCCAGGGGCCCGCGAGCCTTCAGCGAGCGCTCTTCGAGGCGTACTTCGGTGATCTCTCCGCCGCCGCCGTGGAGTTCGATCGCTTCGCGCGCGGCGTGGTCGCCCCGGGCGGGCGGGGCGACGTCACGGACGGCCGCCCTCCCCGCGCCCTCGGCGGATGAGCGCTCGGCCCTCGCTCCTGTAAACTCCACGGCGTGATGCATGGATCAAGCGATCCCGACGTGACGATCCGGCGCGCTGGCCCCGGCG
Organism: uncultured Phycisphaeraceae bacterium; assembly: GCA_964639935.1. Taxonomy (GTDB): domain Bacteria; phylum Planctomycetota; class Phycisphaerae; order Phycisphaerales; family UBA1924; genus CALNYS01. The sequence continues at coordinate 977 of CAZXGT010000175.1, forward strand.
ACGCCGAGCCGGTGCGGGCGGCGCTTGGCCGAACCATCGTCCTGCCGCCCCCCGCCGAGGAAGACCCCTGCGACCGGGTCTGGATCGCCAGCGGCGGCGATGAGGCGGTTGTGGGTCTTGTGGGCCTGCGGCTGAAAGGGAATCACTCGGGAGAGATCCACGATCTCTGGGTCTCGCCCGAGCGTCGAGGCCGGGGCGTCGGCGTCAAGCTCATGCAGGCGTGCCTCGGCTACTGCCGAGACCACGGCGTGCTCAAGACGCTCCTCGAGGTCGAGGGCGATCAGACGGCGGCTATCCAGCTCTTCGAGAAGGTCGGTTTTCTTCTCGCCCGGAGCCGAAAGGCCAAGGCCGGGGAACGGCTGGAGTTCTACATGGACCTCTACCGCGACGATTCGCAGCCGGACGACTGATCGCGCAAGTCGTTGCACAACATATTGTTGCAACGGCAGACCGGCCGAATGAAAAAACCTTTCGCACGGTTCGCGAAGACGCCTGTTGCTCCGGGAACAGCGGGTCGGTACTGTGACTCCCGGTGGGCGGAGTGAATTTGCTATGCGCTCCGGCGGGACAGGCAAAAACCGTATCTCGACCGGATCCACGCCCCCTGACGCTGCGTATACCTCAGCGTCCTTAACCCAGGCTTCCCTCTTACTCAACGCCCCAGACGACGCAGCAATGCGGGTCTGGGGTTTTTTCTGCGCGCTCGGATCGCGCGCTGAGACTATCGGCCAGGAGCGGCGCGCTTCGCCAGAATCCACGCCAGCGCGATCGCTCCGGCAGCGACGACCCCCACGAGGAGCGTCATCGCCGAGCTCAGATGCTCGAACCGAAGCACCCCCGCGGCGACCAGACCGTGGGCCGCCAGAGCCGGGAGCGGCCCGGCGGTGTAGCCCAGGCCGATGACCGCCTCGTGAGCCCCGCCCGCGTCCACCTCGGCCTTGCCGACGGCCATCGCGTAGTAGATCGCCGCGACATAGACGCCCCCGGCGCCGACGCCGAAGAGCGCGAGGCCGGCCCCCACAACCGGGACGCTCGTCCCCATCGCGACCAAACCGAAGCCCAGGAGCATCGCGCCGGCGGTCCACACGACCGTTCGCCAGCGCCCGTGCCAGCCGTGCCACCTGGTGCAGAGGACGAAGATCCCGACGCGGGCGGCCGTCCACGTGCTCGCCAGCGGCGTGCTGAGCCCCGCGCGGACGCCCAGAGCCGAGAGCCTCGCGGGCAGGATCGGCTCGATCGCGCTGACCAGCACGTAGCTGAGCGTCAGCAGCACGCGGAAGACCGGAAGCAGCCGCTCGTAGACGGGCGGGTGCGGCTGGCTCCCGTCGCCCCCGTGCCCGGCGGGCTCCTCGGGCAGCCGGACGACGATCCCGGCGCAGATCACATGCACCACACCCATCCCGGCGACGACGAGCAGCGGCGCCGCCTCGAGTGCGGGCGCCATCAGCCAGAACGCCGCGAGCACCGCCGTGGACCACGAGAAGTTGAAGGCGCCCGTCGCCTTCCGAAGCGCCGCCCCGCGCCGCCCGCCCGAGAGGTACGCCTCCACCACCGGCCAGAGCACGCCCGTGAGCGGGAGGTACGTCGTCGCCATCACCCAGAACGCCCACTCGGCGCCGCCGGCGAGCCACGGGAGAAAGCTCGCGACCGCGAGGGCCGCGTTCACCCATCCGAGGCACGCGCGCGTGGAGAGCTTTGGGTTCCGATGGATCGCGGCGCGGATCGCGGGCGCCGCGCGCCACGCGCCGAGCGTGTACGACGCGCCCATCACGACCGCGAGCAGCAGGTTGCGGACCTCGCCGAAGCCGAGCTGCTCGTGCGTGACGAAGAAAAGACCGTTGGTGACGGCGCCGGTGCCCAGCGAGGCGAGCCACGTCAGCGCGAGAACGGGCGCGAGCGGCGCTGCGGGACGGGCGGCGGAAGAATCGTTCGCGTTTGCCACTGGAAGGGCCCGGTCGTAGGATTGGCGTCGGACGGAAGTCCTTCACGCGCGCGTGTAGCTCAATTGGATAGAGCGCAGGCCTCCGAAGCCTGAGGTTACAGGTTCAAGTCCTGTCACGCGTACTTTGGCGACG
>CAZXGT010000176.1:0-3043 GCA_964639935.1 uncultured Phycisphaeraceae bacterium
TGAAAAGTTTGTCAGAGGCCCGGCGATCAGCGCTGGCGGTCGCGGGGCGGCTCGCCCTCGGCGGGCCCAGGCGAGCCCTCCGCCGCGGCGCGGGCCAAGGTTCCCCACTCCTCCGGCAGGGCGTCGGCGAGGTCGACCAGCGACGCCTCGACGGCGCCGCTCTCGTCGCTGTGGATCCGCGCGTGATGGCGGGCCTGCGCCGCGGCGCAGGTTGTGAAGTAGCACGCGGTTGCGGCCAGCTCGTCCTCCGGGCTCGTTGCCTCGGCGAGCAGCGTCTTGGCCCGCTCCTTGGCCGCCGAGATCGCCTCGAGCGGGAGCCGACCGTCGAGCAGGTCGCTCGCGCGGCGGCCGGCGGCGTGGCGGGTGAAGCGCTCGATGACGCCCTCGAACCACTCCGCGCCGTCGGCACGCTCGAGGCGCTCGATCAGGCGGTCGACGGGGCGGGACCGCCCGGGCGCCGCGGCCCGGAGCAGCTCGCGCGCCCGCTCGGGGGTGACGGGGTGAGGGTCGGGCGTCATCGTTCGAGCTCCCGCATGAGCGCCTGGATCTCGCGATCGACGGCCTCGGCCGAGGCGCCGGGCCAGCCGACGAGCTCGCGCAGCGCCGCCTTGAAGCGGTTGGAGGCGGTGCGGGCCATGGTCGCGGCGCGGCGGGGAGGCTCGCGATGCTCGGGCGGGAGCTTGTCGTAGGGCAGGCCCTCGATGGCGTGCAGGCGGAAGATGATCCAGTGCCGCTCGAAGCCCCCCGCCCGGCAGCGTTCCTCCGCCAGGAGCATGGCCTCGCGGACGATCGAGAGGGCGACGCGCCGGTTGAAGAGCGCCGCCGGCGCCGGTTCAGCCTCTCTCGGAGCCACGGCGGGCGGCGACGAGAAGCGCTGGCGCTGGCGAACCCGCTCGTGGAGGTAATGCCGAAAGCCCGTGAGCAGCCACCGGCGCAGCGGTCGCCCGCTCTCGGCCCACTCGTGGAGATAGCCGTCCTTCGAGAGCCGGCTGGCGAAGAAGCCCTGCACGAGGTCCTCGTCCTCATCGAGCCCGCGGAAGCTGCTGCCGCGGAGGTAGATGGCGAGAGGCTCGGCGTAGACGCGCATGATGTGCTCTCTGGCGGCGGCGACGCCCTTCTCTCCCTCGCGGAGTCGCTTCCCGAGCCACGTCACACGGGTGGACGGGAAGGCGTCGGGCGGGCGGTTCGAGGCGGCCGTGCTCATTGACCCTCCCTGAAGGAGACGCGAGCCGCGCGGGCGCGCGCGAGAAGTCGGAAAGATTGCGTAACTCCGTTGAACGCCGCCCGGGAGCATGGTAGTAAAAAACCTGACAAGAACCCGACCCGAACCATATGCCCGATCATCCGCACAACGGCGCCCCCGTCACCGACGGTGTGAGCTCGGCCCGCTTCCTGGCGGGCGGCGCGGAGCGTTCGTACGCCGAGGAGATGGTCGGCGAGCTTGTCGGCCCGTACCGGCTGCGGAAGCTCCTGGGCGCCGGCGGGATGGGCGCGGTCTACGAGGCGGAGGACTCGCGGGTCCGCGGGCGGCGCGTCGCGGTCAAGCTGCTGAGCGAGAGCCTCGGCTCCCGGCGAGCGCAGGCGCGCTTCGAGATGGAGATCGAGGCGCTCGGGCGCCTTCGCCACCCAAACGTCGCCGCGCTGCATGACGCGGGCTGGCGCCGGCGCCCCGCCGCCGCGCCGCAGGCGTATCTCGCGATGGAGCTCGTCGAGGGCGAGCGGATCACGGATTTCGCCGCGCGGCGATCGCTCGACGCCCGCGCCCGGGTCGCGCTCTTCGGGCAGGTCTGCGAGGCCGTGGCCCACGCGCACCGCCTCGGGGTCATCCACCGCGATCTCAAGCCCGGAAATATCCTGGTCGAGCCCGAAGGCCGCGCGAAGGTGCTCGACTTCGGCGTCGCCCGGCTCGTCGCGGCCGAGAACGCGCCCGAGCGGACGCGCGCCACACAGACCGGCGAGATCGTCGGGACCCTGCCCTACATGAGCCCCGAGCAGGTCTCCGATGAGGAGAACACGGTCGTCGGCGCCCCCTCGGACGTCTACGCCCTCGGGATCGTGCTCTTTGAGCTGCTCGCCGGACGCCGACCTTACGAGGTGAAGACCTCGTCGCTGCTCGCGGCGGCGCGCACGATCCGCGAGACGCCGCCCCCGCGCCTCGGAAACGTCGACGCGTCCCTGCGCGGCGACCTCGAAACCATCGTCGGCAAGGCGCTCGAGAAAGACCCCGACCGACGCTACGAGACCGCCGGCGAGATGAGCGAGGATCTCCGGCGCTGGATCGACCACGAGCCGATCGCCGCCAGAGCGCCGAGCCGGATCTACCGCGCCGGTCGCTTCGTGCGGCGCAACAGAGCGCTCGTCGCGGCCTCGGCGACCGTCGCCGTCACGCTCCTCGTGGCCACCGGCGTCAGCGCCGCGATGGCGCTCCAGGCCGAGCGCGAGCGCGCCCTCGCCGATCGTCGCTTCGAGCAGGTTCGCGGCATCGCCAACGCGATGATGTTCGACGTGCACGACGCGGTGAAACAGCTCCCGGGCTCGCTCGAGGCGCGGCGTCTGATCCTCGACCGCTCGCTCGAGTTTCTCGAGGCGATGGACGCCGAAGCCGGCGGCGATCCCGCGCTCGCCAAGGATCTCGCGATCGGCTACGGGCGCGTCGGCGAGGCGCTCGACGACTGGAACGGCCCGGCCATCCACGACTTCGCCACAGCCAACCGGCTCTACGCTCGAGTGATCGAGCTGCTCGACGACCCGCGCTTCGCCGATGACGTTGAAGCGCTGCGCCTGCTGGCCAAGGCGCACCGACAGTTCGCCCGATGGACCCCAAAGCCGGGCAGAGTCCGACGGGACACGATTCCGCCCGGGTACCAGCCAGCGCTCGAGTTGATCGACCGCGCTATCGAGATCGCCCCCGACGACGTCGAGAGCCGCATAGTCCGGGTCGACACCCTTCGACTCATGGTCCCACCCGATAGGCTCGACATCGCGATACCGCTCATCGAACAGGCGATCGCCGAAGGCGAGACGCTTGTCGAGCAACACGGGG
>CAZXGT010000177.1:0-3018 GCA_964639935.1 uncultured Phycisphaeraceae bacterium
GGCGTTTGGGAAGAACTACGACCACGAGAGGCGTCTGGATGAATCGATGGAGCGGACGGCGCGGTGGCTCGAGCGGTGTGAGGCGGCGCATCGCGACTTCGAGGATCGGCAGGCGCTCTTTGGCATCGTGCAGGGTGGGACGGATCTCGACCGGCGGACGCGCTCGGCCGAGCAGGTGACGAGCGTGGAGCTGCCTGGGTACGCGATCGGCGGGGTGGCGGTGGGGGAGGGGTTCGAGGAGATCGTGAGCGTGGTGGGTCACACGGCGCCGCTGCTTCCTGAGGACAAACCGCGGTACCTGATGGGCGTCGGATACGAGAAGGACATCTTGGCGGCGGTGCTCTCGGGCGTGGACATGTTCGACTGCGTGCTCCCAACGCGGAACGGGCGTTCGGCGAACGCGTTCACGCGCATGGGTCAGATTCGACTCAAGAACGCGAAGTTCGCCGAGGACGACGGTCCGATGGAAAATGGATGCGACTGTCTGGCGTGCGATCCGGCGGGGCACGGGTGGGAGACGGTGGAGGGGCTGCCGTTTTCGCGGGCGTACCTGCGGCACCTGTTTCTGGCCGAGGAGATGCTGGGGCCGATCCTGGTGAGTTTGCACAACGTTCGGCACTTCCAGCGGCTCATGGTGGACATCCGGGCGGCGATGCGAGAAGATGGTTGGCTCGACCTTGTTCGTCGGTGGCCGGTGTGCGAGCCGGCGCTGGCGGCGTTCCCGGCGCTGGCCGAGCGGCCCGGGTGATTCCCTTTAACGGCGCTGACGCGCCGGGATGAGTTCGCATGACGCAGAGCTGGACGATGACGGGTTGGATGTTGGTGGGCCAGGCGCCCCCGGTGGCGGGAGAGCCCGCGCCGCAGCAAGGGATCCCCGCGGAGGGGGCGGCGGATCCGAGTGGGGCGGCGCCTCCGCCCGCGCCCTTCGGGGGCGGGTTTCTGTTCCTTCTGCTCGGTCTGATGGTAGTGATGCTGCTGCTGTCCTCGATGGGGCAGCGCAAGGAGAAGAAGCGCCGGCAGGAACTTCTCAGCTCGCTTTCGAGGCACGACCGTGTGCAGACGACGGGCGGCGTGATCGGGACAATCACGGAGATCCGCGGCGACGAGGTCGTGGTGAAAGTCGACGAGTCGACAAACACAAAGATCCGCTTCGCGAAGAGCGCCGTGCAGGCGGTGCTCAGGAGGAGCGGCGCCCCGGGCGAGACGGACGCGGCGGTCGAGCCGGAGATGGCGAAGACCCCGTAGGCGCGTCGCTACCGGGCGGTCAGTGAACAAACACGAGCGGACGCTGCCCGGCGCGGGCCGGGGATACGTCTGAAGATCGGCCGCATCGGGCGGCGTGAGAGATTTCCAAGCGATGAGACATCTGATTCGCAACACGGTGCTGGCGATCGCGGTGGTGTTGATCTGCGCGGCGGCGATCTACCCGCCCGATCAGAACCTCCGCCGTGGGCGCGACCTCGCCGGCGGCGTGAGCCTGATCTACGCGGTGCAGACCCCCGAGGACGCGGACCGGGCCGCCTCGATCCAGCAGACCATCGAGGTGCTCAAGGATCGCGTCGACCCGCAGGGCACGCTCGAGGTCAGTTTCGTTCGGCAGGGACGCAATCGCATCGAAGTGCAGATGCCGCTCCCGAGCGACGCCGTCAAGCGGCTGCGGGATGTGTATCTCGACCACATCGAGGCGGTGAGCGAGCGGGCGCTCTCGGCAGACGAGTTTGAACGCGCGATGCGCATGGCTCCGCCCCAGCGATCGGAAGCGATCGACGAGCTCGCGAGGGGGAATGAGGAGCAGCGGCGCCTTCTGCAGGCCGCTGCGGGGGCGTTCGACGCGGCCGTGGCTGCCCGCGAGGCGTTCAACGAGGCGCGCGAGGCGGAGCTCGAGCAGAGTGAGCTCGATCGGCTGCTGGATGCTGCGGGTGCGGCGGCCGAGGCCTATGAGGAGGCTCGGCGAGCGGCGATCGAGTCAACCATCGATGGCGAGGCGCTCCGCGAGGCGGTGGAGCTCTCCGACAAGCCGGTCGTGCTCTTTGATCCAGAGACCGACGACACGATCACCTTCCCGAGTCCGCGCGAGCAGGCGATGACTCGGCTGCTCGAGCGTCATCCGGGCTCAGCGGAGACGCTCGAGCGTGCGCTCGAGCTCTACACGGCGTACGAGAGTCAACGGCGCGGTCTGGACGATCCGAAGGATCTCATCCGCCTGCTCTCGGGCGCCGGCGTGCTCGACTTTCGGATCTCGGTGACGAGCGACGATCTGCGCGAGGTGAGCGACACGCGCGAGCAGGAGTTGCGGTTGGCGTTCCGCGATCGCGGGCCCCGTGCGGCGCAAGGGGCCATGCGGTGGTTCGCGCTTGACGACCTGCGATATTGGTATAATAACGCGCGCGAGCTGCGGGCGATCGAAGCGAACCCAACCGGATTCTTTGCCTCGCGGGGCTACATCGTCGAGCCGCGCGACGGGCGATACTTCATGCTGCTCTGGGACACCCCGGATCGGCGGCTTCTCTCGAGCGAAGGGGACTGGGGCCTTCGGCGGGCGTATCAGAGCATCGACGGGCAGTCCGGCCGTCCTTCGATCGCGTTCGAGATGGACGCCCGCGGGGCCGTGAAGCTGGGCGAGATGACCGGCCAGAACGTTGGACGGCAGATGGCGGTCGTGCTGGATGATCGCGTGATCACGGCGCCGACGCTCCAGTCGCGGATCTCGCGCAACGGTCAGATCACCGGCTCGTTCTCTCCGTCGGACCTTGATTACATCAGCAAAACCATGTCCGCCGGTTCGCTTCAGGCGAAGCTTGGCGAGGAGCCGATCTCGCTCTCTGTGCTCGGGCCGGAGCTCGGAGCGGACAATCTGCGAGCGGGCTACACCGCCGCGATCCTGGCGTTGATCGCTGTCTCGGTGTTCATGGTGCTCTACTACCTGGGCCACGGGCTGATCGCGCTGGTCGCGCTGCTCGCCAACGCGATCATCATCCTCGGCGCGATGGCCCTCAACCGGAACTCGTTCACGCTCCC
>CAZXGT010000178.1:0-2996 GCA_964639935.1 uncultured Phycisphaeraceae bacterium
CGGTACATCTACACGGCCTTTGCGCGCGACGCGGCGCGCGGGATCGATCGCGACTACGTGCGGCGGATGTACCGGTTCTGCGTGAAGCCGACCGCGGCGTTCTACTTCCGCGTGCCGCTGCGCGAGGCGCTCAAGCGCATCCTCACGGGTCGCCCGGAGCTCAAGTGGTACGAGGCGGGGATGGATCTCGGGCTCTCGGAGGATCCGTACCGCAGCTTCGAGATCTTCCAGGGTCGGATTCTCGATGAGTACGAGCGGATGACCGAGGAGTTCGGGCTGACCACGATCGACGCGACGCTGCCGATCGCCGAGCAGCAGGCGCAGGTGCGGCGGATCGTGGAGGGGTCGCTCGGGGGCGTGCTGCGGCAGCCGCGGGCGGAACTCTCAGAGCTCTTCGAGGAGGAGCGTCTGGTCGGGCGGTACATCGACCCGCGGCTGATTCGGGCCGAGCGGGGCTGAGGGATCCGGCGAGGCGGCTTGGGTCAGTCGGCGAGGCTGGCGGCGCAGCGGACGAGGTTCTGGGAGACGCCGTCGACCATCTTTTTGGTGTCGGGGTCCTTGAGCTCGCCGGAATCGTCGAAGGCCTCGTGGGCGGCGGAGAGGCAGTAGTTGCGGGCGAGGACGTTGACGCCGATGCCGCTGAGGATCTGCTGCACCATGGGCAGGGCGCGGATGCCGCCGAGGCGGCCCGGGGAGGCGCCAAGGAGAGCGCAGGTCTTGCCCTTGAAGCAGACGAGGACCTCCTCGCCCTCGACGGGTCTGGAGGCCCAGTCGATGACGTTCTTGAGCAGCGGGGTGATGCCGCCGTTGTACTCGGGCGAGGAGATGAGGAAGGCGTCGTGGGTTTTCATCAGCTCGCGGAATTTCCTGACGTCCTCCGGGAGCCCGTGGGCCTCTTCGAGGTCCTCGTTGAAGAGGGGCATGTCGTAGTCGGCGAGGTCGACGAAGGTGACGTCGGCGCCGGCGGCCTCGGCGCTCTTCGCGGCCGCCTGAACGAGTTGCTTGTTGTAGGAGGCCTTGCGGCTGCTGCCGGCGAAGGCGAGAACTTTGGGCTTCTGGGACATGCGGTGTGACTCCAGCGGCTGGGTTCGGTCGATGAAGCGGGAACGAAGACCTTACTCGCCCGCCAGACGGGCCGCGACTTTGAGACGGTGACGCGACCGATGCCCGAACGGACTGCTGGAACTCTTCGACCGACGCCCCCGCGATGGATGCGGAACGTGCTCATCGCGGCGGGGATCTACAACCTCGCCTGGGGCGCGCTGGTGATCGCGCTCCCGGGCCTGTTCTTTTCGTGGGCGGGGATGGAGCCGCCTCGGTACCCGATGATCTGGCAGTGCGTGGGGATGATCGTCGGCGTGTACGGGATCGGGTATCTCGCGGCGGCGACGAACGCGTACGTTCACTGGCCGATCGTGCTGGTGGGTTTTCTCGGGAAGATCCTTGGGCCGATCGGGTTTCTCGGGGCGGCGGTGAGCGGGGACCTGCCGTGGGCGTGGGGCGCGACGATCATCACGAACGACCTGATCTGGTGGGTCCCGTTCGCGCTCATGCTCTACGGGGCGTACCGGACTCTCGGCGGGCGTTACGCGGAGGATGAGGCGAAGCCCGAGCTCGGGGAGGCGCTCGCGCGGGCGCAGGCGAGCGACGGCCGCTCGCTTCTTGAGGTGACGCGTTCGGCGCCGACGCTCGTGATCTTCCTGCGGCATGCGGGGTGCATCTTCTGCTCGGAGACGGCGGCGCGGATCGCGGAGCAGCTGGAGGCCTCGGATCGGGAGACGCCGGTCGTCGCGGTGCACATGGACGAGGACGACGGGGCGATCGCGCGGATGCTCGAGCGGCACGGGCTCGGGCGGGCGCTTCGCGTGGCGGATCCCGAGGGCGAGCTCTACCGTGCGGTGGAGCTGCGGCGGGGGTCGCTTGGCCAGCTCTTCGGGCTGCGGGTGTTTCTCGCGGGGATGCGGGCGTACCTCAAGGGGCATCGGGTGAGCGGGCTGCGGGGCGACGGGCTGCGGATGCCGGGGCTGTTCCTGATCTCCGGTGAGACGATCCTCTCGGCGCAGCGGCCCAAGCACGCGGGGGGCGAGCTGGACGCGGATCGGGCGCTTTGCGAGCTTCCGGCGTGACGGAGTTTCATCTGCGGCTGCTGCACCTTGCGGCGACGGCGTTCATGACGGGGCTGATCTGGTTCGTGCAGGTGGTGCATTACCCGCTCTTTGCGCGGGTGGGACGCGAGGGGTTTCAAGCGTATGAGGCGGCGCACACGCGGCTGACGACGCTGGTGGTGGGCCCGGCGATGCTGGCGGAGGCGACGCTCGCGGCGCTGATCCTCTTCCATGCGCTGAGCCACGAGGACCTCGATTCGTTCCTGCCGGGTCTTTCGGCGGGCCTGCTCGTTGTGATCTGGTTCTCGACGGCGTTCGTGCAGGTGCCGTGCCACCGGCGGCTTGAGCGGGGGTTCGATGCGGCGGCGGCGCGGCGGCTTGTGCGGACGAACTGGGCCCGAACCGTGGCCTGGACGGCACGGAGCGCGGTGGCGGCGGCCATGGTGGGCGGGCTCTGAGCCCGCGACGGCCGGGCCCGGGGGGCCGCCGGTTTGGGATGAGTTTGTTTTAAGAATCGACATATGGCGTAATTTGAGCAAATTTGTTTTGCATCGGGACTTGCACCTCGGTATCTCTAAGCGATTGAGTGCTGGACGATGGATTGACGTCGCGGCGCAAGACGGCGACGCGAGCGTCATAGGAAGAAACCGTCGATCAGCCTGAATTCGGTCAGTTTTCGTGCCGGCGGCGGGTTCCGCTCCGGTCGTTAGTTCTGTGGGTGACCCCATCGCCTGCAGGGGGATGTCTCCGCGCATGTTGTGCGGAGACAATGTTCGTCGTTTCCGAAAAAGGAGAGAAGACACATGCTGAAGACCATCTCAATCGTTGCCGCCGCTGGCGTCGCCTCGGCCGCTTCCGCCTCGATCACGTTTGACCTTTCGGGCGTCCAGA
>CAZXGT010000179.1:0-2985 GCA_964639935.1 uncultured Phycisphaeraceae bacterium
GGATCCCGAGGCGGTCAGCCCGGACCTTGAGGCCTTTTTCCGGGGGTTCGATCTCGGCGTCCGCGAGGGGGCCCCGGTCGCCGCCGGCGGAAACGGGCAGGCCGCGGCGCCCGAGCGACCCGCCGCCGAGGGCGATCTCGGCAAGGCGATCGCCGTCGCCGATCTCGTTCGCGCCTTTCGCGCCGTAGGCCACCTCGCCGCGAAGCTCGATCCCTTCGGCCGCGAGCGTCCCGCGCCGTCGTCGCTCGATCCCGCCCACTACGGGCTCGCCGACGATGATCTCGACCGCGTCTACCCCTTCCCCGACGTTCCCGGTAAGGGCTCGATGACGCTCCGCGAGGCGGTGAACCTCCTCCGCGAGACCTACTGCGGACCGATGGGCGTCGAGTACCAGCACATCTCCCGCGAGGATGAGCGCGACTGGCTCGGCTCCCGGCTCGAGCAGGACCGCGGGCGGCCGAGCCTCACGAACGCCCAGCGCGAGCACGTGCTGCTCCAGCTCCACAAGGCCGAGCTCTTCGAGACGTTCTTGCACAAGCGCTACGTCGGGCAGAAGCGATTCAGTCTCGAGGGCGGCGAGTCGCTCATCCCGCTCCTCGATCGCATCGTCCAGCGATCGCCCGCCTTCGGCGTCAAGGAGCTCGTCATGGGCATGCCCCACCGCGGGCGCCTCAACGTGCTCAAGAACGTTCTCGGCAAAACCTACGAGCAGATCTTCACCGAGTTCGAAGACGCCTGGGACGCCGATTTCGACGAGGGCGGGGGCGACGTCAAGTACCACCTCGGGTTCTCCGGGGATCGCGAGACCGTCGACGGCGAGCCGATCCGCGTCGTGCTCGGGTCCAACCCGAGCCATCTCGAGAGCGTCAACGGCGTGGTTCTCGGTCGCACGCGCGCCAAGCAGCGCCTCCGCTCCGATGACGAGCGCAATCAGACCGTCCCGATTCTCATTCACGGCGACGCCGCGTTCATCGGGCAGGGGGTCGTTCAGGAAACCCTCAACTTCTCGCAGTTGCCGGGCTACACCACCGGCGGGTGCATCCACGTCATCGTCAACAACCTGATCGGCTTCACCACCGGCCCCGACGACGGGCGCTCCAGCCCCTACTGCTCGGACGTCGTCAAAATGATCGAGGCGCCGGTGATTCACGTCAACGGCGAGGACCCCGAGGCCGTCGTCTACGCCGCCGAGATCGCCCTCGAGTACCGCCAGAGGTTCCACCGCGACATCGTCATCGACATGTGGTGCTACCGAAAGTACGGGCACAACGAGGGCGACGACCCCTCCTTCACCCAGCCCATCATGGCGGCGCTCATTAAGAAGAAGCCGAGCACCCTCAAGATCTACGCCGAGCGCCTGCTCTCAGAGGGCGTGATCGACGAGGCGCGCGTCGATGAGATCCGTGAATCCCTCCACGAGCAGATGGAAAAGGCCCAGAGCACCGTCGCCGAGGAGCCGCACGATCCCACCATCGACCCCGGCTCGTGGCGATGGGAGGGCTACGGCAACGACTACGCCTTCGAGCCCGTCGACACCTCCGCGCCGAAGAAGATGCTCGAGGAGGTCGCCCGGACCCTCTCGCGCACGCCCGAGGGCTTCACGCCACACCGCCAGCTCGCCAAGCAGCTTAAAAAGCGCACCGACGCCATCCTCAACGACGAGCCCATGGACTGGGGCGCCGGCGAGGCCCTCGCCTTCGGCACGCTGCTCATCGAGGGCAACGCCGTGCGGCTCTCCGGCCAGGATTCCCGCCGAGGAACATTCAGCCACCGCCACTCCGTGCTCCGCGACGCCAAGACCGGCGACGCCTACGTCCCGCTCAACAACATGCGGGAGATGGGCCGCCCGGGCGTGCCCGGGGAAGAGCCCGGCGACGAGGGTTCCGACGGCCGGCCCCGCCAGGCCCGCGCCTGCATCTACGATTCCCCGCTCTCGGAGTACGGCGTCCTCGCCTTCGAGTACGGCTACTCCCTCGCCGACCCGCGCATGCTCGTCATCTGGGAGGCCCAGTTCGGCGACTTCTGCAACGGCGCGCAGATCGTCATCGATCAGTACATCGCCTCCGCCGAGCACAAGTGGCAGCGCTGGAGCGGCCTCGTCCTGCTCCTCCCGCACGGCTACGAGGGGCAGGGGCCCGAGCACTCCTCGGCGCGCCTCGAGCGATTCCTCAAGCTCTGCGCCGACGACAACATGCAGGTCGTCAACCCGACGACCCCCGCGCAGCAGTTCCACGTCCTCCGCCGCCAGCTCCGGCGAACCTTCCGAAAGCCGCTCATCGCCATGAGCCCCAAGAGCCTCCTCCGGCACCCGAAGGCCACCAGCCGCGTCGCCGATCTGACCACCGGCGGCTTCCAGGAGATCCTCGACGACCCGGTCTTCGAGTCCGACCAGAAGGCCGCCAAGGCCTCGCGCCTCCTCCTCTGCTCCGGCAAGGTCTACTACGACCTCGTCGAGCACCGCGAGGAGAGCGGCCGCGAGGACGACGTGGCCATCGTGCGCGTCGAGCAGCTCTACCCGCTGCACACCGAGCTCCTCACGCGAATCGCCGAACGCTACTCGAGCGCCGAACGCGTCTGGGTTCAGGAAGAGCCGAAGAACGCCGGCGCCTACATTTTCTTCAATCAGCACGTCCAGGATCTCCTCGGATGGGCGCCGCTGCCCTATGTCGGACGCGAAGCGAGCTCGACGCCCGCCACCGGATCCAAGAAGCAGCACGCCAAGGAGCAGAAGGCGTTCCTCGACCGGGCCATCGGCGCGGGCGAGCCCGCCACGGCCGGCTGACGCTCCGGTTAGAATCCGGCTACGAGAACCTTCATCGCCCCCGAGGCGGGCCAACGCAAAGAGAGTGATCCTCATGGCGACGGACATCGTCATCCCCCAGGTCGGCGAATCGGTTTCCGAGGGCGTCATCGCCGCGTGGCTCGTCGGCGACGGCGAGCACGTCGATCGCGACGACCCTGTCCTCGAGATCGAAACCGACAAGA
>CAZXGT010000180.1:0-2846 GCA_964639935.1 uncultured Phycisphaeraceae bacterium
AGGGAGCCGCAGGCTATCACCGGGCGCCACCCTGTCAACGCGACACGGCGCCGGGCGGCTTGCGCCGACTGGGACGACCTCGCATCGGCCGCCCTCACGTCCGAGTTGACCTCCCTTGCCCGTTTTCACGCCCAAGGCCGCGCTATAACGAAGCGATCGCGACACCGGTTCGCCGATCTCGCCGATGTCATCGATACCGAGGGGCCGCCGCGGTCCCGGCGCGACCAATCGCCCAGACGCTCGAGCCCTCTCGAGCCTTCACCCGAGCATCGTCCGGCCCGAACCCGGCGACTACACTTGCGCCCATGACCACGACCCCCGCCAGCGCTTCACCCGCAAAGCCCCACAAGGGCCTCCTGCGACACCCCCGGCCCGCCGGCGGCGACCCCATGCGCCGCCTGGACAAGCCGACTCTCTCGCTGACCGACATGGTCCTCAATAACGCCGGCGGCGCCAAACAGACCCCGCAGCCCAAACGCAAGCCCAAGTGGCTCCGCGCCAAGCTCCCGGGCGGGGACGCCTTCCACCGCGTCCGCGACACCATGCGCAAGCACCAGCTCTTCACCGTCTGCGAAGAGGCCGGCTGCCCCAACATGGGCGAGTGCTGGGCCCGCGGCGTCGCCACCATCATGATCCTCGGCGACACCTGCACCCGCGCCTGCGGATTCTGCAACGTCAAGACCGGCCGCCCGCCCGTTCTCGACACCGACGAGCCCCGCCGCGTCGCCGAGTCGGTCAAGATCATGGTCGAGGACGCCGGCCTCCGGCACATCGTCATCACGAGCGTCAACCGCGACGAGCTCCCCGACGGCGGCGCCGGCCTCTGGGCTGAGACCATCGTTCGCACCCGCGAGAAGTGCCCCGGCCTCTCGATCGAGACGCTCATCCCCGACTTCCTGGGCGACTGGGACGCCCTCCAGAAGGTCATCGACGCCGCCCCCGAGATCCTCAATCACAACCTCGAGACCGTCCGCCGCATGTACCCCGCCGTGCGGCCCCAGGCCAAGTACGACCGCTCCGTCGAGCTCCTGCAGCGCACCAAGGACGCCGGGCTCGTCGCCAAGACCGGCATCATGGTCGGCATCGGCGAGCGCGACGAGGAGGTCCTCGAGCTCATGGACGAGGTCGTCGAACGCTCCGGCTGCGACATCCTCACCATCGGTCAGTACCTCCAGCCCACGCCCAACCACCTCCCCGTCGACCGCTTCGTCACCCCCGAAACCTTCAACCGCTTCGAGTCCCAGGGCCTCGCCCGCGGCTTCAAGGTTGTCGAGTCCGGCCCCATGGTCCGCTCCAGCTACCACGCCGACATGCAGGCCGACGCCCTCACCGACATCAACGCCCGCCGCAAGCTCGAAAAGCTCGAGCACCTGATCGACGCCTCCCGCGATTCCCGGGCGTCCTGAGGCGCCCGCGATGAGCGAGACGCCCTTCCTGAGCCAGGCCCTCCCGCTTGTCGAGAAGCTCGAGCGCTACGACTTCCTCTCGGCCGCCCACACCTGGCGCGTCACGCTCTACGCCCGCGCCGTGGCCGAAGCCGCCGGGTTCGATCACGACGGCGTCGACCGCTTCAGCCTCGCCGCCGCGCTGCACGACGTGGGCAAGCTCGACGTCCCCCTGCACATCCTCCAGAAGCCGGGCCGGCTCACGGGCGACGAGTTCGAAGCCGTCAAGCGTCACCCGGTCGCGGGCGAGCGCCGCCTGCGCGCCATGGGCGTCGACGACGCCGACCTCCTCGCCCTCGTCCGCAGCCACCACGAACGCCAGGACGGGGCCGGCTACCCCGACGGCCTCCGCGGCGAGAGCATCCCACGAGCCGCCCGCTGCTTCTCCGTCATCGACACCTTCGACGCCCTCACGAGCGTCCGGCCCTACCGCGCCGACGTCGGCGCCGCCGCCGCCGAACGCGCGCTGCTCGAGCTCCGCGAGGGCGCCGGCCCGCGCTACTGCCCGGACGCCGTCGAGCTCTTCGAGACCGTCTACCGCAACGGGACCGTCCGGTGGGTCCTGCACCACTTCAACGACGCCGCCGACCTGCCCCGCTTTGACTTCCGCCGCGCCGGCGCCGCACGCGCTCGCTAGGCGAGGCTCACCCCTTCGGCAAACCCGCCATCGAGCGCAGCGCCCGATCCAGCTTCGCCGGCACGGGCATCGCGCTGAGGCGCGACTGCGTCACCAGCTCGAATTCGTCGAAGCGGCCGTCCGCCTTGATCCGCTTGAGGTTCGCGTCCTCTTTCGCCGCCGCGGCGACCGGCTCCACGTCGAACACCACGAACTTGATCTCCCCGGCTTTGGTGAGGTCCGGCCGCTTCGGGTCCGGGTACGGCTCGCTCGTGATGCGCGCCAGCCCGGTGATCCGCTTGTGCGCGCCGGTCTCGTAGATCAGCGCCAGATCGCCCGGCCGCGCCCCCCGCATGTGCTTGCACGCCGAGGCGTTCGCGACCCCGTCCCAGACCGTGGATCCGTCGCGCTGGAGGTCCTCGAAGCTGTAGTCGTCCGGTTCGGTCTTGAGCAGAAAGGTGGTCATGCCGGCATTATGGCCGGGGGGCCGCACGCGCGGTCCGGCGCGCACGAAAAAACGCCCCGGCCGGGCGGCCGGAGCGCCTGAATGCATCGGAGCCGTGAGCGTCGATCAGGCCTTGCAGCCCTGGTCGGCGCAGCTCGTGTCCCCGCAGGGCTCGCTCTGACCGGCGGAGACCTTCTTGACGTAGGCGGTCTTCTCGCGATCGCTCATGGCGTTGAACTTCTCGGCGCAGCCGGAGCCGTTGAAGGCGACGGCCTGACCCTTGTGGAAGCCGACGAGCTTGGCGTCGGCGGTGGGCTTGCCGCAGCACTCGGCGTTGACG
>CAZXGT010000181.1:0-2835 GCA_964639935.1 uncultured Phycisphaeraceae bacterium
CGATCGACGTGCTTCTCGACGGAGCGCTTGATGCGCTCGGAGTCCTCGAGGCAGCGGTCCATGAGCTCGGGGATGTTGCTCAGCTCCTTGATGAGGCGGGTGCAGGCCTCCTGGCTCATGTAGCGCCGGCGGCCCATGAGGATGCTGAGCATGGTGAGGACCATCACCTGCCCGGTGAAGGCCTTGGTGGAGGCGACGCCGATCTCGGGGCCGACGCGGAGGTAGACGCCGGCGTCGGTGTCGCGAGCGATGGAGGAGCCGACGACGTTGACGACGCCGAGGGTGGTGGCGCCGCGGTCCTGGGCCTCGCGCATGGCGGCGAGGGTGTCGGCGGTCTCGCCGGACTGGCTGACGGCGATGGCGGCGGTGCCCTCCTCGATGATCGGGTTGCGGTAGCGGAACTCGCTGGCGTACTCGACCTCGGTGGGGATCTTGCTGAACTCCTCGAAGAGGTACTCGCCGATCATGGCGGCGTGGAGGGCGGTGCCCTGCCCGAGGAGAATGAGGCGCTTGGTCTTGACGAGGTCGCGCATGAGCTGGCCGACGCCGCCGAGGATGATGCGTCCGTTGGAGAGATCGAGGCGCCCGCGCATGGTGGTTCGCAGCGCGCGGGGCTGCTCGAAGATCTCCTTCTGCATGAAGTGGCTGAAGCGGCCGAGCTCGATCTGCTCGAGCTCGAGCTCGAGCTGCTGGATCTTGGGGCTGACGGCCTTGTTGTCGATGGTGGTGGTGCGGAACTCCTCGCGCGTGAGCTTGCAGACCTGCTCGTCCTCGAGGGCGACGGCCTGGCTGGTGTGGGCGACGATGGCCGAGGCGTCGGAGGCGACGACGTACTCGCTCGACCCGACGCCGACCATCAGCGGCGAGCCCTTGCGGGCGCAGACGAGGACGCCGGGCTCCTTCTCGCACATCACCGCGATGGCGTAGGCCCCGGTGACCTCGCGGAGGGCGCCCTGAACGGCCTTCTCGAGGTCGCCGTCGTAGAGCTCGCCGATGAGCATCGTGACGACCTCGGTGTCCGTCTCGCTCTTGAAGCTGTGGCCCTTTTCCTCGAGATACTTGCGCAGGGCGGCGTAGTTCTCGATGATGCCGTTGTGAACGACGGCGATGCCGTGGGCGTCGTCGGTGTGCGGGTGCGTGTTGTGCTCGGCCACCGCGCCGTGGGTGGCCCAGCGGGTGTGGGCGATGCCGAGGGTGCCGGTGAGGGCGTCGCCCGCCTCGACCTTGCTCTCGAGTTCCGCAACACGGCCGACGGAGCGGACCATCTTGAGCCCGCCGTTGAGCACGGCGATGCCGGCCGAGTCATACCCGCGGTACTCGAGCCGCTTGAGCCCTTCGATGAGGATCGGCTTGGCCTGCCGGTCGCCGACGTACGCCACGATGCCACACATATGCGTCCTCTCCTTCTCGCCCCGCGGGTGGTGGTGATACGACGGGCGAGCCATTCTGGATCGGCCATTGTGCCGCGGCGGTCGCAGCCTGTCTGCGGATGGGTCCGAAAAAGAATCCGCACAACGCCCGAACGCTGAAGCGCGAACGCTAGAATCGGGCATGAGCCGGACCGACGATCTCTGGGCCCCCAAGCGCGAGGCCGCCGCCGAGAAGGTGGCGCCGCTCGCCGTGCGCATGCGGCCGCGGACGCTCGACGAGGTCGCCGGGCAGGAGCACTTTCTCGGCGAGGGCAAGCTGCTGCGTCGGATGCTCGCGGCGGGCTCGCTCACGTCGCTGCTGTTCCACGGCCCGCCCGGGACGGGCAAGACGACGCTCGCGGAGGTGCTGGCCGCTGAGAGCGGGTGGGCCATCGCGCGGGAGAACGCCGCGATGGTGGGCGTCAAGCGCATCCGCGAGATCCTCGATGAGGCGCGGCGGCGCCTCGGGGAGAACGGATCCCGGACCATCCTGTTTCTCGACGAGATCCATCGCTTCAGCCGGGCGCAGCAGGACGTGCTGCTGGGCGACGTGGAGAAGGGGATCGTCGTGCTCATCGGCGCGACGACCGAGAACCCGCTCTTTGCCGTGAACTCGGCGCTGGTCAGCCGGAGCACGCTCTTTCGCTTCGAGCCGCTTTCGGTGGAGGACATCTCGAAGCTGCTGCGCCGTTCGGCGAAGGACCCGAAGCGTGGGCTCGGCGGGATGAATCTGGAGATCGACGAGGACGCGGTCGGGCTGCTCGCGACGCTCTGCGACGGGGACGCGCGGCGGGCGCTGACGGCGCTCGAGATCGCGGCGAAGTCGACGCCGCCGGCCGAGCGGGGCGGGGCGGTGCGCATCACCAAGGAGATCGCGGCCGAGAGCATCCAGCGCAAGGCCGCGGCGTACGACCCGACGGGGGACGAGCACTACGACGCGATCAGCGCGATGATCAAGAGCGTGCGCGGGTGCGACCCGGACGCGGCGGTCTACTGGATCGCCCGCATGCTTGAATCCGGCGAGGATCCGCGGTTCATCGCGCGCCGGCTGGCGATTCTCGCGAGCGAGGACATCGGGAACGCCGACCCGCGCGGGATCATGGTCGCCGAGGCGTGCTGGAGCCTGGTCGAGCGCATCGGCCTGCCCGAGGCGCGGATCACGCTGAGCCAGTGCGCGACGTACCTGGCGCTGGCGCCGAAATCGAACGCGGCGTACGCGGCGATCAAGGAAGCCGAGAGCGACGTTCGCGAGGGGCGCACGCTGCCCGTGCCGATGGCGCTGCGGAGCAAGCACAAGCCCGAGAGCGAGGGGACGGGCGAGCAGGGGAACGGGTACCGGTACTCGCACGATTCGGACATCGTCACGAGCATCGGCGGCGTGACGGGCGAGGACTATCTGGGGGTGGAGAAGGCGTATTACAGGCCG
>CAZXGT010000182.1:0-2805 GCA_964639935.1 uncultured Phycisphaeraceae bacterium
GTCTCAGGCGCTCGTCGTCTGGCCGAGCTTGCGCTCGACGAAGTTGACGACGGCGTCGACGGTGAAGATGTCCCCGACCCTGGAGACCTGCGGGTCCTTCTCGAACTCGGAGAAGTCCACGTGCGGGAGCTTCGCCTTGAGCTCGTCGATTCCCTTCTGGGTCACCATCCCGCTTTGCACGTACTCAGGGTTCTGCGCGACGTTGTCGGGGAAGAGCTCGCCCTGCTCGATCTTGAAGCCGAAGGCCTGCTCGAGCTTGAAGACGATGTCGAGAAAGTCGATGGACTCGGCCTCGAGATCCTTCGTGAGGACGGCGTCGGGCGTGACCTCGTCCTCGTCGACGCCGAGGGCGTCCACCAGCGTTTCCTGCACCTTCTCAAAGATCTCGTCGCGCGTCATTGGAACTCCTGGGCGTGGCGTGCCGGTTCGGGGGTAAGCGGCAAGTGTAATGCATCGGTCATGCGTTTTGTTCCGAACCGGCGGCCAGCGCTCGCGCCGCAGCCGTCGCCACGCTCTGCGCGCCGGCGGCGGGCGGGAGTTTCGACGCCGCCCCGCGAAACCGCTGAAGGTTCTCGACGGTCTCCCGGAGCGTCCGCTCGAGATCCGGGGCCGTCTTCGAGGGCTCGATCCGGTCGATCACGACGCGAGCCGCCCCGCCGTCGACCATCGCCCGCACGTTCGCGGCCTGATGGGCGTCGCGGTGGTGGGGGTAGGGCAGCGCGATCAGCGGGGTTCGGCTCGCCCAGGCCTCGCCGACGGTCCCCGCCCCGCCTCGGCCGATCGCCAGATCCGCCGCCGCCCACGCCTCGGGCATCCGTTCGATGAAAGGCGTGATCGTCGCCGCGACGCCCGCGCGCTCATACGCGGCCCGCAGCTCGCTTGCGAGCCGAGCCGACGCCTGATGCAGCGCCTGCCAGCCGCGAAGGAGCTGTTCCGATCGACCAAGAACCTCCGCGAGCCCGCGGCTGAGCGAAGCGGCGCCCTGGCTCCCGCCGGTCACCAGCAGCGTCGGGCGATCCGCGTCGAGTCCGAGCGCCGAGCGTGCTTCGCTCGCGGGCGGCAGGCGGTCAAAGGCCTCCCGAACGACGGGCGCGACGCCCGTCCACCCCGCGGGCGCCGACGTTGAGACCACAAAGCGGTGGGGGGTAAAACGCGCCGCAAGCCGGTTCGCCTTCCCCAGGGACGCGTCAAGATTCACGAGGCACGACCACGCGCCCTCGGCCCGCGCCGCCATGACGGCCGGAGCGCTGACGAACCCGCCCGAGGCGATCAGCGCGACAGGCCCGGTCGACTTCGCCTCGCGGATCGCCCGACGAGCGGCGCGCACGCTCGGCCCCCAGTTCGTGATGAAGCGAACCAGCCCCTTCGGCGACGCGGCGAGCGGCTTGGCCGGGAGCGCAATCGCCTCCAGGCCCTCCTGCTCGGCGATCCTCGCATCGACGTCGCGATCGCTGACGAGGTACGCCTCGTGGAGATCGGGGAACCGCTCGCGCAGCCGCTCGGCGATCGCGATGTTCGGGAACAGATGCCCGCCCGAGCCGCCGCCGGCGAAGATGGCCGTCGGCGCGATCATGGCGACACGGACGCCGGGGACGCCGGTCGCATCGGGCGGGTGACGACCTCGAGCGGCATGGCCGGCTCCTCTCGACCCGCTTCCGCGTCGGTCTCAAGGGCGGCGTCGTCCCGCGAATCAACCGAGAGCCCGGCGACAAGGCCGAGCATCGCCGCGGTCAGCGCCCATCCGGTGCCGCCGGCCGAGAGCAGCGGAAGAGCGATGCCCTTGGTGGGGCCGAGCCCGGTGACGGCCATCACGTTGATGCACGCCTGCACGCCGAGGGTGGTCATGACGCCGAGGGCGACGAGCTTGCCGGCCGGGAGACGGATCTGCCTGGCCGCGATGGAGATGCTCACGAGAAGCCCGAGCTCGAGAGCGAGCGTGAGCGACGCGCCCGCGAACCCGAGCTCTTCGCAGATCACGGCGAAGAGGAAGTCGTTTTGCACCTCCGGCAGGTAGCCGAACTTCTGGATCCCGAAGCCGAGGCCTCGCCCAAAGACGCCCCCGCCGGCGATCGCGCTCATCGACTGGATCATGTGGAACCCGGCGTCCTGCGGGTCGGCGAAGGGGTTGAGAAAGGTGGTCAGGCGCTGGATGCGATAAGGCTCGATCAGCACGCCCACGGCGACGCCGAGCAGGCCGAGCGGCGCGAGGGCCGCCATCCGCCAGAGGCTGATCCCGGCGCCGAGAAGCATCACGCTCGCCACCACCGCGATGAGAACCGCCGTCCCCAGGTCCTCACTCGCGATGATCACCGCGACGAGCGCCGCCGCGAGCAGGCCGGGGAGAAGCCCCTGAGTGAAGCTCCGGACGCGCTCCCCGAGCGCTGCCCCGTATCGCGCGAGCATGAGCACCATGCCCCACTTGGCGATCTCAGAAGGCTGGACGCTCATCTCCCGAAGTCCCGGCAACGGGATCACGATCCAGCGCTGGGCCCCGTTGAAGTTCCGGCCGACGCCCGGCAGGTAGGGCAGGAGGCAGACGCCGACAAGCACCGCCAGCAGCCACCACGAGCGGCTCGTCCACGGCGCGCTCAAGAATCGCCGGGCCGCCGAGCGAGCGGGCGGGGTCTGCGCCAGCGCCAGACTCACCAGCGCGATCGCCGCGTAGAGCGCGGGGCGCGAGCCGACGATCCTCGCCAGGGTCAGCGGCTCGTCGCCCCCGCGCCCGAGGCCCATGCCCGCCGATTGCACCATCACCACGCCCATGAGCAGCAGGGCGAGCGCGCAGAGCGACACGGCGTGACGGGC
>CAZXGT010000183.1:0-2800 GCA_964639935.1 uncultured Phycisphaeraceae bacterium
TGTAACATGGTTTCATAATGCTTCATTTCTCGCGCTGGAAAATCGGGTTCGTGGTGCTTGTGGTGCTGCTGGGCATCGCCTACGCGGTCCCGAACGCGCTGCCGAAGAACACGCTGGCCGGGCTGCCAGACTGGATGCCTACCCAACAGGTGCATCTTGGCCTCGATCTTCAGGGCGGCTCGCATCTGCTGTTGGAAGTCGATACCAACGAGTTGCGCGCTGACTGGCTGGAGGCGGTCGAGGACGACGTTCGCGTGGCCCTGCGCGAAAAGCGTATCGGCTACCGCAATCTGCGCGTGAACGGCGATCATGTTTCGCTTACCATCCGCGATCCCGCGCAGGTGGACCAGGCCGTCCAGACGATTTCCGATCTCGCGCAGCCCATCGACGGCAATTTGCTGACAGGCATGGGCGGCGCCCAGGATATTGCGGTCGAGCGCGCGGGCGAACAACGGCTGCGCGTCTCGCTCACAGAAGAGGCATTCGCTCAGCGCCTTCGCTCCGCTGTCGGCTCAACCATCGAGACGATCCGCCGGCGTATTGATGCGCTCGGCACGACCGAACCGAACATCCAGCGCCAGGGCGTCGATCGAGTCCTCGTGCAGGTGCCGGGCCTGCAAGATCCCGAACGGCTGAAAGAATTGATCGGCCAAACTGCGAAGCTCACTTTTCAGCTGGTCGATCAGTCGATGGCGCCCGACGAAGCGGAAAGCAACCGGCCGCCGGCCGGATCATCGCTATACCCGTCCGATGATGGAAGCGGCCAGCAATACCTGCTTCGCGACCGCGCGATCATCAGCGGCGAAGACCTCGTCGACGCACAGCCAAGCTTTGACCAGCGCACCAACGAGCCGGTCGTTACCTTCCGATTCAACGCCTCTGGCGCGCGCCGCTTCGGCGATGTCACGGCGGACAATGTCGGTCGGCCCTTCGCGATTGTACTCGACGGCCAGGTGATCTCCGCGCCCGTCATCCAGGAGCCGATCCTCGGCGGCACCGGCCAGATTTCCGGCGACTTCACCGTCGAAGACGCCAATAATCTCGCGATTCTGCTGCGCTCGGGCGCGCTGCCCGCCTCGCTCACGATCCTCGAAGAACGCACGGTGGGGCCAAGCCTCGGTGCGGACTCCGTTGCGGCTGGTGAAATCGCCGGCATCGTCGGCCTGATCGGCGTGGTGATCTTCATGCTGGCGGCTTACGGCCTGTTCGGCGTGTTCGCCAACATTGCGCTGCTCGCGAACATCGGCATCATCCTCGGCGTTCTGTCGGCGCTGCAAGCCACGCTGACGCTGCCGGGCATAGCGGGCATCGTGCTCACCGTGGGCATGGCGGTCGACGCGAACGTGCTGATCTTCGAGCGTATCCGAGAGGAGATGCGCGCTGGCAAGACCCCGATCGCCGCCGTCGATATCGGCTTTTCGCGCGCTGTCAGCACCATTCTCGACGCCAACATCACGACATTCATCGCCGCCCTGATCCTGTTCTGGCTCGGCTCGGGGCCGGTCCGCGGCTTCGCCGTGACGCTGTCAATCGGCATTTTCACATCAGTGTTCATGGCGCTCATGTTCACGCGGATGCTGATCGTGCTGTGGTTGCAGCGCACGCGCCCGCGGGCGATCCCGATTTAAGAGGGCAAGCATCATGCCGTTCAAACCGCTCAAGCTGGTCCCGGAAAACACCAAAATCGGCTTTATGGCGTTTCACCGCATCGCCATGATGGCGTCGGCGGGACTGATGCTGCTCTCCGTCGTGCTGTTCTTCGGCGTTGGGCTCAACTACGGCATCGACTTCAAGGGCGGCACGCTCATCGAGATCAAGACCACGGACGGACCGGCGGATCTTGGGGAGTTGCGCTCCAAGCTTAACGGCCTTGGCCTCGGCGACGTGCAAATCCAGACCTTCGGCGCACCGGATGACGTCCTGATCCGCGTGCAGGAGCAGCCCGGCGGCGAGTCCGCGCAACAGGCGGTGGTCGACAAGGTCAAGGGCGCCCTTGGCGCGAATGTCGAGTATCGAAGGGTAGAGGTCGTCGGGCCGACGGTCTCGCAGGAGTTGATCGAGTCCGGCACGCTCGCCGTGATCCTCGCGATCTTCGGGGTGCTGGTCTACATCTGGCTGCGCTTCGAGTGGCAGTTCTCCGTCGGCGCGGTCATTGCGCTGGTGCATGACGTGGTGCTGACCATCGGCATGTTCTCCGCGCTGCAAATCGAATTCGGCCTGCCTATCATCGCGGCGATCCTGACCATCGTTGGTTACTCGCTGAACGACACGGTGGTCGTGTATGACCGCGTGCGCGAGAACCTGCGCAAATACAAGAAGATGCCGTTGCCCGATCTGATCGACGTGTCGATCAACGACGTGTTGTCGCGCACGGTCGTCACGTCCGTCACCACCTTGATCGCGCTGCTGGCGCTGTACATCCTCGGCGGCGAGGTGATCCGCGGGTTCGTGTTCGCGATGATCTGGGGCGTGGTGATCGGCACCTACTCATCGATCTTTGTCGCCGCGCCGCTGTTGCTCATGCTGGGCGTCAAGCGGGACTGGAGCGGGCTGGGCGGCGCGAAGGTCAAGGAGCCCGGCGCCGAGAAGAGCGCAGCCACTGCGGGCAGCGGTCAGGCGCGCGAAACCGCCTCCTGACACGACGCGTACCACGCCGTGTTCGCCCGCGCCGGATGCGCCGCCTTCCGGGTACGCAACGGAGGCAGCATGGAACGAGTTTGCGACATCACGCCGGTGCACGCGTACAGCGAGAGCGGGTTCGCCTTCGCGGGCGGCGAAGTGCGCGTGACCGGCCCGGCCA
>CAZXGT010000184.1:0-2799 GCA_964639935.1 uncultured Phycisphaeraceae bacterium
GCCCTCTCCCGAGGCGTCGATCCCGCCCAGCTCCGACAGGAACTTGTCCAGTCCGGCGAGGTCCAGGGCATCGCTCAGCAGGTCCGAGAGCACAAGACGCTCGACCGCGTGCTCGAGAAGGCCAGAATCGAAGAGGTTGCGCCGGGTGAGATGAACCAGGACGACGAGTCCGCCGAGGCGGCGGCGGACGAGAAGACATCGAAGAAGACCACGAAGAAGAAGACGTCCAAGAAATCGAGCGACTGAGCCGCGCCAAGCGCCCCCTCCAGAAGGACATCCATGCTCCAGAAGACGCTCCGTGCCGCGGCGATCCTCCTCGCGGGGATCGCCGCTCTCGCGTTCACTCCGATCGCCGCCGCGCAGGATCCCGACCCGCAGATCGTCGTTCTCCATTGCGGCGAGCTGCTCAACCGTCCCGGTGAGCCGCCGCGCCGGGGCGTGAGCGTCATCATCGAGGGCGATCTCGTCCGCGAGATCCGCGACGGCTACATCGACCCCAGCCGGGTGAGCGATCGCGCCTTGGCGATCGACCTCCGCGACCGCTTCGTCATGCCCGGACTCATCGACTGCCACACGCACATCACCAGCCAGATGAGCAAGGGCGGTCGCTTCGTTGACGCCGTCACCAAGAGCGAAGCCGACATCGCCATCATGTCCACGGTCTACGCGAAGCGCACGCTCGACGCCGGGTTCACCACGATCCGAAACGTCGGCTCCGGGGGCGACTCCGCTTTCGCGCTCCGCGACGCCATCGCCGCTGGTCACGTTCCCGGCCCGCGCATCCTCGTCGCGGGCGAGAGCATCTCGCCCACCGGCGGCCACTCCGATTCCACCCACGGCTTCCGCGAGGATCTCTTCGCCGTCCCCGGCGCCTACCAGGGCATCGCCGACGGACCCGACGAGTGCCGCAAGGCGGTCCGCGCCCAGGTCAAGCGCGGCGCCGACGTCATCAAGCTCACCGCCACCGGGGGCGTCCTCAGCGCGACCGACTCGGGCACCGGCCAGCAGTTCTTCATGGACGAACTCGAGGCGATTGTCGAAACCGCACACGCTCTCGGCCGCAGGGTCGCCGCCCATGCGCACGACGCCGACGGCATCAACGCCGCCCTCCGCGCCGGCGTCGATTCGATCGAGCACGGTTCCTTCATCGACGAAGAGTCCGTCCGCCTTCTGTTGGAGACCGGCGCCTACCTGGTCCCCACGCTCATGGCTGGCGAGACCGTCGCGACTATCGCCGAGGACGATCCGGACTACTTCATCCCGTCCGTTCGCGCCAAGGCGCTGGCCGTCGGGCCGAAGATGCTCGAGAACTTTCGCCTCGCGGTTCAGGCGGACGTCAACATCGCGTTCGGCACCGACTCCGGCGTCAGCCCGCACGGCGACAACGCTCGCGAGTTCGAGCTCATGGTCGAGGCCGGCATGACGCCCATGGCCACGCTCCACAGCGCGACCGTCGCCGCGGCGGAACTGTGCGGCCTCTCAGATGAAATCGGCACGATCGAGCCCGGCAAAGCCGCCGACATCACCGCATACGAGTCAAGCCCTCTCGAGAATATCAGCGCCGTCCGGGACGTCGTTTTCGTCATGAAGGCCGGCGAAGCGCATCGGAACGACTGAGTCGGAGGAGTCAGACCCCGTCGGCCAGCTCCCTCACAAAGGCGCCCGCCGCCTCCGACGCGTCCTCGCCCCGAGCGATCGCCACCTCGATGCGCTTCACCAGGGCCGATCCCACGATCGCCGCGTCCGCGTGCTCAACCACCGCCCGCACATGCTCGGGCGTTGACACGCCGAAGCCGCAGGCGATCGGGAGATCCGTCGCCCTCCGAAGCATCTCCACGCGTCCCGCGATGTCCGGCGCCTCGGCCCGCTCGCCCGTGATCCCCGTCCGCGCGATCAGGTAGACGAACCCCGTGCACGCCAGCGCGATGCGCTCGGCCCGCTCGGGCGGCGTCGTCGGCGCGATCAGCAGCGACGCCGTCAGCCCCGCGTCCTCCACAGCCGAGAGCAGCTCGCCCGACTCCTCCACCGGCAGATCCGGGAAGATGAACCCGTCGATCCCCGACGCCTTCGCCCGATCAACAAACGCTCTCTCGCCCACCCGGCTCACGATGCTCACCGAAGCCATCGCGACCAGACCCAGCGTCACGCGCTCGCGCGCCGCCTTCACCGCATCGAGCACCCCCGCCAGCGTCGCCCCGCCCTCCAGCGCATCATGCATCGCCGCCGCGATCACCGGCCCGTCCGCGATCGGATCTGAGAACGGGAACCCGATCTCCGCGAGACTCGCGCCCGCCGATTCCATCGCCGCGAGCGTGTCGCCGAGCGACGCGACGTCCGGCCGCCCGGCCACCACGAACGGCGCCAGCGCCTTGCCGTCGCTAAGGGCCTTCTCAATCCGCGCCGCCGAGCCGCTCAATGTTTCACACCCCTCACGCGCGAAGAATCCGTGTACTTGCTCATCGCCTTGGTCAGATCCACACCGTTAATGTTCGCCAGCGTCGTCAGCCAGGCGAAGACATCGGCGAACTCTTCCTCAAGATTGTGTCTCTGCTCCGGCGTCGGATCCTGCCCCGGGGCGCACTCGTGCAGCGACGTCGCCAGCTCGCCCACCTCCTCCATGAGCCACATGAACGTACCCGGCGTCCCACGCGCCGCGTCGGTGTTCGAGTACCGCTCGCGGATCAGATCCTGAAACTGGCGGAAGCTCAGCTCGTCGGGGTGGTTGCCGGCCGGTGGGGGGGTGCTCATGGCGAGAGCCTATCGCTCCGCGGCCGCGTCGTCAGCGTCACTCGCGGCTGT
>CAZXGT010000185.1:0-2744 GCA_964639935.1 uncultured Phycisphaeraceae bacterium
GCGGGGTAGGGGCGGCTACCGGTCGGGGGTCTTGTCGAGAATCGACTCGACGACGAGCAGGTAGTAGAGCGTCTCGTTGGGCGGGACGGGGCCGTTGCCCTCCTCGCCGAAGCCGGCCGCGGGCGGGATGACGGCCTTGCGGATCTCGCGCTTGTAGGCCGTCTCGGGCGTGATCTTCATCGGGGTCTTCGCCCCGCGAAGGGCCTCGGCGAGCGGGCTCCAGAGGCTTGGGTATCGGATGCTCGTCGTTCCCCGACGGGGGAAGTCCTGTGTGGCGTCGAAGCGTCTCGCGTCCTCGAGCATGCCGAAGAAGTTGAAGGCGAGCATGTCGCCCTCGGCGAGCTCGATGCCCTCGCCTCGGCGGATGACGATGGTCTTGAGGCCGTTCTCGCCCTCGATGACGTCCGGTTCGCACTCGGCGGCGGTCATGGACTCGAAGCGCTCGCTCCAGATCTCGGCGCCGGTCCAATCGAGGCCGGTGCGGGACCAGGAGGCCCCGTCGCCCGTGAAGGCGAGCTCGAGCGTGAGGTATGGGACGTCGACCGAGGCGTTGGGGGCGCGATCCAGGGCGACGCGGACCTCGCCCGAGGCGGCGTCGATCGTCGTCTCGCCGAGCAGGTCGAACTGGGCGACGTCGAGCGCGGGGAACATCTCCGGGAGCGCCCACATACCCAGTGCGATGGAGGAGGGGTCCTCGGCCATGAGATCGCCGCGGAGCTCCGGAAACGCGAGGACGCGGACGATGGGGCCGTCGCCGGCGTCGTGGAACGTGAGGATCAGCTGGGAGGCGTCGAGCTCCTCGCCCGCGGTGACGAGCTCGAGGTAGACGGCGTCGGCCGTCGAGGCGAGCTCGATCGGGACCGCGTGGAGCGTGGTCTCGCCCTGAGCGTAGTGTCCCGCAACGGTGCGAAGCGCGTCCTGGGCGGCGGCGGCCAGAGCGGGGAGGGCGAGACAGAGGGCGGCGCCGGCGGCAAGAGCGATCTTCACGGGTTGGACTCCTTCGTTCAATTCGCGTGCGTTCTGGGAGCGATTGGGATCGGCCATCGTACCGGCGGGATGAAGACGCAGACGAATTCTGGCATTCGGGGCGTGTCGGGATCTGTCCGGCTTTATACTCGCGTTCGAGTCGCTCGAAGGAGCAATGATGGCCAGCGCCAGCGATCTGACGTTCACGTGCTACTCCTGTTCGCGCGAGTTCCACTGGCGGGACGATCTTCCCGGGCGAACCATCCGGTGCAAGTGCGGGGTGAAGTTCAAGTGCCCCGATCTTGCGGCGGAGAGCCTGGTCGCGGATGAGTCGATGGAGGACACGGTGGCGGACGTCTCGCTCAACGAGGCGTTCGACGATCTCGAGAATCCGCGGGGCGACGAGGCGGTCTACGAGGTCGGCCCGGTGGAGGTCAGGGAGCGCGGTTTTCTCGGGCTTGGGCCGGCGGGCGAGACGCTGCTCTGGGGCGTGGGCGCGCTGCTCGGTATCGCGTTTGGTCTGCTTGCGGTGATCGTCGGGGCGTGGATGTACATCGCGTGCGCGGTGGTGCTCTCGATCAGCGCGGTGATGTTCCACCGCTCGTGGAAGAAATGGACCAACGGGCGGCCCTGGATGGCCTGCCTGATGGAAACGCTCGGCGAGAGCGGGTCCGAGGGCGGGCGCGAATCCGCCTGAGCGGACGCGGGCGAGCGAAGTCCGGCGATGTCTGGTTTCCGGACGAGGGGCCGGCTGGAGGCGACGCGCCACGTGCGCCGCGGGCTCCGGTTGCGCGGGTCGTTTCTTGCATTGACAGGCTGTGATGATCGCAATCGTCAACACGCAGCGGATTGAAACCGATGCTTGGCGAGTCTCCGCGTAGGAGGCCGGCCGCGGCACGCCGGGACGGCGCCGCTGCGAGCCGACGCGTTTCCAGCATCGGGTTCCGCTCGAGATGGAAGGGCGATCAGACGGCGCCGGCTGCCGCCGGCCGATTCGGCTTGAAAGAGGGAGCCGCCCTCGTCTGCTCACCCGACCTCGACTCTTCGCGGGCTCGCGACAGTGAAGGAGTGCACTCCATGTCGACGCTTCGTAAGGGCTTTACGCTCGTTGAGATTCTGATCGTGGTCGTGATCCTTGGGATCCTCGCCGCGATCGTCGTTCCCCAGTTCGCCTCGGCCTCGCAGGACGCCATCAAGAGCGCCCTGCAGAGCCAGATGCAGACGGTCACCGCTCAGGTGGAGCTCTACCGCGTTCAGAACGCGGGCACGCTCCCGCACAACGACGCGGCTGATCCGCTTGATAACGCGGGCAACCACAACGGCTGGGGCGTGCTCGTGACGAACTCGTTCCTCAAGGACGAGCCTCGCAACGGCTACACCGGCTCGAGCACCGTGACTGTCCAGGCCGCGGACGTGGACGACGCCATCGCCGGCCTTCTCGGCGACGGCGCGGCCCCGGCGGCCGCCGGCGCCTCCACCGGGTGGTTCTACAACTCCACCCTCGGCTCGGTGCACGCCAACGGTCTCGACAACGTGACCGCCGGCGGCCCCTTCCTCTCCAACGAGGCGGGCTACACCTCGGCAGACGTCGTCTGGTAAACCGGACCGCCGAGAGAATGAACTTCGACGGCCGGCGCTCGGAAGGGCGCCGGCTGCTTCTTTTTTGGACGTGAAGAGGCGGGGGATCGGGAGCCCCCTCACCCCGGCCCTCTCCCCCGCGGCGGGGAGAGGGGGGCGAAGGGCGTTTGCCGACACTCGACCAGCGCGAGCATCCGGCT
>CAZXGT010000186.1:0-2713 GCA_964639935.1 uncultured Phycisphaeraceae bacterium
ACGCACCCGGCGCTGCTCGATGGGCTGCGGTTCGTTGGGGTGTATCGCGGGAAGCCGCTCGAGAAGGGGCAGAAGTCCGTCACGTTCCGGCTGCGGTTCCGCGATCCGGCGCGCACGCTCCGGCACGAGGAGGTCGATCCGCAGGTCGAGGGCGTGGTCAAGGCGCTCGAGAGCGAGGTCGGGGCGGAGCTTCGGAAGTAGCGCGGATCTCTTGATCGCTCGGGGATCCGTTGCGGCCGCCGTCGACGTCGCGCGAGCGCCCGGGCAGGAATCGGCTACTGCCGCTTGCCCTTGTCCTTGCGGTCCTGGCGGAAGTCCTTCTTTCGTTTGTCTCGGGAGCGGGAGCGCTGGGCGCGGCGCTGCTTGCCGGTCTTGCCCTGGAACCCGGCGCCCTCGGCGCTCCCGATGCCGCCGCCCTCGCCCCCGAGCTTGAGGGCCTTGCCGACGCCCGATCGCTTTGACGCCTCGCCCTCGGGGATCAGCAGCTCCATCTGTCGGGCGGCGAGATTCACCTGCGAGACGGTGACCTGCACCTGATCGCCCAGGCGGAACGAGCGTCCGGTGGTCTGCTCGACGAGCGCGCCGGTGCGGTCGTCCATCGCCCATCGACCCGCGCCCTTGCCCTCCTGCCCGGTCGGCAGGTCCTCGGCCTTGATGAGGCCCTCGACGAGGTACTTGTCGATCCGGACGAAGACGCCGGTCTTGGTCACGCCCGTGCAGACGCCGTTGAAGACCTCGCCGATCTTCTCAGAGAGAAGCTGCATGACGAGGAAGGCGCGGAGCTCGCGCTCGGCGTTCGTCGCCTGCTCCTCGGTGCGGTTGCAGACGGAGGCGATCTCTGAGAGCCGCTCTTCCGGCGGCACGGCGCCGTCCTTGAGCATCTGATCGCCGAGCTTCTTGAGTCCCTCGTGCCCCTTGGGAACGTTCGATCCGTTGTCGGTGCGGCGCAGGAACTCGGCGAGCGCGCGGTGAACCGTAAGGTCCGGGTAGCGGCGGATGGGAGACGTGAAGTGCGAATAGGCCTCCGAGGCCAGAGCGAAGTGGCCGATGAGCGCGGGCGAGTAGTTCGCCTTGGTCAGCGTGCGGAGCACGGCGAAGTGCACCGCCGGCGCCTCGGGGCGGCCCTTGGTTGAATCGAGCAGGGTCTGGAGCTCGCCTCGCGTGGGCTCCTTGCTGATCGAGTAGCCCGCGGCCTTGAGGAACTTGGCGAGCTGCTCGTAGGAGCCGGTCTCGGGGTCGGGGTGCGTGCGGCGCAGCGCCGGCACGCCCAGTCGCTCAAAGAGCGTCGCGACCGCCTCGTTGGCCTCGACCATGAACATCTCGATGACGGTGTGCGTCCACGCGTCGTCCTCGGGCTCGGCGTCGATGACGCGCCCGTCCTCGTCGTAGATCAGCTCCACATCGGGAAGATCGAGGTGGATCATGCCCTGGTCGCGCCGGCGCCGGTGGATGGCGCGGGAGAGGCGGTCGAGGTTCTTTACCGCCTGGATGATCTCGTCGGTGTATTCGGTCTCGGTGCGCGCGTGCTTGCGAGCCTCCTCGAGGTCGCCGTCGATGATCCCCTGCGCCTCGAGATAGGTCATGCGCTTGGCGGAGTGGATGACGGTCGAGGCGTAGGCGCGCCCCTGGACCTTGGCGCGATCGTCGTAGTCGATGAAGACGCTCTTGGCGTACCGCGGCTCGCGCTCGCGCAGCGAGCACACGCCGTTGGAAAGCAGCTCCGGGAGCATTGGTATGACCTTGCGCGGGAGGTACACGGAGTTGCCGCGCTCCGCGGCCTCGACGTCGAGGTCCGACCCCTCGGGGATGAAGTGCGCGACATCGGCGATGTGGATGCCGAGGCGCCAGCCCGCCTGCCCGTTCTGAAGGCGGACCCGCTCGAGGCTGATCGCGTCGTCGAAGTCCTTGGCGTCGGGGGGGTCGATCGTGAGGATGAGCGTGTCGCGCAGGTCCTCGCGGTTCTCGAAGCCGCCCTCCTTCTCGGCGCGCTCGACGTCCGCATCGAAGCCCGCCGCGGCGTCGCGAGCCTGCTGGTTGCAGCTCTCCGGGAACTCGCCCGGGAGGTTGTAGGCGGCGATGACGGCCTGCGTCTCGACGTCGGGCTCCCCGGCCTCGCCGAGCACCTTGATGATGACGCCCTCGCCCAGGTGATGACCGTCCGGGTAGTTGAGGATCTCGAAGACGACCTTGTCGCCCGCCCTGGCGTTCTTGATGGAGGGATCGCCGACGACGATCGGCGCGTCGAGCGCCTTGCCGTCGGGGTGCACCAGCCAGCGGTCGCCCTGTTTTCGCAAATCGCCCGTGAAGTGCGACTGCTTGCGCTCGAGGATCTCGACGATCACCCCGGTGTGATCGATCTCGCCCTTGCGCTTCTTGGTGACGATCTTGGCGCGAACGATATCGCCGGTGAGCGCGTCGGCCGTCTCGCCCGGCGGGACGAAGACGTCGCCGTGCGCCAGAGGCTGCTCCGGGATAATGAAACCGAAGCCGCGTGGGTTCTTGCGGAAGGAGCCGACGACCTCCTCGCCCAGCGGCGGGAGGGCGATCCAGTCCTCGTCGGTCGCGATGACGTGGCCCTCGTCGATGAGGTGCTCGACGGCCTCGCGGAGGACAGGGAAATCCTCCTTGGGCACGCCGAGCTCGCGCGCGAGGGTGTCGACGTCGG
Organism: uncultured Phycisphaeraceae bacterium; assembly: GCA_964639935.1. Taxonomy (GTDB): domain Bacteria; phylum Planctomycetota; class Phycisphaerae; order Phycisphaerales; family UBA1924; genus CALNYS01. The sequence continues at coordinate 2,666 of CAZXGT010000186.1, forward strand.
CCTCGCCCTCCTCGTACTTCTTGAGGACGTTGACGATGCGTGAGGTGT
>CAZXGT010000187.1:0-2653 GCA_964639935.1 uncultured Phycisphaeraceae bacterium
ATTTGTGCGTCAGGTCCAGGTACACCTGGTTCTCCCCCGCGACGCCCATGCCCTCGTTGACGCACATGTCGAAGATCTCGCGGCTCGCGATGTCGCGCGGGACGAGGTTCCCGTACTTCGGGTACCGCTCCTCGAGGAAGTAGAAGCGTTCCTCCTCGGGGATCTGCCGCGGATCGCGCTCGTCACCCTTCTTGCGGGGCACCCACACGCGGCCGCCCTCGCCGCGAGCCGACTCGCTCATCAGCCGGCACTTGTCCGCACCGGGGATCGCCGTCGGATGAACCTGGATGAACTCCGGGTTCCCGTACCACGCGCCGTGGCGGTAGCAGCGGGCCGCGGCGCCCCCCGTGCACATCACCGAGTTGGTCGACTTCCCGAAGACCAGCCCGCACCCGCCCGTCGCCATCGCGACCGCCTCGCCGCGGAACGAGCGGATCTGCATCGTCCGCATGTCCTGCGCCACGATCCCCACGCACACGCCGTCTTCGAGAATCGGCGCCAGGAACTCCCAGAACTCGTACTTCGTCACGAGCCCGTCGCTCTCGGCCCGACGCACCTGCTCATCGAGGGCGTACATCAGCTGCTGGCCAGTCGTCGCCCCCGAGAAGTGCGTCCGCTTGTAGAGCGAGCCGCCGAAGAGACGCAGGTCGCGCATCCCCTCCATCGTCCGGTTGAACGGCACGCCCATGCGGTCGAGCAGGTTGATGATGTGAGGCGCCCAGTGGGTCATCTCGTAGACGGGCGGCTGGTCGGCGAGGTAGTCCCCCCCGTAGAGCGTCTCGTCCATGTGCTCCCACTCGGAATACCCCTGCTGCCGCGCGATGTCGTTGCAGGCGTTGATCCCGCCCTGAGCGCACACCGAGTGCGAGCGCTTCACGGGGACCATCGAGAAGAGATCTACAGGGACGCCCTGCTCGGCGAGTCGGACGCACGCCGCGAGGCCGGCGAGACCGCCCCCGACGACGATGGCTCGTTTGTCGTGGTGCTGTGGCATGGGCATGAGTCAGTTCTCCACGGAAGTATTCGAGGAAACAGGCGTCGCGGATGTCGGCGGATCGATGAGGAACGCGGCTTCCGGGACCGCGTCCGGGTTCACCGGGACGCCGCCCTGCTCGAGGATGAGCTGCTCCTCGATCACCCGCGCCTTGTCGATGTCGAGCGTCACAAAGCCCCAGTAGGCCGACCAGCCCGCCGCCATCAGCGCCACGCCCAGGGCCGCGCACACCCACGCCCACCGGCGCTGGGCGGACTCGGTGATCGTCACGCCCCAGGTGATCGCCGCTGTCCACAGGCCGTTGGCGAGATGGAAGACCAGGAGGGTCACGCCGGTCAGGTAGATCGCACCGACAAGGACGGCGGCGAACACGTCGTCGGTCGAGCCGCCGCGGAGGGCGATCGCCGTCGAGGACGACGCGACCTGCGGATCGAACACCGCGCTGAAGGGCAGGTTCCACTTCCACCGCAGCGTCGCCACGTGGTAGACGATGAACAGGAACCCGATGTACCCGGACCACCGCTGAAGGGTGTACCGCCAGTTGTCCGCGTACTTGTACCGCCCGACGTTCGACCGGCCGGTGAAGCCGATAATGAACCCGAACACCGCGTGATAGAGGATCGGAAGCCACAGCCCGAAGATCTCAAGCAGCACGAGCCCCGGCAGCGAGTGGATGAAGTCCACCTCGTGCTGGAACGTCTTCACGCCCCCGCCCGAGAGCGACTCGCCCCAGACGATCGAGGAGTTCGTCGTCAGGTGAATGATGAGAAACACGCCGATCGGCACGATCCCCGTCAGGGAGTGCAGCCGGCGGAGGAGAAACCAGTGACGGTCCAGAAAGGACTCGGATTCGCTCACGTCTCGCGTTCCTTTGCGGTTTGATCAGGCCGTGGCGGGGGCGACGCGCTCCGGCGCCGCGATCGACCGGGCGGAGGCCCGCGCGCTTTATTCCCTACTCGTTCTTCGTCTGGTCGGGGGCGCCGGCTTCACCGCCGCCGGGCGCCTCGGCCGCCTCGCGCTTCGCGAGCTCCTCGGAGACATAGCCCGAGACGCGCACGAAGACCTGGCGAAGCTCGTTGAGAACCCTGCCGAACTCGTCGCCCTCGTCGTCCGTGAGGTTGCCCCTGGTCTTCTCCTCGAGGACGCCCAGAAGATCGATGTAGTACTTGGCGTACTCCGGCGCGACGACGGCCTGGCCCGTCTTCGGATCGGGAATCGCCCCGAGGAAGACATACGCCTGGCTCGCCAGCTCCGTCCACAGCGCCTGGAAGCTCGCCGGCGGGATCCCGCCCGGACCGCCCTCGCCCTGCGGGGCCTTCGCCTCCACCTCCTGCTCAAGCCGGTCCTTCTCGGCCTGCGCCTGCGCCTTCCAGTCCGAATCGACATGGATCTGCGATTTCGGCTCGCCCCCGCCCTGATTCTTCTCGGGCTCCTCGGCGCCGCCGCCGCCCGGGATGATGATCTCCGCCATGGCGGACTCCAATCCAAGATGCTGAGTGCCCCCCGCCGAGACTCACGACCCCGGGATGCGAAAAATCCGGAGACACCGAGACCCTCGGGTGGACACGTTGTCGGCTCTCGGGGAGTCTATGCGAAGCGCCGGAGGCGCGGCGCGGGAGACCAGACGTGACGCAGGGACGCATCAGATTCACCGCCGCC
>CAZXGT010000188.1:0-2645 GCA_964639935.1 uncultured Phycisphaeraceae bacterium
GGCGGCGGCGCCGGGGCGACAACGGCCTCGGTCGCGGGCGTCAGCGGGGCCGGGGCTGACGGGCGAGGCGCTTTCGCGGGCGCACTGGAATCAGCGAGCCGCGCGAAGGCCGTCGGCGCCGGCGCTCCCGTGCTGGCGCTCCGCGCCACGAGCGTGGGCGCCGCCTGCCCCGGGAGCAGCCGAACCGGCGCCAGACCGAGCGACTGCCGGTCCTCGCTCACCGAAAACGCCGCGCCGCACGACGAGCACGAGAACTCCTCCGCGCTCGCTCGCGACTTGCACGAATGACACCGCCCGAGCAGATGCGCCACGCCCGGCGTCTCGGCCGCCGCCATCCAGAACTGCCTCGTGCTCGGACCGCGAATCACCGTCTCGGGCGTGATCCGCCCGCGCTGGGCCATGCGCCGGATCGTCGCGTAGCTCCGCCCCGGCACGAAGGGCGCCGACTCGTCGCGCACGAACCACGGACCCATCTGATTCTGTGTCGCCTGACGCGAGAGCGGCTCGAACAGCCCGCCGCAAGCGCGGCACTCGACCGCGCCGTGGGCTTGCCGCTCGCCGCAGTAGGGGCACGGGAACCAGCCGGCCGCCCCGGGCTCGGCGCTTGCCGAATCGGTCGTTCCCGAAGCGTTCGACGCCCGGGCGCCCGTCTGCGTGTGCTGGTTCGGCTCATCCATCGCGGTCACCTCGTAGACTACCGGTCCGCAGGAGACGGCGTCCGGTTGCACGATCTCGCGCGGCCGATCCCGGAGAGACCTCATGCCGCAGATCGCTCGATGGCTCGCGTTGATGATCCCGATCGGCCTGGCCGCGTGCGAGTCCGCCCCCGAGTCGCGATCGGAGCGCGTCATCCGCGAGGCCTCCCGGACCGACTCGCCGATCGCAGATCGCGGGGCCGGCGCCTCGCGCGAGCTTCGCCTCGGCCGCGTCTCGCCGCCCGCCGTGCTCGAGGGCGAGCCCATCGAGTGGGCCGCGCTGCACGACGCGATGGTCGAAGCCGCCGGCGCCGCGGCGCTCGAGGAACAGACCCTCGACCGCCTCCTCAAGCGCGAGGCCGAGCGGCGCGGCATCAACATCGAGAGCCTGAACCTCCAGCGCGAGGAATACGCCCTCGAGGACGCGCTCGCGGGCGTGAGCGACTCGCCCGCCGCGCGACGCCGGCTCCTTCAGGAGCTGCGAGACCGCCGCGGGCTGGGCCCCACTCGCTACGAGGCGCTCCTGCGCCGCACGGCCATCATGCGGGCGATCGTCAAGCCCCGCGTCGAGATCACCCCGGAGATGATCGATCTCGCGATGGACGTCCGCTACGGGCCGAAGCGCCGCGTGCGGCTCATCACCGTCGCTTCCGCCCCCGAGGCGCAGGCGGCCCTGACGCAGATCGAGCGCGGACGGCCCTTTGGCGAGGTCGCCGCCCGCCTCTCGACCGACGCCAGCGCCGAGCGCGGGGGCGACATCGAGCCCTTCTCCGTGCGCGATCCCTCCTATCCCGCGGCCTTCCGCGAGGCGGCCGCCGCGCTCGAGCCCGGCGAGGTGAGCGGGCCCGTCGCGCTCCCGAGCGGCTTTGCGATCATCAAGCTCGAGGCGGCGCTCCCGGCGCAGGACGTCGAGCTCGCGACGGTTCGCCCGCTCGTCCTCGAGGACGCGCGAGCCGAGCAGGAGCGCATCTTGATGACGCGTCTGGCCCGACGGCTGATCGACGAGGCCAACCTGACGATCGTCGACCCGGCGCTCCAGCGCGCGTGGAACCGCCGGCGGGGTCAGTAGCGCGTCAGCTCGTCGGCGAGCGCGCGCTTGACGCCCGCGTTCGGCGCCTCCTCCATGAGCCGGGTCAGGAGCGAGGCCGCCGCCTCCGAGCCGACCGCGCGCGACACCGCCCGCGCCGCGAGCCTCGCGTCGCGTTCGTAGCGCGCCCCGCGGACGATCCGCCCGAGGAACCGCGCCAACTCAGGTTCGGGCGCGCCCGTCAGAAGCGGCTCGGCGAGATGCCACAGCGGGTTCACATGCAGCGGATCGTCGCGCCGGTCCTCATCGAGCGAGTCGAAGAGCGCAGGCGCGAGATCGACGCGCCCGATGCGAATCGCGCCAAGCAGCGCCGCGCTCGCCAGCTCGGGGGACATCGACCCCGGATCGTCCTCGAGCACCGCCCGCGCGAGCTTGACCAGGTCGCGATCCCGGCCGGCCATGGCGAGCAGCCGGGCGGCGTGGGCGAACTCGCGGTCCTGCAGCGCCGCGGCGAGCGCCGTCTCGACGCTCCGCAAGCCGTCGATCTCGACGGGCCCCGGCGCCGACGGCGCGGCGGGACCGAGCGTGTAGAGCGGGTCGCCGAGCACCGTGATCTTCCAGGGCGGCCCGCTCGAGCGGATCGACGGCGCCACCGGCGCCGGGACGAGAAGCCGAGTCGCCAGATCGATCGGCTTGACGAAGGCCTGGAGGTAGGGCTCGTCAACCGAGCCCACGTACACAAACGCGCCCTGATCGAGCCAGGCGCGAGCGATCGAGTTTCGATCGTCGAGGTTCTGCGCGGAAAAAGAATGAATGAAGTGAACCGCCGCGGGCGCGAGCAGCATGGGCGTGTCGACCGCGTCGGCGCGGCCGCTCGCGAGCTTGAACCACCGGCGCTGACCCGAGGAGTTGACGAAGATCAG
>CAZXGT010000189.1:0-2615 GCA_964639935.1 uncultured Phycisphaeraceae bacterium
GTGCTCGCGGGGTTCTATCACGTTAACGTCACGCCGGAAGACGAACCGAGCGGCTCACGGCAGGGCGTCTGAATCGTTGACCAGGTCTTGGATCGCGGCGACGTGACGCTCGCTGATCCGCGTGCTCCATGGGTCGTCCGCGGGCCGGGACCAGAGCACGGCGAGCACGGTTTGCGCTTTGTGCAGCTGCAGCGCGGGAGCGCCGGACATCGTCATGCCGACGCAGGCACGCGCGATCTCCACATCCTTTTCGGTGATGACGCCGTCGAAGTCGCCGTCGCCCGCGATGAACGCCCGCTGAGACACTCCGCCTGACGGATGAGCGTTCATCGCGTGCGGCGTCAGCCGCATGCCCGCGACCGGAAGATCGTCGAGCTTCATCGAGCCTTCTCGAGAAGGGCGGATCGGTGGGCCGAAAGGCTTGTGATCGGGCTCAGGGTCGGCCACGCTGAGCGGGTAGGCAAGGGCGGCGACGTCGGTGGGCGCGTAGAGCTGCTTCCAGCCTTCGAAATCATAACCGTCGAAGTACTCGATGTAGTCTGGGAACAGCGCGCCGTCGAGCACGCCGTAGACGTAAGACTCATCCGCTCGAGATGTCGGCACGACCTCGTACCCCGTGACGCGCCCCGCATCGTCGGTGCGGTTGATCGTGCGGTGGCCCAGACGCGGCTGTGGCGGGAGATAGGCGATGCGCGTCGCGGCGTCAGGGTTGAGCCCGACGGTCTCGGACAGCTCGTCGTCGGTGGTCGGCGTGTACTCGCGGCCTCCCCGATGGCTCCACGCGAGCGCGTCGAGGATCTGCAGCTCGCGCAGCGGCTGGAGATCGAGGACGCCGTCGAAGTCTTCATCAACGACGGCGCCGGAGGTCGCCAGCTCGCTCACAAGGCGACGCTCTGTCTCGTCGAGCCGCACGAGAAGATAAGTGGTCGATCCTTCGTTCGCGAGACGCCCCGGCGTGCGGTTCCGGTCGAGGCTTGATTCGATGAAGCTCGACGCGTGCTCGCGCGGACCACCCCCCCAGCGGGCCGCGGCGACGTCGGACTCGCCCGCGGCGCTCGCGTTGTAAAGGGTGAAAAGGCCCTCCGGCCCCAGGGCGTGGTTGTCGAGGGTGAACGCCTCGTCGAGGTGCGGCTCGATCTCCGGCGTCCCGTTGCGATCGCGGTCTTCGCCGCCATTAATGAGCAGCACCGCCAAGCCGTCAAGCGAGAGCCCGGGGCGGCCCCAAAGCTCGATGTATTCCCAGTGCTCCTCGATCGGGCTGGCGCCCGGGGGGTTGTGAAGCACTTCATTGATCACCACCTGTGCGGTCGCGGAGCCGGTCGCGTGCAGCGTGGCTGCAGCGGCGATTACAACACACCCACCGCGCCGTATCAGTTGACTTCGCCGCTCATCCATCGGCACACCGTAGCAAATCAACCCGGACCCTGCGAGAAACCCCGCTCAACGGCTCAGACGGGATTGATATAGATAGCATACCTATACATGGCAGACGCCAAACAGGTAGCTATGCTATCTATCTCTGTCTTCTTTATACGCGAACCGAACAGCACAATCTTAATGACATATATAACCACCTGGTTGATGTCGGCCGTTGTTCGCCCGCCCCGATCTCAGTAGCGTCAAGGCATGGGTCAGGCGAACACGTCCTTTCGATTGCTCCCTCCGATAGCGCGGCGCGGCTTCACGATCATCGAGCTGCTCGTCGTGATCTCCATCATCGCGGTGCTCATCGGCCTGCTCTTCCCGGCCCTGGGCGCGGTGCGCGAGAAGGCCGAGCTCGTCGAGTGCCAGTCCAACCTCCGCCAGATGGGCGTCGCCACCATCGCCCACGCCAACGAAAACAGCGGCCTCTTCTGCACCGGGCCCTTCGATAACCGCAAGACCAACAGCTACGGCGCCATCGACGAAAAAGGCTGGCTCGCGGACATGGTCGGCGGCGGGTACCTCGTCCCCGGCCGCCACCTCTGCCCCTCGCACCCCGCCCGCTACACCCAGAACATGACCCTCGAACGCCTCGACGACGGCCGCCCCTGGCGGCCCATCGACCGCGCCGAGCGCGACCGCCTCCTCAACGAAGGCTTCAACACCAACTACACCATGAGCTGGTACCTCGGCTTCACCGGCATGAAGAACCCCCTCAACGCCTCCATCGGCTCACCCACCAAGACCCAGTCCGTCGTCGGCCCGCTCGAGGATCACCGCATGACCGGCGCCTCGCCCACGCTCGTCCCCCTCTTCGGCGACGGGCGGACCGACGGCGCCATCGAGGACCGCGAGGACTTCGGCGAAGGGCCCGAACGCGTCACCAAGGCCTTCCTCGACGGGCCCGTCGGCTACCCCTCCGGCGTCTGGGGACGCCAGGACTACGACGACTTCGGGCCCGCCCACGAACGACAGCCCCGCAAAAACGACGACGACCACGACCGCACCCGCGGCAACATCCTCTTCGCCGACGGGCACGTCGGCTCCTTCACCGACACCAACCGCGACGGCACCTTCGGGTGGCGGCTCGACAGCGGCGCCTACCTCCCCCGCACCGACGCCTACCCGGAGATCGAGGACGACGTCTTCGGCGGGCACATCGGATCGGGACTCTTCCACGACCCCGGCTCCCC
>CAZXGT010000190.1:0-2590 GCA_964639935.1 uncultured Phycisphaeraceae bacterium
CGGCGCCGGAGCCCGCGCCGCCGCCCCCGCCGCCGGGGCTCTCGCCCCCGCCGATGCCCGAGGGGATGCTGCCGCCGGGACGGTTGATGCCGCCTCCGCCTCCTCCGAAGGTGCCGCCGGTGCGGTCGATGCCGCCGTCGCCGGGGAAGAGGCCGCTGAAGCGACCGCCGTTGCCCAGGGGCTGGGCGAAGTTCTGCCAGCCCGGGCCGACGTCGGTTCCCTCGCTGGGTCCGGCGTCCGGCGACGCCGTGACGCCCGGAGAGGTCGGGCGGGAGCGCGAAAAGCTGGACTGACTGGTCGGGTCGGAGTAGCCGGTGATGGTGGCGAACTCCGGCGTGGTGAAGAAATACTCGCGGGCGCCGAAATCGCCGTCTTCGGTGTAGCGGTTGAAGTCGTTGAGCTGGGTGTTCCGCGGTGTGTAGTTGGTTCCTCCTGGAAGGGTCTCCGGATCGGGCATCTCGTCCTCGGGATCGCGCAGGTAGGGGAAGACGATCGCGGGATCGCGGCGGAAGACGGGCCGGAAGTTCTGGAGGACGCTCGCGTTGGCCTCCGTGATGTCGCGGTAGCCGCCGGCGGTGGCCGTGTACTGGATCAGGAGGCGGCGGAAATCGATCACGCCTGCGCCGAGCTCCTCATCGAGCGCCTCGTCGGTCGAGGTCTGGATGAGCGCGTCGTCGCCCTCGGTCGAGCCGTTGTTCCACCCCGAGGGCTTCTCGGCGGAGTTCAGGAGGACGGCGCGGATGACGACGGGATCGGTCGAGACGCCCCACTCGCGCCCGTATTCGTGCATCAGGGCGGCGGCGCCCGTGACGATGGCCGAGGCGAAGGAGGTGCCGGACCAGCCGTCCCAGACGTCGGTGTTTGAGAGCACCTGCGATCCGTTGAGCTGGTTGGCGGGCAGCGTGATCATGGTGCCCGGGGCGAGAATATCGATTGCGACGCGCTGGCCGGTGGGGCTCTCGTCGGTTCCGGATGGGAAGAAAATCAAGGGCCCTTGGCGGGGATCCTCCTCGTCCATCAGCTCGATGTCGTCGTAGTCCTCGCCGGTCTGGGGGTTCACCAGGTACTCATCGCCGTCGCGGTCGCCGCTGAGCCAGTTGAAGATGGGGACAGGCCCGATGCCGCTGTCTTCCTGGCGATCCTCGATGTTGGTGCCGCTGCCGGTGCGGCCGACGGCGATGGTGTTGTAGCCCGACGCGGGCGAGGCGATCGATCCCTCGTCTTCCTCGAGTTCCTCGAGAAAAGCCTCCTGGGCGCTGTCGCCGACGGCGGCGATGATGGTGGTGTTCGTTCGGCTGACGATGATGTTCGCGGCTCGGGCGAACACGTCCTCCCCGGAGCGCTCGTTGCGCCCTTGGACGCTGCCGAAGCTGACATTGATGACGTCCGCGGGGGCCCACGCTTCGACGCCGTACCACTCGGCGAGGGGCTCGATGAAGTCGCCCTCGCCGTCGTTGTCGAGATCGACGTCGGTCATGGCGGCGAGGGTGAACATGATCGCCTCGGGCGTCACGTTCTGGAAGCCGCCGTCGAAGGGGTCGGTCCCGGTGATGAGCGCGCCGGTGAGCAGGTCGACGTCGGGCGCGATCCCGGTGACGGGGCCGAAAGCGCTGAACTGACCGAAGAGATTCTCGTTGCGCGCGGCGATCGCGCCGGCGACGGCGGTGGCGTGGCGGTGGAGCTCGACGGGGAAGCGGAGCGAGCCGCCATCGGTGCGAGGCAGGAGATCACGGCGCACGGTGGAGATGTCATTGGAGGTCTCCGTTTCGAAGGGGTACCAGATGCGGCGGAAATCGAGGCCCTCAAAGGCGATGTGATCGAGGTTCGGCTGGGCCGCCTCGATGATCCCGACGGTCACGCCCTGGCCGGTGACGGGACGGATTTCCGTGCCGGTGATCTCGCCCATCTCGTTGCGGACGGGCATGAGGACGGACTCCCACGCGTCGTAGTTCGTGCGCAGCTTGACGATCGAGATCGCCGAGGCGTCGGCGGCGAGGCCGAAACCGGCCGCCAGACCCGCGAGGGCCGCCATGGTGCGGAGGCGCATCGTGGGGGTGTGCGTCGTTCCCTTGCTCATACGTCTGTGCTCCTCTAATCGGATGGCGACACCATACCGCTCAGGTCGGATCCACGCCCGGCTCGCGAAGGGGCCCGCTTCCGGATCGCCCGGAAAAACGCGGACGGGTCGCGTCTCATGATACGGACGCACGCTCCGGGCGGTTCCGTGAGGGGGCCCGGGGAGCGATGAAACAAACGCGACGCCCTCTCGGGCGTCGCGTTCGGGTTGTGTCTCTCGCGCCGCGGGACGCGTTGGCGTCTTCGCGGCGATGGCTCAGTCGCAGCCGGCGGTGTTCCAGGCGGCGATGAGCGCGGCGATGTCCTCGGCGTCGACCCGCCCGTCGCTGTTGATGTCGCCGGCGTTGTAGCCGGCGGCGAGGCCTCCCCAGGAGGTGATGAGCGTCGCGAGATCGGCCGCGTCGGTGGCGCCGTCGCCGGTGACATCGTGGGGGCAGTCGATGCCGGTCGCCGAGTTGGCGAGGATCCGGACGTCGTCGATGTTCCACCCGCAGTAGTTCACGATGAAGTCCGA
>CAZXGT010000191.1:0-2587 GCA_964639935.1 uncultured Phycisphaeraceae bacterium
GCTTCCACGCCGAGCACCGCAGGCTCGATCTCCTGTGCATCGACGACGTTCACTTCCTCGCGAGCAAGAGCGCCACCCAGTCCGAGCTCCTCCACACGCTCAACGCCCTCGCGATGGGCGGGGCCGCCATCGCGATGGCCTCAGACGCCCACCCCTCCGTCATCCGAGCGTTCTCACGCGAGCTCGTCTCCCGGTTCATGGCCGGCATGGTCGTCGGCGTCGATCCGCCCGAAGAGGCGCTCAGGCGACGTCTCGCCACCACCTTCGCCGCCCGCCGCGGGATCATTCTCGACGAGGCCGGAGCCGCGCTGATCGCCCGTCACGTCACCGGCTCCGTCCGCGAGCTCGAGGGCGCCATCGTCCGCGTCGAGGCCGTCGCTCGCCTGATGGCCGGGGAATCCGGCGTCGCCTCCACGGCCACGATCCGCCAGGCTCTCGAGCTCGGCGCCGGGCCCAGAGCCACCGGACCGATCCGCGCCGAGCGCATCATCGACGCCGCGGCCGAGCGCCTCGGGGTCGACGTCGCGGAGGTGATGGGACGCAGCCGGCACCGCCGCGTCGTCGTCGCCCGATCCATTTCGGCGCTGCTCGCTCGCAAGCACACGACCCTCAGCTACCCGGAGCTGGCGGTCAAGCTCGGGCGCCCGAATCACTCGAGCGTCGTCACCGCCTGCCAGCGCCTCAGCAAGCAGATCCGGGCCGGCGCCGACGTCTCCCTCGCGCCGGGCGAACCGCCCATCGCGCTCTCCGAGCTTGTCGCGCTCATCGAGGCCGACCTCCACCGTTGATCCCCCAACCGCGCCGCGGGAGCGCCCTCGGCGCGCCCGGCTCATCGGGAGTATCGTGGCCGGTTCGCCCGCGATTCTGGAGTCGGCCCCACGATGCTTGATGAGATCCCACTGAGCCAGCCGGACATCTCCGATGCCGAGATCGACGCCGTCGTCGAGACCATGCGCTCCGGGCGACTCGCCCTGGGTCCGCGAACGGCCGCCTTCGAGGCCGCCGTCGCCGAACGCACCGGGCGGCGCTACGCCGTCGCCGTCTCCTCCGGGACCGCTGGTCTGCACCTCTCTCTTCTCGCCCTCGGCATCGGCCCGGGCGACGAGGTCATCACCACCCCCCTGAGCTTCATCGCCAGCGCCAACTGCATCCTCCACGTCGGCGCCACCCCCGTCTTCGTCGACGTCGATCCCCACTCGATGAACATGGATCCCGGGCTCGTCGCAAACGCCGTCACCGAGAAGACCAAGGCGATCGTCGCCGTCGAAGCGTTCGGCAACCCCGCCCACATGGACGAGTACCGCGCCATCGCCGCCAAGTACGAGCTCCCCCTCATCGAGGACTGCTGCGAGGCCCTCGGCGGCGCCTGCAAGGGCACACCCTGCGGCGGCTTCGGCCGCGTGGGCGTCTTCGGCTTCTATCCCAACAAACAGATCACCACCGGCGAAGGCGGCATGATCGTCACCGACGACGACCGCCTCGCCGACCTCTGCCGCTCCCTCCGCAATCAGGGACGCCGCTCCGACAAGCAGACCAGCCGGGCCAGCGGCTCCTCCTGGCTCATGCACGAGCGCCTCGGCTACAACTACCGCCTGAGCGAGATCGCCTCGGCCATCGGCGTCGTCCAGATGCAGCGCCTCGATGAGCTCCTCGAGAAGCGAAGCCAGGTCGCCAGCGCCTACCTCCAGCAACTCATGAGCGTCTCTGAGGTCGTCCTCCCCAATATCGACGACGACGTGGACATGAGCTGGTTCGTCTTCGTCCTCCGGCTGAGCGACGAGTACACCCGCGAGGAGCGCGACCGCATCCTCGAAGGCATGCGACGCCACGACATCGGCGTCAGCGACTACTTCCCCTGCATCCATCTCCAGCCCCCCTATCGCGAGCGCTTCGGCTTCTCAGAAGGCGACTTCCCCATCGCCGAACGCCTCTGCGCACGCACCATCGCACTCCCCTTCCACACCAGACTCACCGACCGCGAGATCGGCTACGTCGCCCAGACGCTCGAGCTCATGATCAGCCGGGAGAATCTCTCGCGCCCCTGACGGCCGCGCCCGCCGCGCCGCCGGCTTCACCGGACGAATCGCAGATCGAGGAGAGACCAATGACGACCGCCGCCCAATCCAAGACGCGCACCGAGAAGGACTCCATGGGCGAGATGACCGTTCCCGCGGACGCCCTTTACGGCGCCAGCACGCAGCGCGCGGTCCTCAACTTCCCCATCTCGGGCCGCACCATCCCAGGCGGGATCATCTACGCCTACGGCTGGCTCAAGGCCGCCTGCGCCAGCGCCAACCGCGACCTCGGCCTGCTCAACGACGCCCGCGCCGAAGCCATCATCAACGCCGCCACCGCCATCGGCGAGGGGAGCCATCACGAGCACTTCCCCGTCGACGTCTTCCAGACCGGCTCCGGCACGTCCACCAACATGAACGCCAACGAGGTCATCGCCAACCTCATCTGTCAGGAACGCGGCGCGCCCCTCGGCTCGAGCAAGAGCCCCGACTACATCGGCGACCGCGAGTCCGGCGAGGGCGTCCACCCCAACGACCACGTCAACATGGGCCAGTCCTCCAACGACACCTTC
>CAZXGT010000192.1:0-2566 GCA_964639935.1 uncultured Phycisphaeraceae bacterium
CGGAACCCATCGATCTCCGCCTCCGTCCATCCGGCGGCGCGGAGGGCGCCTGCGATCTTCTCGAGGTCCGCCGGGCCGTTGACGCCCTTGGGGAGATTGTCGCGCGTCAGGCCGCCGTCCATGTCCGAGCCGAGCGCGACGGCGTCGCGACGCCCGGCCACGCCGGCGATGTGTTCGATGTGCGCGACCACGTCCCCGATCGAGGCGCGCTCGCCGCTCTGGCGCGAGAGGCCCGAGCGGAGGAAGTCCGAGACGAGGTTCACGCCGACGACGCCGCCGCGGCGCGAGATCTCCCGGATCGTCTCGTCGGCGAGGTGCCGCTCGTCCGGCGGGTCGATGAGCGCCCGCGCGTTGGAGTGCGACGCAACGACCAGCGCGTCGGTGTGGGCAAGCAGCTCGTCGGTCGCCTTCTGCGAGAGGTGCGAGAGGTCGTGAATCACGCCCGCCGCGTCCATGGCGTCGGCGAGTTCGCGACCGAGATCGGTGAGGCCGTCGTCCGCATGCCCGTTGCCCCCGGCGTAGCGCGACGAACGCCACCACGCCATGCCGATCATGACGACGCCGCGATCAGTCCACCACGGGAGCTCCTCCGGCGTGCGGATCGGGTCGGCGGACTCCATCAGGATGCCGATGTGGAGCTTGCCGGGGTCGAGTCGCTCGATGGGCGGGTGCGGGACGATCTCGGTGACGCCCATGCCGCCGCGGATCTCTCCGACGTGCTTGTCCTGGCGGAGCGCGCCAGGCAGGTCGATCGCGACAAGCCCCATGTCCTGCCAGGTCAGGTACGCCTCGAGCTGCGCGCGCCCCCTGCGGTGTGCGGCCGCCGCGTCGCCGGGGGGGTAGCCCTCGGGGCCGTCGCCCCCGGACTCGGTGAAGATCGTGCCCAGCGCGCACCGGACGCCGCCGGCGAGAAGCGAGGGGATGGTGACGGCGCCCGGCTGGCACGGTCCGCCGGCCCGGAGCGGATCCTCGACGGTCATGTCGCGGCCGCCGACGGCGAGGTCGGCGAGATCGAGGTGGGCGTCGAACCAGTAGGCGTCGGGCGTCGGCATACCCCGGATCGTACCGCAAGCGCGCTTCGCGTCGCGGCCTCGACGATCCGCCGCACTCTGAGGGTCTTCTCACCGGTCGCTCAGGCGGGGCTCACGCGGCCGGGAGATCGTCCCATGCAGTCGAGAGAGAAAGGAATCGCATGAGCGTCGCCAAGGTTATCGAGATCACATCCTCATCAACGAAGAGCTTCGAGGACGCCATCAACAGCGGCATCGCGAAGGCTTCATCTTCCGTCGACAACATCAAGGGCGCGTGGGTGAAGGAGCAGAAAGTGGTCGTCGAGAATAATTCGATCACAGAGTATCGGGTTGATTTGAAAGTGACGTTCGTTCTGAGTTGATTGGCAATGCAATCTGACGATACGGACGGCACGGCGACGCTGCGGAGGGCTCGTCGTGCCGTCTCTTTTTTTGCGCATCGCGACGCGGCGATCACGCCGGCTTGCGCAGGATCGCCTCGCTCATGAGCGGGGTGAAGATGTAGCTGGCTCCCTGCGCTTCGAGGTCGCGCCAACGTTCGAGGAAGCGAGGGTATTCGGCTTCCTCGTAGAGACCGCGAGCGGCGACCTTCGGGAGGTAGTCGCGGAGGAACGTGCCCACCCACCGCCACTCGAGGGAGCCGACGCGGCCCATGCGGGCGACGGGCTCGAAGCTCTCGAGCGTCAGGCCGATCTGCGGCGCGATCTCGGGGAAGCGCCGAGCGATGTCCATGTCGGCCCGCCCGACATCCCAGCTCTTCCGGCACGCGGCGATGGCGGCGGTGACGACGGGGTCGTCCGGGATGATCCGCATGGCGCCCCAGTGGAGGTACTCCTGAAGGAGAAGCGCGCCGCCGGGCTTGAGGAACGCCGAGGCGCGGCGAAGGGCGTCCACCGGGTCGCCGAGCCAACACAGAAGCCAGCG
The DNA here is from genome assembly GCA_964639935.1 of uncultured Phycisphaeraceae bacterium. Lineage (GTDB taxonomy): Bacteria > Planctomycetota > Phycisphaerae > Phycisphaerales > UBA1924 > CALNYS01. Next base: position 1,956 of record CAZXGT010000192.1, read on the forward strand.
GGCGTAGGCGAAGTCGATCGAGCCGGGCTCGACATCGAGCGATTCGACCTTGCTCTGGACGATGTCGACGTTGCGGAGGTCGTAGCGGTCGCACTCGGCGCGGAGGTAGGCGAGGAAGTCCGCGCTCTCGTCGACGGCCGTGACGCGGCCGCTCTCGCCGACGATCGTCGCGAGCTCGAGCGTGGTGTAGCCCGGCCCGGCGCCGAGGTCGAGCACGGCGTGGCCTGCGCGAAGACCGGCCCTCTTGAGGAAGGCATACATCTGCCGCGTCCAGACCTTGTGCTGGAAGCGGAGGCGGGCCAGCTCGACGGCGTCGGCGCCGAGGATGTACTCGTGAGCGGTCGTCATGCGCGTATCGTACGAACGCGCGGCCGAGTGCGGACGCCCGAAATCACCTCTTGAGAGTGAAGAATGAGAGCGCGATGACGAAGCGGGAGGATGCGATCTACATCGGGCTCGGGCTGGCGATCGGCGCCGGGGTGGGGACCGCGCTTGGGAGCGTGGTGGGCTCGGTGACGGGCGACCTGGCGCTGTGGGTGGCGATGGGGCCGTCGATCGGGGCGGCGGTGGGCCTGGCGATCGGGGCGGGGCTCATGGCGCGCCGCGAGGAG
>CAZXGT010000193.1:0-2479 GCA_964639935.1 uncultured Phycisphaeraceae bacterium
AGCTCGAGGTTCGACCGCTCGTTGTCGCCGCCGATGTTGTAGACCTCGCCCGCCTTGCCCCTCTCGAGCACCGCGACGAGCGCCTCGGAGTGGTCGTCGACGTGCAGCCAGTCACGGACGTTTTGGCCGTCGCCGTAGAGCGGCACCTTCTCCCCCTGGATCAGGTTCGTCACGAAGAGCGGGATCACCTTCTCCGGGAACTGGTAGGGCCCGAAGTTGTTGGAGCAGCGCGTGGTCACGACGTCGGCGCCGAACGTGTGGTGCGCCGCGCGGACGAGGAGGTCGCTCGCGCACTTGCTCGCCGAGTAGGGGCTGCTCGGGGCGAGCGGCGTCTCCTCGGTAAACTTGAGACAGGGCTTGTCGAGCGGCAGGTCGCCGTAGACCTCGTCGGTCGAGACGTGCAGGAAGCGCCGCCCCCCGGCGCGTCGCGCCGAATCGAGCAGCATCTGCGTCCCGAGCACGTTGCTCTCGATGAAGGGCCGCGAGTCGATGATCGAGCGGTCCACGTGGCTTTCAGCCGCCAGGTGCGCCACGGCGTCGCAGCGTTCCATGAGCGGGTCGACCGTGTCCGCGTCGCGGATGTCCCCCTTGACGAACTCGTAGTTCGGGTCGTCCTCGAGCCCCGCGAGGTTCTCGAGGTTCCCCGAGTAGGTCAGCGAGTCGAGATTCGTCAGGCGCCAATCCGGCCGCTCCCGCCGCAGGAAGCGGATGAAGTTCGATCCGATGAAACCGGCCCCGCCCGTCACAAGCAATCGCATCGTCAGACAGCCTTTCTCGGCGCGTCCGGCGCCATGGTTTCCATGCGGTCAAGCGCCGCCGCGAGGCCCTCCCGCCAGTGGGGGAGGGGCCCGGTGATCTCTTCGGTCGCGCCGAGGTCCATCACGCTATAGGACGGCCTCGGCGCCGGGCGCGGGAACTCCTCGGTCGAGCAGGGATGGATCGCGCAGCCCGGGTTGATCCGCTCGCCGATCGCCGTCGCCAGCTCGTGCCACGTGCACTCGCCCGAGTCGCACCCGTGGAAGAAGCCGCGGGCGCCGGCGTCGATCAGTTTCCTCGACAGCGCGACCAGGTGGTCCGCGTTTGTCGGCCGCCCGCGCTGGTCCGCGACGACCTTGAGCTCGTCGCGTTCGGCGCAGAGCCTGGCGATCGTCCGAACAAAGTTCTTCCCGTGGGCCGCGTAGAGCCAGCTCGTGCGGATGCACAGGAACTCGGCGCCCGATGCCTCAAGCGCGATCTCGCCCGCGAGCTTGCTCCGCCCGTACGCGCCGATCGGATTCCGCTCGTGATCCACCGCGTAGGGCGCCCCGGCGGAGCCGTCGAACACGTAGTCCGTCGAATAGTGCACGAGCAGGGCGCCGATCTCCCGGCATCGCGCCGCGAGCCGTGCGACCGCCGCGCCGTTGAGCTCGGTCGCGAGCCCCTCCGCCTCCTCCGCGCCGTCGACGTCCGTGTAGGCCGCGCAGTTGACCACGACGGCCGCGTCCGGCGGGATCCGCTCGAGGTGGTCGGGCTCGGTCAGGTCGAGCGCGGCCCGATCCATCGCGACCGCGTCGGGCCGGGCGTCGCGCCACGACGCCCCAAGCATGCCGCCAGCCCCAAGGATGAGCGTGTCTCTCGCCATGACGCCTCCCGCCTCAGCATCGGGGAATTCGGCCCGAGGGGCCACCGCGGGCGATTGGCCCGATACAAAATACTTCGAGATGCCAAACTCCTCGATCGGCGGGAGCGTATCGGCCGATGACAAGGTGCCGCATATGGTTCTCGCCCCCTCCGTTTCGCTCCGATTGAAACCCATGCCGACAACCTGCACAGACCGTCCGCGCTCGATCGACGTCGCCTCTGCGCCGCCCGGGTCGCGTTGGCGCGTCATCCGGACGCGTCCCCGTCAGGAGAAGGCCCTCTCTCGCGCGCTCGTGGCCGCTCGGATCGCTCACGACCCGCTCCTCGTCGCGCGACACGCCACCCACGGCGGCCGCAAGAGATGGACCGAGACGCCTCTCTTCCCGGGGTATCTGGTTCTCTACGGGCCGCGTGAGCACGCCTTCTTCGCGATCAGCACGCGCCGGGCCGCGGGCATCATCGAAGTCGACGATCAGGACGGGTTCGAGAACGAGCTGCGGCAGATCCAGCACGCGCTCTCCGGCGGGGCCGAGCTCGACCCCTTCCCCGGGCTCGTGCGCGGGGCCCGGGCCCGGGTGTCCCGGGGCCCTCTCAAGGGGACCGAGGGAATCGTCGAAGATCGTCCGAGCGTCGATCGTCTGATCCTGGAGATCAGCGCCCTCGGCAGGGCGGTCTCGCTTGAGATCGACCCGAGTCTGCTCGAGAAGGTGTAGGCCTCGAGCGGGCGACGCCGCGCAACCCGCGGCGTCCAAACAGATTCGTGCCGAAGCGCGCCGGAAGGCCGGTGCGCCACGCGGGCGAAGCCCGTCAACACCGAGCCGCGAGCCGTCAGTGTTCCGCCCCGTTCTCGGACGTTCCA
>CAZXGT010000194.1:0-2403 GCA_964639935.1 uncultured Phycisphaeraceae bacterium
GTTCCAGCTCTTGCCCATCGGGCCGGTGTAGTTCGAAAGCGGGCGGATGAGGCGGTTGTTCTGGTGCTGCTCCATGATGTGAGCGCACCAGCCCGTGACGCGGGCGGCGACGAAGATCGGGGTGTACTGCGGCACCGGGATGCCCATGACGAAATACGTCAGGCCGCAGGGGAAGTCGACATTGGGGAAGATGCCCTTTTCCTCGTCCATGATCTTCTGGATCTTCTCCCCGATCTCGAACCAGCGGACCGCCTCGCCGCCCTGCTCGTCGGCGTACGCGCGGCCAAGGCCGTGCAGGATCGAGGCGCGGTGGTCGCCGTTCTTGTAGACGCGGTGGCCGAAGCCCATGATCTTCCGCTTCTCGGCGAAGGCCCTTTGCATGAAGGGCTCGACGTTCTCGAGCGTGCCGACTTCTTTGATCATTTCCATCGCGGCCTCGTTGGCTCCGCCGTGGAGCGGCCCCTTGAGCGCCGCGATCGCGCCGGTGACGGCGCCGTGCATGTCAGAGAGCGTCCCGGCGATGACGCGCGAGGTGAACGTGCTCGCGTTGAAGTCGTGCTCGGCGTAGAGGATGAGCGAGGTGTCGATGATTTTCGCGGCCGTCTCGCTCGGCTTCTCGCCCATCATCATGTAGTAGAGATTCTCGGCGTGCGAGAGGCTCATGTCGGGGTCGATGAGGTCACGCCCGTCGAGGACGTTCTGCATATGCCCGATGATCGTCGGGATGACGCCGGTGAGCTGGATGGACTTGCGCTGCTCGGCCTCGGGGGAGTTGTCCTGCGCGTCCGGGTGCGTGTGGGCGAGGAAGCTGACGACCGTCCGGAGCACGTCCATCGGATGGATGCCCGGCTTGCCCGCGGCGGCCTTGAGCACGGCGACGGCGTCGGCGTGGAGCGTGCGCGCGGCTTTGAGCTGCTTGTCGAACTCCTTGAGCTCGGACTCGCTCGGCTTGTGCCCGACGAGCAGCAAGTGCGCGACCTCCTCGAACGTGGCGTTCTCGGCGAGGTCGGAGATGTCATAGCCCCGGTAGATGAGCTTGCCCTGCTCGACGGAGCAGATGGCGGAGTCTCCGGCGACGATGCCTTCGAGGCCCTGGGCTTTGTCGGGTGCGGTGGTTGACATAATTGGCTCCTTCGTGAGGGGCGTTGATCGGTGAGGGGGTTGGGTTTCGAGGTTCGCGAGCTACGTCGCGTGCGTGGCGGGTTTAGTCGCGGCGGCCTGCTCGTCGCGCGACTCATCAAGCGAGGTTTGGTCGGTCTCTGAGGAGGGGTAGACCCACGGCTCGCCGGGAGTGTACCGCAAGAGATCGTAGAGCTCGCTTCTCGTCTGCATGCTCGCAAGGGCGGGCTCGGCGCGGCCGTTTTCCTTGAGCGATGCAAGGAACCGCTCGACGGCCTTCATCGCGATCCGGAGCGTCGACACCGGGTGGATGACGAGGTGCACCCCAAGCTCCCGGAAGCGGTCGTGGGCGATGTCGGGCGTCTTGCCGAACTCCGTCATATTGGCGAGGATGAAAGGTCCTCCGCCGGGAGCGAGCGAACGCGAGCCGTAGCCGGCGAGGGCCGCGGCGACCCTCTTGAACTCGTCCTCAGACTGGAGCCCCTCGGGGAAAATCATGTCCGCCCCAGCGTCGACGTAGGCCTTGGCCCGCTCGATGGCGGCGTCAAGCCCGTCGACCGAGCGGGCGTCGGTGCGAGCGCAGACGACGAAATGGCCGCCCGATTCGTCGCGGGCTCTGGCGGCGAGGTCGATCTTTTCCTGGAAATGCTCGATGGGGATCAGCGTCTTGCCCCCGAGGTGGCCGCATCGCTTGGGAAAGGTCTGATCCTCGATGTGAAAGCCCGCGGCCCCGGCGGACTGAAAATCACGAAGCGTCTTGGCGACCATCTCGGCCTCGCCGAAGCCCGTGTCGGCGTCGGAGAGAACAGGCAGCCCGGACGAATCCGCGAGCTCGCGGATGATGCGCGTGAAGTGCTCGGCCCCTCGGAGTCCGATATCCGGCACGCCGGAGTTGGCGGTGATCGCCCCGCCGGAGACGTAAACGGCCGGGAAGCCTTCGCGGGCGACGGCGCGGGCGACAAGGCCCGAATACGCGCCGGGAGCCACGACGATGTCGCGCTGCATGAGTTGGCGAAGTCGGCGGCCTGGGTGCGTCGTCATGGGCTCTCCGATGGCGTCAGTGGGGCGATGAGTATAGGACGGCGCGGCGGATGTATTTGGATTCCGGTTCTCGTGGGCCTCGGAAGGAGATAGCCTGTAGCAGACGTCGCGCGGAGTCCGCGGCGGTCGAGAGGAGAGTCAGCATGAGATGTGCGTTTATCGCGGCGATCGCGCTCGCGTTCGTGGGATCGGCGTTCGCGGTGGAAGCCGGGCAGATCGACACCTTCGAGGACGGCGCCACCC
>CAZXGT010000195.1:0-2380 GCA_964639935.1 uncultured Phycisphaeraceae bacterium
GGCGCGATCGCTGCGGGCAAAAGCGTGGCGGCCGCGGAGCTGCGTCATCTCGGCGCCGCCGTTTTCGATGCGGACGCCGAAGTGGGGCGGCTCCTCAAGCAGCGGCCGGTTCTCGATCGAATCCGGGCCGAAGTCAGCGAAGACGCCGTGTCGGACGGCGCGCTTGACCGGGAGCGGCTGGCGTCGGTCGTCTTTCAGGACGAAGCGCAACGCAAGCGGCTCGAGGCCATCCTGCACCCGCCCGTGATCGCGGCGGCCGAGTCGCTGATCGCCGATCCGCCCTCGAGCGCGGGGGCGATCGTTCTCGATGTGCCGCTGCTGATCGAGTCCGGGATGGACGGGCTCTGCGACGAGGTCTGGTTCGTGGACGCTCCGCGGGAGATCCGCAAGCGGCGGGTGATCGAGCGCCGCGGTTGGACGGCTCGTGAGCTGGAGCGGCGCGAGGCCGCGCAGCTTTCGCTCGAGCGGAAACGCGCACGAGCGGATCGGATCATCGAGAACGCGGGGTCCCGCGACGAGCTGGCGCGTCGGATCCGGGAGGCGTGGGACGCGGCGCAATCGGAGCTTTCCTGATCGGCTCGCTTGCGGCGGTTCGCTCGTCCGGTATGATTGCGCCGCACGAGGAGCATCCCCGAGCCGGTGACGCATCGGCCGGCTCCCGTCGCCCAAGCGTAGAGCGCGTTCGCGGGTTCGAGTCCGCCGTTTCGACGGCTCCACGCTCGCGTCTGATCCCACCAATCGCGAAAGCGACGATCCTTCTCCGCGAATGACGCGGCGTCCCCTTGATGCATCGGGAACGCCTCATCCCTTCCATTTCGAGCGAGACTCTCATGGCCAAGTCGTCATCGTCCTCCTCCAGCACCGTCGACGAGCAGCCCAAGCCCCGTCGACGCACCCGAAAGACCGCGCCCGCGTCCGTCGCCGAGCCCGGCGCGACCGAGGTCAAGCCGAAATCGCGCGCCAGGGCCAAGGGCGATGCCGGGGGCGCTGAGTCCAAGGCCGAGCCCGCCGCGGCTCAGGCCGACAAGGGCAGCGGCGATTCTCCGAAGGGCGAATCCTCGAAGCCAAGCCAGTCGCAGGATCAGCAGAAACAGAACGAGGGCCAGTCGCAGAACCGGCCGGGCGGAAGCGACGGCAACTCGAACAGGGGGTCTTCCGGCGGCGGCGGCGGTGGACGCGGTTCCGGCGGCGGCCGAGGCCAGAATCAGCAGCAAAGCCAGCAGCAGCAGGCCCAGGGCAAGCGTCGCAAGAAGAAGCGCAAGAAGCGACCCGGCGGTGGGGGAGGGGCGAGCATCCCCGCGAGCCAGCTCCCAAGCGACGACGAGCTCCGCAGGGAGGCCGAGGAGCTTGAGAAGACGCTCGCCACGAAGGAGGGCAAGAAGGCCAAGGAGAACGCGCTGCACCTCGACCAGCTTCAGCGCATGCCGCTCAAGGAGCTCCACGAGCTGGCGGAGAAGCAGGGGATCGAGGACTTCCACCAGACCCCGCGACAGGAGCTCATCTTCAATGTGATGAAGTCCTGGGCGGAGAACGACGGGCTCACGTACGGCGCCGGGACGCTTGAGATCCTCAAGGAGGGTTACGGTTTTCTCCGCTCGCCGCTCTACAGCTACCTGCCCGGCCCGGACGACATCTACCTCTCGCCCTCTCAGGTTCGCCGCCACGGTCTCGGCCGGGGCATGATCGTCGAGGGCCCGCTCCGGGCGCCCAAGGAGGGCGACAACTACTTCGCCCTGCTCAAGATCGACTCGGTCAACGGGCGCGACCCGGAGGACGTTCACAAGCTCAGCGCCTTTGAGGATCTCACGCCGCTGCACCCCAACGAGCGGTTCGTCCTCGAGACCGAGCCCGACAAGATCGAAACGCGGATCATCGATCTCGTCGCTCCGATCGGCAAGGGGCAGCGGGCGCTCATCGTCGCCCCGCCGCGCACGGGCAAGACGGTGCTGCTCCAGCTCCTGACCAAGGCGATCAACCAGAACTACCCGGACTCCAAGATCATCGTGCTGCTCATCGACGAGCGGCCCGAGGAGGTGACGGACTTCCGCCGCAACACCGCGGAGGATGTCGAGGTGGTCGCGAGCACCTTCGACGAGCAGACGCACCGCCACGTGCAGGTCGCGGAGATGGTGATCGAGAAGGCCCGCCGGATGGTCGAGTTCGGCGACGACGTCGTCATCCTGCTCGACTCGATCACCCGTCTCGCCCGCGCCTACAACGCGGAGATGCCCCACTCCGGCAAGATCATGACGGGCGGCATCGACTCGGGCGCCCTCACGCGGCCCAAGAAGTTCTTCGGCTCCGCCCGCGCCACCGAGGACGGCGGCTCGCTCACCATCCTCGGCACCGCGCTTGTCGACACCGGCTCCAAGGCCGACGA
>CAZXGT010000196.1:0-2356 GCA_964639935.1 uncultured Phycisphaeraceae bacterium
GCCAGTGGCACATTCACCACATCTGGCAGAACAACAGCTGGGGCGTGCTGCCCGAGACGGCGCACCTCCCGCTCTATTGAAGGGCTCCTGAACCGATATGGACATCCGCCGCGTCGCCGTTGTTGTGGCCGTTGTGCTGGCTCTCGCGCTCGGCGCCGCGACCTACTTTCTCACGAGATCTACGACTCGGTTCGCTCCGATTGTCTCGATCAAGGCGAAGGAGGCTCAGGCCCGGACCGCCTCTCTCGTCGAAGAGGGCGCCGCGAGGCGCGTCAACCTGCGCGGCGGCTCTTCCAACGAAGCGCGCGAGTGGTTCGTCGCGCAGGCGAGGGAATCGGGCGCGACTCAGCTCGACGATGAAGCGCTGGAAAGCGCATTCGAGACGCTCCGCGAGTTCTCCGCCGCGATCGGCAAGCCGGAGCCGAGCGGCTACGCCGAGTGGGCGCAAGGCCGGGCCCACACGATGCGCACCGAGTGGCCCGTCGACGGCGGGCGGGACGGCGCCGTGCTCCGCGGCGTCTACGAGGAAATCACCGGCGAGTCCGCGCCGCCCGACCTCACGCCGGAGCGGTTCTTCGAACGCCTCTACACCATGAGGACGGAGTCGCCCGAGGTGCGTCCGGTCGCGATGCTCTTTGGCGACCGGATCCTCGAGATCGATTTCGCCGAGTTCACCCATCACGCCGACACGTTCAGCTATGTGAGCGAGGAATACACCACGGAGGGCCTCGGCATGCGGTTCTGGCACGGCGGCTCCACGGGTATGGGCGTGCGCCTGTGGGACCCGCCGCGCTCGCTCGAGGAGATCATCGAGGACGCCGGCGCCGCCAAGGCGCTTCGCGTGCGATTCATCCTCGAGCTCGCCGGGGGCAAATTCATGATCTTCGTCGCCGAGATGATCTTTGATCCTGCGCTCCGCCAGTGGCACATCCACCACATCTGGCAGAACAACGGCTGGGGCGTGCTGCCCCACCCGCTCTTCCCGCTCTATTGAGGGCTGCTGAAGGGCTCCGCCGGTCGCGCCCGCCGGGGCTATCGTGAGCGATCATGGGGACGCCTCACGACCCGCTGCCCTCGGCGCAGCATCACTATGACGGCCTGCCGGAGCTCTCGGAGGCCCGCCTGCACGAGCGGCGCGAGCGGACGTTTCTCGTCTTCGCCGGGATTTTTCTGGGCTCGCTCGCGATGCTCAACATCCTGGGCATCACGCGGTTTGTGAACCTCGCCTGGTTCATCGAGGGGTCGGAGAACTGGGACTACAAGCTGGCGGTGGCGGTGGGCGTGCTGCCCTACCCGATCACGTTTCTCTGCACAGACTTCATCAGCGAGCTCTACGGGCGTCGGCGGGCGAACTGGGTGGTGTTCGTCGGGTTCCTGCTGAACGTGTGGGTGGTGTTCATCCTGTGGCTGGGCGGCGCGTGGCCGGGGTTCGAGCCCGAGGGCGCCGAGAGGACGGGCGTCTTCTTCGAGGTTCGGGCCTTGGCGTTCGGGGCGGTGACGGCGTCGATGATCGCGTACCTGGTCGCGCAGTTCGTGGACGTTCAGGTGTTCCATTTCTGGAAGAAGCTGACGCGCGGGAAGCACCTGTGGCTCCGCAACAACGGCTCGACGCTGATCAGCCAGCTCGTCGACACGACGGCGGTGATTCTCATCACGCACTTCTACGCGGGGGCGCTGCCCGTGAGCGAGAGCGCGGCGCTCGGGCCTCAGCTGGCGGCGTTCATCGCGACGGGGTACGTCTTCAAGGTGCTGGTGGCGGCGCTGGACACGCTCCCCTTCTACGCGGGTTCGTACTGGCTGGCGCGGTACCTGCGGTTGCCGCCGCCCGGGAGCGATGTCCCGCACCCGCCGGCGGGCGCCGCGGTGGAGGCGGGGGTGGGCTGAGCGGATCTTTTTCCTTCACACCAGCGGCGGGGAAAGAAGCCCGGCGGATGAGCGGTCGCTCAGGCTCGCCCGCTAGGCTCGCGGGTATGAGTGAGACCATCTTCAGCAAGATCATCGCCGGGGACATCCCGTGCCACCGGGTGTACGAGGACGATCTGGTTCTGGCGTTTCTGGATATCAATCCGCTCTCGGAGGGGCACACGCTCGTGATCCCGAAGGAGGCGAAGGCGACGCTCGGCGAGCTCTCCGATGAGTCCGCCGCGGCGATCGGGCGGGCGCTCCCGCGTCTGTGCCGGGCGGTGGCGAAGGCCACGGGCGTCGAGCACTCGAACGTGATCCAGAACAACGGCGAGCCGGCGGGGCAGGCGGTGTTTCACGTGCACTTCCACATCATCCCGCGGAAGCCGGAGGCGGGCGAGGGCGAAGAGGGCGTGCGGCTCGTATGGAATCCCGGGACGCTCGATGACGGCCA
>CAZXGT010000197.1:0-2257 GCA_964639935.1 uncultured Phycisphaeraceae bacterium
GGGTTCTACATCGTTCCCGCTCCGGGCGCGATGGCGCTCTTCGGCCTCGGCGGTCTCGTCGCCGCGCGTCGCCGGCGCTGATCCGACCGGTTCGACCTTGAAAACGACCAGCGCCCGGGCCGCTCGGCCCGGGCGTTTTCGCGCGCGCACGACTCGACGGCGGGCGGCACAATGCGGTTTCACATCGATAGAAGGAGGCGTGATGACCGACAGCCGCGAGATCGAATCGACCCTTCACGAGAGCCGCGTCTTCGAGCCGCCGAGCGATCTGAGCGAGCGGCTCGGCGGGCTGCATATCGCCTCGATGGAGGACTACGAGCGGCGCTACAAGCGGAGCATCGAGGACCCCGAGGGCTTCTGGAGCGAGGCGGCGAAGGAGCTGCGCTGGTTCTCGCCGTGGGAGAAGACGTTGGAGTGGTCGGCGCCCGACGCGACGTGGTTCGCGGGGGGGACGACGAACCTGTGCTTCAACTGCGTCGATCGGCAGGTCGAGAGCGGGCACGGGGACGACGTCGCGATCATCTGGGAGGGCGAGCCAATCGATAACGGCGAGCCTGAGATCCGGCGGCTGACGTACGCGGATCTGCAGCGGGAGACGAGCCGGTTCGCTCACGCGCTGCGCGAGCTTGGCGTCAAGACCGGCGACGTCGTCACGATCTACATGCCGATGGTCCCGGAGCTGGCGATCGCGATGCTGGCGTGCGTGCGGATCGGCGCGGCGCACTCGATCATCTTCGGCGGGTTCAGCGGGCAGGCGATCGCCGATCGCGTGCGCGACGCGAACTCGAGAGTGATCGTCACGGCCGACGGCGGGTGGCGGCGCGGGAGCGTCGTCCCGCTCAAGGACAACGTGGATCACGCGCGGGAGCTGCTTGCGGAGACTGGCGACGACGTCGAGGCGGTCGTCGTGCTCGAGCGGTGCGGGAACGACATCAAGACGCGCGACGGCGATCGGCGATGGGACGAGCTTGTAGAGGGGGCGCCGGAGCTTGTCGAGTGCGAGCCGGTGGACGCCGAGCACATGTCGTTTCTGCTCTACACGTCGGGCTCGACGGGCAAGCCCAAGGGCATCGTGCACACGACGGGCGGGTACATGGTCTACACGTACCTGACGGCGAAGACGACGTTCAACCTGGTTCCCGACCGTGGGCAGGTGTACTGGTGCACGGCGGACATCGGGTGGATCACGGGGCACTCGTACATCATCTACGGGGTGCTTCCGAACCGCGTGCCGACGCTGATGTACGAGGGCGCGCCGAATCATCCGGGGCCGGACCGGTTCTGGGACATCGTCGAGCGCCACAAGGTGACGCAGTTCTACACGGCGCCGACGGCGATCCGCGCGTTCATGAAGTGGGGCGAGGAGCACGCCCGGAAGCACGACCTATCGAGCCTGCGGGTGCTCGGCACGGTGGGCGAGCCGATCAACCCCGAGGCGTGGATGTGGTACCGCGAGGTGATCGGGGGCGGGCGCTGCCCGATCGTCGACACCTACTGGCAGACGGAGACGGGCGGGCACGCGATCACCCCCCTGCCGGGCGCGACGCCGACTGTCCCGGGCTCGTGCACGCGGCCGTTTTTCGGCATCGATGCGGCGATCGTCAGCGAGGAGGGCGAGGAGCTCCCGGCGAACAAGGGCGGGCTGCTTGTGATCCGCAAGCCGTGGCCGGGGATGCTTCGCGGGATCCACGGCGACCGGGAGCGGTTCGTGGAGACGTACTGGTCGCGCGTGCCGGGGATGTACTGCGCAGGGGACGGGGCGCGGCGCGACGAGCACGGCAACTTCTGGATCATGGGGCGGATCGACGACGTGATCAATGTCTCGGGCCACCGGCTCGGGACGATGGAGGTCGAGAGCGCGCTGGTGGGTCACGAGGCGGTGGTGGAGGCCGCGGTCGTGGGGATGCCGCACGAGATCAAGGGCGAGGGCATCGCGGCCTTCTGCACGCTCGCCGATGGGCACGAGCCGGGCCCGGACACGGTCGAGAAGCTGCGGGCGCACGTGGCCGAGGCGATCGGCGCCATCGCCAAGCCCGACCAGATCCGCTTCACGAACGCGTTGCCCAAGACGCGATCGGGCAAGATCATGCGGCGCCTGCTGCGCTCGATCGCCGCGGGCGAGACGGAGATTTCCCAGGACGTCACGACGCTTGAGGACTACTCGGTCGTCGCGAGGCTGCAGGAGAGCCAGGAGGGATAGAACGTCGGGCGCCGCCCGCGCCGATCTCACGAAGCCTTCATCCGGGCGATCTACCTT
>CAZXGT010000198.1:0-2241 GCA_964639935.1 uncultured Phycisphaeraceae bacterium
CCCGGACGCTGATCCACTTCGCCGACGGTCACGGCGAGACCGTGCGGTTCGTCGATCTCCGCCCCGGGATCCGCCGCGGCGTGTACTACTACGACGGCTTCCCGGCCTTCTCCACCGAGGGCGGCGTGCTCGGTCGCGACCTCTAGGTCCGCACGCGCCCGCGGCCGGTAGACTCCCTCCATGCCGCCGGAAGCCGCACCGCAAACGGACGCTCCCCATCGCGAGATCCTCGAGCTTCCCCCGCTCGTCGCGAGCCAGATCGCCGCGGGGGAGGTCGTCGAACGCCCGGCGTCTGTGGTCAAGGAGTTGATCGACAACGCGATCGACGCCGGGGCGAGGCGCATCCGCGTCGAGCTCGAGGCCGGCGGCGTGGAGCTGGCGCGGGTCGCCGACGACGGCGCGGGCATCGCCCCGGGCGAGCTCCGCATGGCCGTCGCCCCGCACGCGACGAGCAAGCTGCGCTCCCCCGAGGACCTCGACCGCATCGCGACGATGGGCTTCCGCGGCGAGGCGCTGGCCTCGATCGCGTCGGTCTCGCGGCTGTCGATCCGCTCGCGCCGGCGCGGCGCAGGCGAGGCGTGGGTTCTCGAGGTCGAGGGCGGGAACGCCGGAGAGCCGCGGCCGGACGCCGGGCCGCACGGCACGTCCGTCACCGCCCGCAATCTCTTCTTCAACGCCCCCGCCCGGCGCAAGTTCCTCCGCACCGCCCGCACCGAGCAGACCCGCTGCACCGACGTCGTGCGCGACATCGCCATCTCTCACCCCGCCATCGGCTTCACGCTCGTCAGCGAGGCTCGCACGTTGCTCGAGCTCCCGCCGAACCAGGGGCCGCACGACCGCGCGCTGGCCATCCTCGGCGTTGAGCTCGCCGACCAGCTTCTCGAGGTTCACGCCGACGAGCAGGACGCCGCCGGGCGCGGCGTCACCCTCTGGGGGCTCGCCGGCCTGCCCGAGCTCGCTCGCCCGACCGCGCGCGGGCAGCGCTTCTACGTCAACGGCCGCCCCATCACCGACGGCACGATCCAGCACGCGCTCCAGGAGGCCTACCGCGGCCTCATCGACCCCGGGCGCCGCCCGACCGCCGTGCTCATGCTCGAAATGACCCCCGAAGCCGTGGACGTCAACGTTCACCCCGCCAAGAGCGAGGTCCGCTTCCGCGACCGTTCCATGATCCACTCGGTCGTGCTTCGCGCCGTCCGCGCGGCCCTGCGCGCCGCCGACCTGACGCCCTCGCACTCCGTCGAGTCGATGCTCCGCGAGCGGGCCCGCGCCGAGTTCGGCTCCGGCGCGATCGAGGTCCGCCCGCCCGCCGGCGGCTCGGCGCGCGACTTCGTCGAGGCCTTCAAGTCCCTCGGCCCAAGCGAGACCCAGCGAGTGCTTCGGGAGGTCGCCGATGAAACGGGCGACGCGAGATGGAGCGCGGTCGACACGCCCGACCGCCCGACAAGCGCGCTCGAGCTTCCCGCCGCCCGGCGCGCCGACCGCGTCCTGCAGATCCATTCGAGCTACCTCGTCACCCAGGACGAACGCGGCATGCTCATCATCGACCAGCACGCCCTTCACGAGCGCGTCATGTTCGAGAAGCTCCGCAACCGGCTCTCGGGAGGTCCGCTCGAGAGCCAGCCCTACCTGACGCCCATCGTCATGCGCGTCGGCGCTTCGAGGATCGACCGGCTGGACGAGCTCGCGCCGCTGCTCGCTCGCCTTGGCGTCGAGGCCGGCCCGCTCGGGCCAGACGACCTGGCGATTCACGCCTTCCCGACCTTCCTGACCGAGCGCCGGGTCGAGCCCGCCCGGTTCCTCGAGGAGCTGCTCGAGAAAGCCGAGTCCGGAGATCTGCCCGCGTCCGACTCCGACGAGGCCGCCCTGCAGGAGACGCTCGACATGATGGCCTGCAAGGCGGCCGTCAAGGCGGGCGACCGCCTGAGCGACGACGAGATCGCCGAGCTCATCCGCCTGCGCCAGGACGTCGAGCGCTCGTCAAGCTGTCCCCACGGGCGCCCGACGAGCGTGCGGCTGACGATCGCGGATCTCGAGAAGCTCTTCGGTCGCCGAGGATGATCCGAGGCCCGGAAAAGGCTGATCGGGGCGCCTCCAAGGGCCGATGGAGCCACTAGACTGTCGGGTCCGTCGCGGGGCTTGCCGCGACGGTTCGCAACGCCCGTCAGCACCGTGAGTCCTTCCAATGGCATCAGACGTCAAGGCCGCGAGCGATTCCGTCAACTCCTGGTCGGGTGAGTA
>CAZXGT010000199.1:0-2145 GCA_964639935.1 uncultured Phycisphaeraceae bacterium
GCGCCCCTTGCGGCGGGCGAGGAGCACGCCGCCGGCGATGAGTGCGGCGAGCGCGACGGCTCCCGCGGCGACGGCGAGCGCGAGCGCCGCCCGATCCGCCGGCGGCGCGAAGGGGTCCTTCAGGTCCGCGAGATCGGTCTCCTCCTCGCCCAGGATCGATTCGATCGTGATCGAGAGCGGCCTTGTAACGACGCGCCGCTCGCCCGTCTCGCTCGAGGGATCGACGGCGGTGAACTCGATCGGCGCGATCTCGTACTCGCCCGGCGCGAGCGGCGTGAGCGTCACGTCCCACGCCGCAATCGGGCCCTCGATCGAGCCGGCGTCCCGCGCCGTCCCGATCCGATCAGCCCGCGCGAGCGTCAGCTCCTCGGGCAGGGACGCCGACCAGTCGGGCGAGGTCGCCACGAGCGCTCCGGGGCCGATGAGCGTGTAGCGGAGCCTGACGTCGTCCACCACGGAGGGGGAGGGGTCAGCAAGACGCGTTTCGACCGCGAGATCGCCGGACTCGGCGTGAGCGACGAGCGGCTCGGGCTGGGGGGCCGCCGCCGTCTCAGGCGCCTCCGGCGCGCAGGCCGCGAGAGGCGAGAGAGCGAGCGCGAGAAGCAGAGATCGTCTCATCGCCTCCGCTCCCTTCTGCGAAAGAGCTCGACGAGCGCGTGGATGTAGGGCTCGCCCGTCTGCACGGCGCACTGGTCGAGGCCGAGGCGGCGGAGATCGGCCGTGGCGCGCGACCGGCGGCGTCGCGCGGCCTCGGCGTATTTCTTCCGGGCGTTCTTCGAGAGCGTATCGACCGTCACCACGCGGCCCGTCTCGGCGTCCTCGAACTCGATGAGCCCGACGGGGGGGAGGTCGTGCTCGAGCGGGTCTTCCGCCCGGATGGCGACGACATCGTGCTGGCGCCGCAGCAGCGAAAGCGGCGTCTCGTAGCCGTCGTCGAGGAAGTCGGAGATGAGAAAGACGACGGCCCGCTTCTTGAGCGCGCGGGCGAGATGCTCGCACGCGCCGGCGATATTCGTGCCTCGCTTCTTCGGCTCGTGGGCGAGCACGTCGCGCGTGATGCGCAGGGCGTGGCGGCGGCCCTTGGCGGGGGGGATGAAGAGCTCGACGTCTTCCGTGAAGATCATGGCGCCGACCTTGTCGCTCGCGCCGGTGGCGGCGAAGGCGAGGACGCAGCAGAGCTCCGCCGCGAGCTCGTTCTTGCTGCGCCCGATCGAGCCAAAGGCGCCCGAGCCGGAGAGGTCGACCGCCAGCATGACGGTCAGCTCGCGCTCCTCGACGAAACGCTTGATGTAGGGCTTCCCGGCGCGCGCGGTCACGTTCCAGTCGATCGAGCGCACGTCGTCGCCCGGCTGGTACTCACGGACCTCGTCGAACTCCATCCCCCGGCCCCGAAAGGCCGAGCGGTACTCGCCCGCGAAGGTCTCGGTGACGGAGCGCCGGGTCCGCAGCTCGAGGAGGCGGACCTGACGCATGATTTCCGGCGTCAGCATCGGTGCCTCTCCTGAATTACGGGACCGGGACGTGGTCGAGGATCCGCTGGACGACGTCCTCGCTGGTCAGCTCCTCCGCCTCGGCCTCGTAGCTGATGACGACGCGGTGGCGCAGAACGTCCATCGCGACGCGCTTGACGTCGCTCGGCGTGACGTACCCGCGGCCCTCGAGGAAGGCGTGCGCGCGGGCCGCCTGCGTCAGGGCGATGGTCGCGCGGGGCGAGGCCCCGAACTCGATGAGCCGGCCGATGTCCAGCCCGGCCTCCGCGGGATCGCGCGTGGCGTGGACCAGATCGACGATGTAGTCGCGGATCTTGCCGTCCACGTGGATCCGCCGGCACACCTCGCGGGCGCGTAGCAGGTCGTCGGGGTGCATGACGGGCTCGACGATCGGCGCCGCGTCGGCCGCGGCCATGCGGTCGAGGATGCTCCGCTCCTCGCTCTTGCTCGGGTAGGTCACCTTGAGCTTGAGCATGAAGCGATCGACCTGCGCTTCGGGGAGCGGGTACGTCCCTTCCTGCTCGACCGGGTTCTGCGTCGCGAGCACGAGGAAGGGCGAGGGCAGCGGGTAGGTTTCGTCGCCGATCGTGACCGTCCGCTCCTGCATGGCCTCGAGCAGCGCCGACTGCACCTTCGCCGGGGCGCGGTTGATCTC
>CAZXGT010000200.1:0-2127 GCA_964639935.1 uncultured Phycisphaeraceae bacterium
ACAACAGCGGGCTCGCGAGATTCGCGAGGCGGTCGAGCGTTTTGCGCCACGATGATCGCTCGCTCCATTCCTCGAGCGTGAGCGGGCGGGAGTGCTCGAGGTATCGCTCCTGCTCCCTGATGACGCGGGCGGCGGCCTCGGGGCCGTAGAGGATCATGTTCAGCTCGAAGTTGAGCAGGAACGATCGCATGTCGAAGTTGCCGGAGCCGCCGAGGACGAACGCGTCGTCGATGGTGATCGTCTTGGCGTGGAGCAGCCCGTGCTGGTGGAGCCGGATCTCGACGCCGGCCTCGAGAAGAGTGGTGTAGTTGGCCCGGCAGGCGGCCTGAGCGAGCCGGTGGTTGGAGCTCTCGGGGAGAAGGACGACGACCTCAACCCCCCGCATCGCGGTGAGCTGAAGGGCGCGCAGCGCGCTCTCGTCGAGCGCCATGTAGGGCGAGGTGAGGACGACGCGCTTCTCGGCCTCGTGCAGCGCGGCGACCGCGAGCCAGCGGTAGGCCTCCGGGCGGCCCGAGGGGCCGGAGGGCGCGATCTGGATCGGCGTCGAACCGGTGAACTCGAGCCGCGGGTAGAGCTCGTCATCGAGAAGGAGCTCGTCGGTTTCGGCGTTCCAGTCCTCGGCGAAAAGGGCCTGGAGTTCGGTCACCGCGGGCCCGGTGACGCGAGCGGAGAGGTCGTGCCAGGGCCCGTGCTTCTTCGAGCCGTAGAAGGGATCGATGAGGTTGTGCGAGCCGAGGTAGGCGACCGCGCCGTCGATCACCACGAGCTTGCGATGGTTGCGGAGATCGACGCGGGCGAAGACGCGCCGGAAGGGAGACACGGGCAGACACGCCGCGACCCTGACGCCGGCCTTCTCGAGCACGGCTCGTCGCTCCTGAAGAAACGTCTTTGAGCCAACGGCGTCGACGAGGACGCGAACGGCGACGCCGCGCTCGGCGGCGCGGACGAGAGCGTCATCGATGACGCGCGCGGTGTCGTCGCAGCCCCAGATGTAGAAGAGAAGATGCACGGAGGACTCGGCGGCGTCGATGTCTCGGGCGAGGACGCGCACGAACTCGTCCATCTCGGTGATGGGCGTGGCGGAGTTTCCGGCCAGCGCGCGGCTCCCGCCCGTGCGGCGACAGAGGATCTCAAGATCGCGCTGAGCCTCCGGGATGTCCGGCGAGAGCGCGCGCTCGTCGTAGTGGAGATCGAGCTTCTCGCGCAGCTCCTTCGAGGCTCTCTCGTGGGCGTCGCTCCGCTTGCGGCCGAGATCGACCTCGCCCAGGAAGAGATAGAAGGCCCCGCCGATCCACGGGATGAAATAGATGAAGGCGAGCCACGCGAGCGAGGCGTGCGCCTCGCGCTTGCGGATCACCACCGGCGTCAGACCGATGCGGATGGACCACTCGGCCGCGATGACGAGCCAGCCGAGCCAACCTGACGCCGACCAATCGAGCATGTCCGGATGCTACCGGCTCCGCCTCGGCGCCGACGCTCGGGCGGCGTGTGGTACCATCCGCCCATGGCACTCACCCGCGATCAGATCACTCAACGGGCCGCGAAGGAGCTTCGCGACGGTTTCGTCGTGAACCTCGGGATCGGCATGCCCACGCTCGTCGCCAACCACATCCCCGAGGGGATGGAGGTCTGGCTGCAGTCCGAGAACGGCCTGCTCGGGATCGGTCCCTACCCGACGGAGGAGGAGGTCGACGCGGACCTCATCAACGCGGGCAAGCAGACGATCACGGCGGTGAAGGGCGCGGCGTACTTCTCCTCGAGCGAATCCTTCGAGATGATCCGCGGCGGTCACGTGCAGCTGGCGATCCTCGGTGCCATGCAGATCTCGCAGGAAGGCGACATCGCCAACTGGATGATCCCCGGGAAGATGATCAAGGGCATGGGCGGCGCGATGGATCTGGTCGCGGGCGTGCAGAAGGTCGTCGTCACGATGGAGCACACGAACAAGAAGGGCGAGCCGAAGATCCTGAGGGAGTGCGGCCTGCCGCTGACGGGCATCAAGTGCGTGGACATGGTGATCACCGACCTGTGCGTCCTCGAGATGGACGAGCAGAAGCGGCGGTTCCGCCTGACGGAGCTGGCCCCGGGCGTGACGGTCGAGGAGGTCATGGAGAAGACCGAGGCGGA
>CAZXGT010000201.1:0-2094 GCA_964639935.1 uncultured Phycisphaeraceae bacterium
CTCGCCCTCGCCGGCGCGACGCTGCCCGGCTGCTTCGCCGTCCGCCGGGAATCCGAGGCCAACGCGCTCGTCAACCTCGACCGTCTCGGCACGCTCGAGGACCAGACCGACGCGCCGTCCTACCGCTCGACCCGCCTCGACCAGGCCGGCCTCCGCCCCGCGTCCACGCCCCCGCCCGAGCGCGTCCGCCGCGTCACTCGCGAGCAGGCGACCGGCGGCCTCGACGACGTCGCCGTCGCCGAGCCCGCCGACGCGCCGATCAAGGAGCCGACGCGCAAACCAGAGAGCGACGCCGTCATCGCCCGGCGCGGCGCCGAGCCCGGCGCGACCCGAGGGCCGGCCTCGCCCGAGACCGTCGTCGTCGCCCCGCTCGACGCGCTCGTCGGGCAGGTCTCCGGTCGTCCCGTCTTCGCCTCGGACTTCTTCGAGCCGATGGACGCCCGCATGCTCGCCGAGGCCGAGCGCCTCGGGCGCCGCGAGTTCCTCCAGGATCTCCGCGAGCAGGTTGTCGCCTCGCTCCGCGACGTCATCCGCGACGAGCTCCTCCTCGCCGAGTTCGAGGCCTCGCTCACCCCTCAGCAGCGCCAGGGAATCGGCACGTTCGTCCAGTCCGTCCGCGAGGACCTGATCCGCCAGAGCGGCGGCTCCATCGAGCTCGCCAATCAGTCGCTCCTCGCCGAAGAGGGCCTGACTCTCGAGGAGAAGGTCGAGGTCGAATCCCGTCAGCAGCTCGTCCGCCAGATGGTCGGCCGGCTGCTGCGCAACCGCGCGTGGATCCCCTGGCGCGACGTCCGCCGCGAGTACCTCCGCAATCTCGAGGAGTTCCGCCCGCTCCCGACGGCGCGCCTCCGCGTCATGATGGTTCCCGCCAGCGACGCCGAGCGGCTGGCCTCGGTCCAGCGCGAACTCGCCGAGGGCGCCGCCTTCGCCGAGGTCGCCGAGCGATACAGCGTCTTCCGCGCCGCCGAGGGTGGCCTCTACGAGACCGAGATCGCCCCCGAGGGCTTCGAGCAGACAACCTTCTTCGCCGACGAGGCCCTGAACGAGCGCGCCGCCGCGCTCGAGCAAGGCCAGATCGCCGGACCCTTCGAGTGGAACGACCGACGCGTCTGGATGACCCTCGAAGATCTCCAGAACCGGACCATCTCGCTCTATGAGTCGCAGGAAGACCTTCTCGACGGCCTCAGGCAGCAGCGCCTGAGCGAGGTCCAGCGCGAGTTCTTCCTCGAGCTTCAGGAGCGAGGGAGCCTGAGCGACGTCGACCGCATGGAGGCCGAGCTCTTCCGCCTCGGCGCCGAGCGCTATCTCATCACCCAGCAGGCCGACGCGCCGCGCTGATCCCGTGCTCGGCGCGATCGCTCATCGGCTCTTCGGGCGACCGCCCGCGAACCTCGGCCAAGCGGGCGAGCGCTGCGCCGCGCGGTGGCTCAGACGGCGCGGCTACCGCGTGCTCGGGCGCAACGTCCGCGTCGGCGTCGGCGAGGCCGATATCGTCTGTCTCGCCCCCGACAGGCGAACCATCGTCATCGTCGAGGTGAAGACCCGCCGCGTGAAGGGGACCCGCGGCTTCGCGCCCGAGGTCGCCGTCAACGCCGCCAAACGCCGCAAGCTCGAGCAGGTCGCCCAGGCGCTCATCAGAAAGAAGAACTGGACCGACCGCCCCGTGCGCATCGAGGCCGTCGCCGTCGCCTGGCCCGACCGCGGCCGGCCGCGTGTCCGGCTCCTTGCGCTCAGCTAAGAACGCTATTTCTCGCTGTCGGGGTTCGACGCCTCGCGCTTGAGGTCGGCGTCCTCCACCCGAAGGCCGGCCTCGTGGGCCAGCTTCGCGAGCTCAACGCGGTTGGACGCGTTGAGCTTCTTCCCGATCGAGTGCCGGTGCTTCTCGATCGTCTTCACCGAGCGGTGCAGATTCTCGGCGATCTTCGAGATCGACAGGCCCTGCCCGAGCAGCGCCAGCACCTCGAGCTCGCGCCGCGAGAGAATGTTCAGCGGGCCGAAATCGGCGTAGTCGGACTCGATCACCTCGAACTCGACGCCGTCCGGCAGCGTCGACTCGCCCTCGCGCGTGATGACCAGAACGGCCGACTCGCCCTC
>CAZXGT010000202.1:0-2084 GCA_964639935.1 uncultured Phycisphaeraceae bacterium
CACGTCGCCACGCTGCGCAACGCCCGCCGCGGCGTCGAGCCCGACCCGCTTCGCGCGGCGCACGAGGCGGAGATGGGCGGGGCCCACGGCGTCACCGTGCATCTGCGCGAGGACCGTCGCCACATCGTCGATGGCGACGTCCGCCGCCTCCGTGAGTCGGTCAACGTGCGCTTCAACCTCGAGATGGCCGCGACCGAGGAGATGATCGATCTCGCGCTCGAGATCAAGCCGCACACCGTGATGCTGGTGCCCGAGGGACGCCGGGAGGTGACCACCGAAGGGGGGCTCGATGTCGCCGGGCAGCGCGATCATCTCGCGCGGGCGGTGGAGCGTCTCCGCGGGGGCGACTTCTTCATCAGCGCCTTCATCGACGCCGAGCCGGAGCAGGTGGACGCCGCGGCGGACCTCGGCTTTGAGATCTGCGAGATCCACACGGGCCCCTACGCCGCGCTCTTTCGGGCCCTCGGGGGCGACCTTCGCCAGACGCGGCTCGCCCGGGAGCTCGCTTCGGTGCGGTCGGCGGGCGAGCGGATCCGCGAGAGGGGGATGCGGTTCAACGCGGGGCACGCGCTGAACTACCACAACGTGGCGGCGATCGCGGGGATGGACGGGGTCGAGGAGCTGCACATCGGGCACGCGATCGTCTCTCGGGCGGTCTACATCGGGCTCCGCGCCGCGGTGCGCGAGATGGTGGAGCTGGTGCGGAGATAGGCGACGAGGCGTGCGGTTATTTGTTTGGTTTATATTCAGAGAAGAAACGGTGGTAAATACCTGTCAGACAAGGTTTTTCCGGACTATGAAGCTCGAGTGAATGGGAAAGCGGCCGCGTTTTTGCTACACTGGCCCGACTATGAGCCAAGCACCCTCAACGTCCCCCAAATCCCGCCAACGCACACGCACACGCCGCAAGACCGATAAGAACACGACACCGAAATTCGAGAATTACACCGCTGCGCTCCGTCATCTCGGCTCGCTGACGAACTTCGAGACCACCCGCGCCCGCCGGCTTCATCCGGAGCTCCTGACGCTCGACCGGATGCGGGCGTTGCTCGGGAAGCTGGGCGATCCGCAGGATCAATTCAAGAGCGTCCACGTCGCCGGGACCAAGGGCAAGGGCTCGACCTGCGCGATGCTCGACTGCGCGCTCCGCGCGAGCGGCTACACCGTGGGGCTCTACACCAGCCCGCACCTGATGGACGTCCGCGAGCGCATCCAGATCTCCGGGCAGCTCATTCCTCACCCGGCTTTCACGGATCTGCTCCAGCAGGTCGTGGACGCCGCGGCCAAGCTCCCCGCCAGGCATCGCGACGTGACCTACTTCGAGGCGCTGACCGCGATGGCGTTCCTGCGCTTCGCGGAGCAAGCCGTGGACGTCGCCGTCATCGAGACGGGGCTCGGCGGGCGCCTCGACGCGACCAACGTCATCACGCCCGAGGTGTCGGTCATCACCGCGATCGGCTACGACCACATGCAGATCCTCGGCAACACACTCGGGGCGATCGCCCGCGAGAAGGCGGGCATCATCAAGCCCGGCGTCCCGGTCATCACGATCCAGCAGCCCGAGGAGGCGATCGACGCGATCAGCGAGGTCGCCGACGAGCGCGGCTCTGAGCTGCGCGTCCTCGCGCGGGACATCGAGTTCTCGTACCGCTTCGAGGCGTCGCCCAAGCTCGGGCCGCACACGTGCGTGTGCCTCTCGACATCGCGGGTGGCCTTCGAGCACGTCTCGGTGCCGCTCCCGGGCGAGCACCAGGCGCTCAACTGCGGGCTCGCGCTGGCGGCGATCGACCGTCTGTCCGAGCGCGGCTTCACGCTCCGCGAGACCTCCATGATCGAGAGCCTCGAAGAGGTCACGCTCGCGGGGCGGATGGAGCTCATCTCCAGCTCCCCGCGAGTGCTCATCGACGGCGCCCACAACCCCGAGAGCCTGAAGGCGCTCATGCGGTCGATCGGCGCGCACGTCCCGTACGACTCGATGGTCGTCATCTTCGGGTGCGCCGAGGACAAGGACATCGACGGGCTGCTCCGCGAGATCTCCCTCGGCGCCGACAAGGTGGTCTTCACCCGCGCCCGCGCCAACCAGC
>CAZXGT010000203.1:0-2059 GCA_964639935.1 uncultured Phycisphaeraceae bacterium
GTCAGCGAGATCGCCGAGCGCTTTTACGGGTGGCCCTCGCGGGATCTGGCGCTCGTGGCGGTCACCGGGACCAACGGGAAGACGACGGTCGCGCACCTGACGGCGGATCTGCTCCGTCGGGCGGGGGTGCAGACCGGGGTGCTCGGCACCCTCGGGGCCTATGTCGGGGGCGAGCGGCGCGAGACGGGCCTGACGACTCCGGGCGCCATTGAGACGAGCCGGCTTCTCTCGGCCGCGCGGGACGGAGGAGATCGCGCCGTTGTTCTCGAGACCTCGAGCCATGCGCTCGAGCAGGGTCGCGTTCGGGCGCTGGGCTTCGGCGTAGGCGTCTTCACCAACCTCTCGCGAGATCACCTGAACGATCACGGGACCATGGACGCCTACGCCGCAGCCAAGGCGCGCCTGTTTGACGAGTTGCCGGCCGCGGCGCTCGCGGTCATCAACGCCGATGATCGCTGGCACACGCGCATGCTGCGCGGGAGCGGTTGCGGCGCGCTGCGCTGCTCGACCTCGACGGGCGATGCGACGGTGCGGGTGCTTGGATCATCTCTCGAGGGGCTCGAGCTCGCGCTCAAGGGGCCATGGGGCGAGGTGCGAGCGGCGCCGAAGCTCATCGGCGCGTTTCACGCGATGAACGCGCTGCAGGCGTTCGCCGCCGCGCTCGAGACGATCCATCGTCTCGGCGAGAGCGCGGACCCGGCGCGGCTCGCGACGGCGCTCGGCGAGCTGAGCGGCGCGCCGGGGCGGATGGAGCGCGTCGCCGATCGACCCTGCGTCTTCGTGGATTATGCGCACACGCCCGCGGCGCTCGAGGCGGCGCTTCGGGCGCTGCGCCCGCTCGTCCCGCGGGGCGGGCGGCTTGTCTGCGTCTTTGGTTGCGGGGGGAACCGGGATCGGGGCAAGCGACCGGAGATGGGCCTGATCGCGAGCCGTGAGGCGGACGTGGCCGTGGTGACGAGCGACAACCCCCGCCGCGAGGAGCCGTGCTCGATCATCGGGGAGATCGTCGCGGGGATGTCGGGCGGGGCCGAGCGGATCGTTCACTGCGACCGCGCGGCCGCCATCGGTTTCGCGGTGACGCACGCGAGGCCGGAGGACGTCGTCGTCATCGCCGGGAAGGGTCATGAGACGTATCAGCTGCTCCCGGACGGCGCGGGGGGCGTTCGGAGGATCGACTTTGACGACCGCGCGATGGCCCGCGCGGCGCTCGCGGAGCGGGAGGGAGCGATCGCGTGATCGGGTGGAGCCTGGAGAAGATCGCCGGCGCCGTCGGCGGGCGCGTGGTCGGGGATGGCGGAGGGGTTGTGCGCGGCGTCTCGACCGATACGCGCTCGATCGAACCGGGCGCGCTCTTTGTGGCGGTGCGCGGGCCGCGGTTCGACGGTCACGAGTTCACAGGCGAGGCCATCAAGAAGGGCGCCGCGGGGGTGCTGGTCGCGACGGAGGCCGCGGTCCCGCCGGGGGCGAGCGGCGTCGTCGCGGGCGACACGATCGAGGCGCTCGGGCGTCTCGCGGAAGCCTGGCGGCGCGAGCTCGACGCGAAGGTCGTGGCGGTGACGGGCTCGTGCGGGAAGACCACGACGTGCCGGCTCATCGACGCCGCGCTCTCGAAGACGATGAACGGGACGGCGAGCGCGCGATCCTTCAACAACCGCATCGGTCTCCCGCTCACGCTGCTGAGCGCGGGCGAGGAGGATGCGTATCTCGTGTGCGAGATCGGAACGAGCGGGCCGGGCGAGATCGAGCCGCTCTCGAAGCTCGCCTCGCCCGATATCGCGATCGTGACCATGATCGGCCGAGCGCATCTCGAGAAGCTGCAGACTCTTGACGGCGTCAGGCGAGAGAAATCCGCGATCTACACCGGACTCGGCGAGGGCGGCCTCGCGCTCGGCCCCTCCGCGGATCCCGAGTTTCGCGAGCACGTTCCCCGCGGCGTCCGCTATGAAACGGTCGGCCTCGAAGACGACGCCGATCATCGGGTGCGCTCCCTGCGCGTCGATCGCCTGGGCACGGCGTTCGCTCTCGACGGCGAGCGCTACCGGGCGCCGCTGCCCGGCGA
>CAZXGT010000204.1:0-2050 GCA_964639935.1 uncultured Phycisphaeraceae bacterium
TCGCCCGCGGTGAAGTAGGAGTGCATGTCCAGCAGGCGGTAGACGGCGCGGGCGACGGTGCTCAGGGCGGGCTCCTCGAGGCCGATGGCTTCGAGCATCTCCTGCTTGTCCTCGCCCTCGAGCTCGGCGAGTTCTGATTCGATCTTGGCGCAGACGGGGACCATCTCCATGCCCTCGGCTTCGGCCTTGCTGCGGACGGCGGCGGCGTGCTCGCCTTGGCCGAGGGGGTCGTCCTCGTCGACGTTGGCGATGTAGAGGGTCTTCTTGGCGCTGATGAGGCCGAGGCCCTTGAGGATCTTGCGGCGCTCGGGGTTGAGCTCGAGCTTGCCGGCGGCGATCTGCTTGAGGACGGGCTCGCCGGCTTCGAGCCCGGGGGTGAGGGTCTCGATGAGGTCCAGGCGGATTTTCGCTTCGGGGTCGTTCCCGCGGGCGGCGCGCTGGGCCTTGGGCTTTGCGTTCTCGAGGGTCTGGAGGTCGGCGAGCATGAGCTCGGTCTCGATGGTCTCGATGTCGCGGATGGGGTCGACGGTTCCCTCGACGTGGGTGATGTCTTCCGAGCCCCCGGCGAAGCAGCGGACGACGTGGCAGACGGCGTCGACCTCGCGGATGTGGGAGAGGAACTTGTTGCCGAGGCCCTCGCCCTCTGAGGCGCCCTTGACGATGCCGGCGATGTCGACGAGGCGCATGGTGGCGGGGATGACCTTCTGGGTCTTGATGAAGGACTGGATGGTGTCGAGGCGGTCGTCGGGGACGGCGACGACGCCGACGTTGGGCTCGATGGTGGCGAAGGGGTAGTTGGCGGCGAGGGCGCCGGCGGCGGTGAGGGCGTTGAAGAGGGTGGACTTGCCGACGTTGGGGAGTCCGACGATGCCGGCTTCGAGGGCCATGAAGGGAAGCTCCGGGGGGATCTGGGGGTGGCTTCGTGCGCGCGAGAGAGCGTGCGAGGGGCGAAGAGTGTAGCCGGGCGCGATTGCTAGGCTAGCGGGCGGACGAACCGGACTCGACGGAGCGACGGATGTCAGTGCTTGGGATGATGCCAACGGTCGCGGCGGCGGCGGCGCTCGCGCTGCTCTGGATCGCCGAGGCCATGGCGCCGATGTTCGCGGCGTCGCGCAAGCAGCGGTGGGGCGCGCGTCTTCGGCATCTGGCGCTGGCGGGGCTCAACGCGATCGTCGCTGCGGCGTTTGCGGGGGCGACGCTCGCGGTGACGACGTGGGCGGCTGACGCGGGTTTCGGGCTGCTGAATCTGGTTCGGCCGGAGGCGGGCGCGTGGTGGCGGGTGATCGCGGTCGGGGCGGTCGCGCTGGCGCTTCTTGATCTGTGGCACTACGTGTTCCATGTGCTGGCGCACAAGACGCCGGTGCTCTGGCGGTTTCACGTGATGCATCACAACGCCGACCATTTGGAGGCGACGGCGGCGATGCGGTTTCACCTGGCGGAGGTGGGCGTGCAGTGCGCGCTATCGCTTCCGGTGTACGCGCTGCTCGGGGTGAGCATCTACGAGGTGCTGGCGTATCAGGTTGTGCTGCTGCCGGTGTCGATGTTCCATCACGCGGATCTGCGGCTGCCGGAGCGGGTGGAGAGGCTGCTTCGCGTCGTCATCGTGACGCCCGGGATGCACCTGCTGCATCACTCGACGTGGGAGCGGGAGACGGATTCGAATTATTCGGCGGTGCTGAGCATCTGGGACCGGTTGTTCGGCTCGTACCGGTGGCGGGATGATCTTTCGAGCGTGGACGTTGGGATCGAGGGGTTCGACAAAGAGCAGACGGCGACGCTGCGCGGGATGCTGCGAACGGGGCTCGAGCAGCCAGAGCGCTCGCCGGGGCGGTCGCCGGCGCCGAGATCGCTGCCGCGGGAGTTGCGGAAACGTGATCGGCTGCGGGCGCTGCGGGGGCGGTCGCGTTAGTCCGCGCCCCAGGCGGCGAGAAGCGCGGCGAGATCGGCGGCGTCGACACGCTCGTCGTTGGTGATGTCGGCGGGCGAGCAGGAGGCGTCGCCCCAGGCGGAGATGAGCAGGGCGAGATCAGCGGCGTCGACGGCGCCGTCG
>CAZXGT010000205.1:0-2022 GCA_964639935.1 uncultured Phycisphaeraceae bacterium
GATTGACGCGCTACGAGCCGAGCCCGATCATCACCCCGTGCTCATCTGGATCATCCGACACGGGAAGGCCGAGAAGCAGGCGGCGAGCGGTCGCGACGAGGACCGCCGGCTGACCGCCCGCGGACGCCGTCAGGCGGCGCACCTCGGCGCCGAGTTCGCCGGGCGCGACGACGCGCCGAGCGTGCTGATCGCGAGCCCCTTCACCCGAGCCCGCCAGACCGCCGAGGGCGTCTCCGAGGTCGCCGGCGCCCCCGTCGAGCTCGAGGACGCCCTCCAGAGCGGCCGAGGCGCCGCGAGCGTCCTCGCCCTCATCGACGAGCTCGCCTCCGCCCACGCCGGCCAACCCGTCGCCCTCGTCGGGCACAACCCCGAGCTCTCTCAGGTCGTCGCCGCCATGGCCGGGCCCGGCGTCATCGAGGACGACTGGATCAGAACCGGCCAGGCCGTCGGCCTCGAGCTCGACGCCCCCGACGAGAACCCGGACCGCCGAGCCATGGTCATCGACGTCGTCCGGCTCGCCAAGGACGACCGCTAGTCACCCGCTCGACCACCGCTGCGCCGCCGCCGCGATCCGCTCCCCGAAACGCTCGGCCGTCAGCCGATCGCTCTCGGGCGGCGTCTCCTCGGGCGGCGCGCTCCCCGCCTGCGCCATCGCCCCGAGCCACGCGCTCATCCTGTTCAGATCCGCGCCGGCGTCCGGATGATCCTTCGGCAGGAGCGACGACGGCAACACACCCTGCGTGATCCAGATCATCGAGTGCTGCGCCGCGAACGCGACGAGCGCCTGAAGCGTGTTCTCCTTGTTGCCCGCGAGCCCGCCCGCGCACGTGAACCCCGCCGCCAGCTTGTCCCGCCACGCCTGACGGAACCACACCCCGCTCGTCGCGTCCATGAACGCCTTGAAGGGCGCGCTCACCGTTCCCATGTACGTCGGGCACCCGAAGACGAGCGCGTCAGCCGCCTCCAGCCCTTCCCACTCGGGGCCGTACGCGTACCTCGGCCCCGGAGGCGACAGCGTCGCGACGTCGTGCAGCGATGCGGGCGCGCCGCTCGAGCCCGCGCCGCGCGCGATGCGCTCGGCGATCGCCAGCGTGTGCCCGAAGGCCGAGTGATAGACGATCGCCACGCGCGGGCCCGGCTCGCCGGAAGGGGAGGTCATGAAAGAAGCCTAGCCCCGAAGAAAAAGCGGCGCTCCCCGGGAGAGAAGCGCCGCCGGTCGGATTTCACCGCGGGCCGCGCCTCACCGCCGCCGCCGCGCCGCCAGCCCGAGCAGCGCCAGCGGCGCCGCCGCCGAGGGCGCGGGGATCGTCGTGTCCGAGATGAACCGGAACGACGAGCCCTCGAGGATGATCGTCCCGTCGGTGCGCAGGAAGTTCCCGTTGGTCCACAGGATCTCCCCGTTGCCCAGCTCCCACGCGGCGCGCGGGCCGAAGTCGAGCCCGGCGACGATCCCCCCGAGCGTGCCGTCGGACAGCACCTCCCAGACGCCCGACGGGGGCGAGAAGCCGCCCACAAGGATGTTCCCCGCGGAGTTGACGTTCATCTGCTGGGCGAAGTCGAAGCCGTTCTCGCCGTCGGACTGGGTGAAGAAGCCGAGGAAGTTGCCGGCCGTGTCGTAGCGCTCGATGCCGTCGTTGCCCGAGTCGATGTTGGTGACGAGCAGCTCGCCGTTGTAGGAGAGGACGTCGAAGTAGCTGGTGTCGGCGCCGTCGCGCCCGTTGAACTGGCCCGTGATCATCGCGCTCGTGGCGTCGATCGTGATAATGCCCTCGTCGAAGGCGGCCGAGTCCGAGCCCATCGCGACGTAGACGGTGTTGCCCACCTGCTCCATGCCGCGGACGTTGTTCAGCTCGCCCCCGCCGCCGATGTCGCCCAGGAAACTGCGCGTGTTGCGATCGAACCGGAAGATCCGGTCGGCGAGCTGGTCGGACACCCAGATCTCGCTCCCCACCTCCATCGCCTGAAGAGGGGTGCGGGAGGCCCCGCCCGTCGCGGCGGCGAGGTCGATGAAGTTCCCGTCGA
>CAZXGT010000206.1:0-2013 GCA_964639935.1 uncultured Phycisphaeraceae bacterium
TTTAGACGAATCTCCGTAGAGCGTGACGACCGCGGGCCAGTCCTCCTCCGGGATGCCGGAGCGCATGCCGTCGTCGATCCACTTGGACGCCAGCGTGGGAACGAGACCGGGGATCGTGGGCAGCTCGACGATCCGCGCCGGCGCGTCCGCCTGGATAAGCCCCATGAACCAGCGATCGATGTCGAACTGATCGCGCTGCTTGTAGCCGATCAGGATCACCGCCGGCTCGCCCGCGAGATCATCCGGGAGCGTCACCGGCTGCTCCTCGAGGTTCTTGCCCGTGACCCGCGGGAAGGGCTCGCCGGTTGGGTCGCGGTTCTCGTAGGTGGTGGAGCAGCCGAGCAGGGCGACCGCGAGCGCGATGATCACGAAGGCCGCGCCGAGGTAGGGAAGGGCGCGAATGAACTTCGACCGGGGCTTGGAAGGGTCGCTCATGCGGGCATTACCCCACAGAACAGGCGAGGATTCAAGCGGGAACGCTCAGACGGCGATCACCGCGGGCGGCTTCGCGCCGCCGAGCGACGCCCGCGCGGCGATCAGCACGACGCCGACGATGCCAAGCCCGGCGCCGAAGAGCAGCGCGATCGTCATGGGCGAGCCCGCCGTCGTCATCCCCATGCTGGCCCGCAGTGCCGTATCGAGCGAGACACCGATCAGGAAGACCAGAAACGGCCACACCGGCTGAAGCGCCGCCGCCTTGACCACGGCCCGCGGATCGCCCCGGAAGAGATCGAGCGTCAGCCACTGCGCCGCAAGGACGCCGCCGAGGGCGAGCGCGACCAGCGCGCTCATCGCCCACCCGGGCGTCCCGCTCCGGGTGAGCGTGTCCCAGACGCTCAGCGCGAGAAACGCGGCGAGGGAAACGGCGAGAGCGATCGGCACGAGGCGACGGGGTCGGGCGTGAAACATGGCGAACCTCCACAAATCGATTCTACCATGTCGTTCGGGCGGCACGCCGCGACGGTTCCGTCATTTCACCGTCGGCATCCACGCCGCGAGAAGGTCCAGTCCCGCCTTGAGATCCCGCTTGTCGATCATCTCCGTCACCGTGTGGATGTAGCGCGTGCCGACGACGAGGCCCATCGCTCGGCAGCCGGCGCCCGCCTGCTGGGCCGCGGCGCCGTCCTGGCCGCCGCCCGAGAGCACCGTGCGCTGCGTCTTGATGCGCTTCTTCTTCGCCACCGCCTCGAGCTCCTCGACGAGCTCGGGATCCGCGATGAAGCTCGAGTCCTTCACGTGCAGCCCGACGCCCTCGCCGTGGGTCGTCGTCGCGTCCTCGGAGGGCACGCCGGGGGTGTCGCAGGCGAGGGTGACGTCGAGGCCGATCGCGATGTCGGGCTCGATGGAGAAGGCGCTGGTCTTGGCGCCGCGGAGGCCGACCTCCTCCTGCACGGTGAAGGCGACCACGATCTCGGCGTCGTGCTTCGCGCCGGCCTTCTCGATCGCGCGGACGCTCTCGAGGCCCAGCCAGCACGCGACGCGGTTGTCGAGGGCCTTGCTGACGATCTTCTCGCCCATCTCGATGAGCGGCTCGTGCATGACGACCATGTCGCCGATGCGCACGCGCTTCTTCACCTCGTCGGCCGTCATGCCCAGGTCGACGAAGAACTCGCGCACCTCGGGCACCTTCTTGCGGTCCTCGGGGCTGGAGATATGGATCGGCTTGCCGCCGGGGTTCATGACCCCGAGGTAGTCGGCGTCCGCGCCGCAGACCATGACGCGCCTGGAGAACAGGTTTCGCGGGTCGAAGCCCCCCACCGGGTCCACGTGAACGAACCCCTTCTCCGAGATGTGCTTGACGAGGAAGCCGATCTCGTCCATGTGGCACAGGAGCATGACGCGCGTGGCGTCCGCGTCCTCCTTGGGCTGCACCTTCTTGTTTTTCGCGCGCGACGCGACGCGCGGGAAGCGCCGGCCGACGAGCGTGCCCAGGGGGTCCATGAAGAACTCGTCGAAGAGCCCCTCGGCTTCTTCGAGAATGAGGTCGCGGACGCGGTGCTCGCGGCCGGGGAC
>CAZXGT010000207.1:0-2010 GCA_964639935.1 uncultured Phycisphaeraceae bacterium
GGGCGTGGATGCGGCCGCGACGTGGCGGGAGCGCCGGGCGGAGGCCGCCGAGGCGCGGCGCGTGCGCCTGACGGACGTCGATGACGACGTGGAGCTCGAGCGGGCGACGGAGCGGATGACGGCGTCGGAAGCGATCGCGGCGGGCGCGCCGGAGGTGCGGACGAAGCGGATCCGCCCGGGCACACCGGCCGCGGCGGTGGTCGAGGAGGACGAGGAGGACGACGGCGCCGTGGCGATCGACGAGGACGAGGACGTCGATGAGTTCGGCGACGAGTCGGACCTCGACGCGGAGGACGCGGGCGAGGAGGCGGACGCGGAGGAGCTTCCCGGGGCGCCGCAGGTGTATTCGCCGGCGGAGCTTGAGGCGAAGATCAGCGCGCTCCCGGTGAAGTTCTCGTCGGCGACGAAGCGTTCGGCGACGGACGCGGATCTCGAGACGTGGCAGCAGGGCGCCGAGCTCGAGGGGTATCAGTTCCCGCCTCTGGACATTCTGGCGGAGCCGGAGGAGAGCTACTCGGACCGCCAGGAGGAGTTCGTGCGGGAGCAGGCGCGGGCGCTCGAGGAGGCGATGCGGGTGTACCGCATCGACGGCGAGGTGGTGGGGATCGAGAGCGGTCCTGTGGTGACGCTTTATGAGGTTCGTCTGGCGCCGGGGACGAAGGTGGCGCAGCTGAGCGCGGTGTCGAGCGATCTGGCGCGGGCGCTGAAGGCGATCAACATCCGGATCGTTCCGAACATGGTGGGTCGCGACACGGTGGGGATCGAGGTGCCGAACGCGGAGAAGGAGAAGGTTCGCCTGAAGGAGCTGATGTCGATCGGTGACAAGGCGTCGAGCATGAACCTCCCGATGTTCCTTGGGAAGGACGCGGCGGGCGAGCCCTTGATCGAGGATCTGACGTCGCTCCCGCACATGCTGATCGCGGGGACGACGGGCTCGGGCAAGAGCGTGTGCATGAACACGATCATCATGAGCTTCCTGTACACGAAGAAGCCCAACGAGCTGAAGCTGGTGCTGATCGACCCGAAGATGGTCGAGCTGTCGATGTTCAAGGACATCCCGCACCTGATGTGCCCGGTGGTGACGGAGATGGGCAAGGCGACGGCGATCCTGGAGTGGGCGGTGACGAAGATGGACGAGCGGTACGAGCTGCTCGTGGAGGCGGGGGTTCGGGACATCGCGGGGTACAACGAGCTGGAGTGGGAGGAGCTCCGCGAGCGGTTCGACCCGCAGAGCGAGAGCGAGGAGGCGCGGATCCCGCGGAAGCTGCCGTACATCGTGTTCATGATCGACGAGCTGGCGGACCTGATGATGACCAACAAGGAGGTCGAGGGTTCGATCGTGCGCATCGCGCAAAAGGCCCGGGCGGTGGGGATGCACCTGGTGGTGGCGACGCAGCGTCCGCAGGCGAACGTGGTGACGGGGCTGATCAAGAGCAATCTTCCGGGGCGGATCGCGTTCAAGGTGGCGAGCGGGATGGACTCTCGGATCGTGCTGGATCAAAAGGGCGGTGAGCTGCTGCTTGGTCAGGGGGACATGCTGTTCCTCTCGCCGCGTCAGCACAAGCTCGAGCGGTGCCAGGGGACGCTGGTGGAGGATCGCGAGGCGCGGAAGGTGGTTCGGTTCCTGAAGGACGTGGCGGCGCCGAGCTTTGATCGTCAGCTCGTGCAGCTTCGGGGCGGGAGCGAGGGCGCGGGCGAGGACGCGGAGGTGCAGGGCCTGCAGAACGCGCTTGAGGATCCGCTCTTTGCCAAGGCGGTGGAGGTGGTTCTCGAGACGAAGCGCGGGAGCGTATCGCTCTTGCAGCGTCGTCTGGCGATCGGGTACACGCGGGCGAGCCGGCTGATCGACCTGATGGGCCAGGTCGGGGTGATCGGGGAGTACAAGGGGACGGTGGCGCGCGAGGTGACGATCACTCCCGAAACGTGGGAGGAGATCAAGAGCCAGCTCATCGAGGATCAGGAGGAGCGCGGGGCGACGGGCGAGGGCGGGGCGCCGGAGGCGGCCGAGGA
>CAZXGT010000208.1:0-2005 GCA_964639935.1 uncultured Phycisphaeraceae bacterium
TCCCCGACATCATCCGCTTCGAGCGACAGGCCCGCGAGACGCTCCTGGACCGCCGGCGCCCCATGCTCGAGGACCGCGTGCACCGGGCGCTGGGCACGCTCCGCTACGCGAGGCTCCTCAACGCCGACGAGGCGATGCAGCTGCTCAGCCAGCTCCGCCTCGGCGTCCTGACCGGCGTCGTGGAGGAGGTCGACCTGCGGACCGTCGCCGAGCTCCAGCTGCTCACCCAGCCGGCGCATCTCCAGCGAATCATCGGCGAGACGCTCGACCAGGCCCAGCGCCGCCGGGCGCGGGCGAGGCTCGTCCGCGAGCGTCTGGGAGCCTGACCCGTGGGCGCCGGGGCGTTCCGCTGGCCGCCCAAAACGACGGAACGTTCGCCGTCCGCCGAACCTCCCGCGTCGTCTCCGCCGTCATCCGATCGCGCCGGCCCGCCCGCCCGCTCGCTCTGGCGGGAGCTCGAGGCGATGTGGCTGATCCCCGACGCCCCCGCCCTCGATGAGCGGATCGCCGAGAGCGGATGGACGCCCGACGCCCCGGGCGCGTGGTGCGACCGCTGCGGCTCCACCGTCGGACCCTTCGAGGAGAGCGAGTTCGGCTGTGCGCAGTGCCGCGGGGCCCGACCGGCCTGGGACCGCGCCGTCCGCCTGGGCGAGCACTCCGGCGAGCTGCGGCAGTGGATCCACGAGGTGAAGTTCACCCGATTCCACGCCCTCGGAACGCGGCTCGGACGCCTCCTGGGCACGCAGTTGCGCCTCTGCGGCCTCGCCGGCGACCGCGTCGTCATCTGCCCCATGCCGACGACCTGGCGCCGGCGGACCGTGCGCGGGATCGACCACGCCGGCGCCATCGCCCGCGGCGCGGCCCTCGAGCTCTCCGCGCCGAGCCGACGCCTGCTGACGCGCCGCCACCGCCCAAGTCAGCAGTCCCTGCCGGCAAGCGCTCGCCGGCGAAACGTGTCGGGCGCGTTCGCCCGGCGCGACGGGGTCTCGATCGGCCGCCGTCACGTGGTGCTGATCGACGACGTGACGACCACAGGCTCGACGGCACAGGCGGCCGCGCGGGCGCTGCGCCGCGGCCTGCGCGGCGAGGATCGACCCGAATCGGTGTGGCTCGCGGTGCTCGCGGTCGCGCCACGCCCCGGGACCGACGAGAATCGCACCGGGGGAAACCCCGCGAAAACACCTGCGAAACCGGCGGAAAGCGACGTTGGTCAAAATTTTCCGGCTCGGGACGCCCTGACGAGTTGACAACGTCGAAGGGATCGCTACATTTCGTAGCTCGCCCCTGATGGAGGCGACGGCCGAAAGCGGCCGGCCGAATGAGGCTCTACGCCAATCATCGGCACGATCCTTGAAAAGTGAACAGTCGGGAAGGCCGCGAGAAGACGAGGCCTTCGCAAACCACGACGCGTGGTTCCTCCTGGCGGAGGAAGCGAAGGTCCCCAAACAGCTGGCCCGGGCGTTACAGCCGCCCGGGGACGCTGGAATTCTCGCGTCCTGAAGAATTCCAGCCTACGTCCGTCCTTTTGCCGGGGCGGACGAGCACGACGAACCCCGTTCGTCGTGCGGACCGGCCGGCGAGTTCTCCTTCGGGAAGCCTCGCCGGTTCAACAGGTCGACTTTCAGTCATCATGTCCCGCTTGGGCTCTTTGCCTGACGGGATCACGATACATCAACTGAAGAGTTTGATCCTGGCTCAGATTAAACGCTGGCGGCATGGCTAAAGCATGCAAGTCGAGGGAGAAGCCCCTTCGGGGGTGGACACCGGCGCAAGGGCGAGGAACGGTATCGAACGTACCCCGAGGTGGGGGATAGTCTGGGGAAACCCAGAATAATACCCCATGATCTCTCCGGAGCAAAGCTACGGCGCCTCGGGAGCGGCGATACTCCTATCAGGTAGTTGGTGAGGTAATAGCTCACCAAGCCAAAGACGGGTAGCGGGTGTGAGAGCATGACCCGCCGCATCGGGACTGAGACACTGCCCGGACTCCTACGGGAGGCTGCAG
>CAZXGT010000209.1:0-1994 GCA_964639935.1 uncultured Phycisphaeraceae bacterium
CGGCGGCGACGGGCGGCGGCGAGACCGCCGAGGCCGAAGAGCGCCGCGGCGCCCGGGGCCGGAACGAAGTTCACGGTGATGAAGGAACCCTGCGTGAACTCGCCGTCGATGCCCGTGTCGTCGAAGATCTCGGAGATGTCCAGCGTCCACGTGCCGGCGCCGGCCTGGCCGGCGAGGAGCGTGGAGGTGCCGGCGCTGAAGAGCGGGACGCCCGTGGTATCCGTGCCGCCGAGCTCGATGTCCGGGTTGATGTTGGCTGCGGCGTTGAAGGCGCTCACCGGCGTGGAGCCGAAGTGGATGGTGCCGTCGGCGTCGCCGTTGCCGGCGCCGGGGCCGAAGCCCGAACCCGTGGCGCCCGGGGCGATGAGCTCGATCGCGAGCTCCTCGGTCCACGAGAGCGAGCCGGCGGCCGGGCCGTAGCCGAGATCCCACTCGATGGACGCGACGGCGGGGCCGCCGGCCATCTGGGTGAAGCTGGTGACCGTGGCGGCGTCGATCTGGACGCCCGAAAGGTCAAACGTGATCGAGGCGGAAGCGGCCGAGGCGACGCCGGCGGCGGCGACGATAGCGATAGTCTTAGTCATGTCCCTATCTCTCCTTTTACGGAACGAAACGTTTCGTCCCCGCGCAACTTGCGCGAGAACATCCCCCTGCAGGCGATATAGCGTTCACCCACAGAAATCTGACAGCCGACGCAAAACACTCGCGCCGACAGAAGTCACTGAGTTGTCAGCTGATTGACGGTTCTTCCCATTGACGGCCCGGCGCCGAAGCTCCGCACCGTCTCCCCATCGTTCAGCATTTCTACCACCATAGATGTAATGCGAACCACGCCCCGATGCAAGACAATCTTCACAAAACCCCGAACTGACGCGTCCCGCACAACCCCTTGCCACCCAACGATTCGCGTCACTTGCCCGAGGCGACGCATTCTCGGACCTCATCCTCCGACACCGGCCCCGCCCGAAGAATCCGGGGCGTCTCCCCGCCCCGGGCGTCCACCACCGTCGAGGGCGACCGCTCGGACAGGCCGCCCACGTCCAGCACGCAGATCCGGCCCTCCCACTCCACCGGCAGCCTGTCCACCCGCGACGCCGGCGGCTGCCCGGAGAGATTCGCGCTCGTGCACGCGAGCGGCGCCCCGAAGTGCCGAAGAACCTCAAGAGCCGCCGGATGGTCCGGCGCCCGAACCCCGACCGAATCCTCCCCCGCGACGATCGACCTCGGAACCCACTCGGCCTTCTCCACCACGATCGTCAGCGGGCCGGGCCAGAACGCCCGCGCCAGCGCGTCCGCCGCCGCGGTCCAGTCGCCCGAGCACCGCTTCGCCGTCGCCACGTCCGGCACGAGCACCGGGATCGGGTTCGTCTCCGCCCGCCCCTTGAGCGCAAAGAGCGCCTCGACCGCCGCCGGGTTGTGCGGGTCGGCCGCCAGCCCGTACACCGTGTCGGTCGGGATCACCACGGCCCGCCCCGCCCGGAGCTGCGCCACCGCTTCGGCCACCGTCGCCTCGTGAATCATCGCTCGCCCCACCCCCCAGCGCGATCATCAAGCAGCGGCCGATCGGGGTCGCGTTCGAGCAACCGCATCGCGTCCTCATCGAGGAGCGCCGGATCCACCGTGAACCCGCTCTGCTCGAGCGTCAGCCCGAGCGCCCGCGCCGCCTCCGCCGCCGCCCGCGCGTAATCGGCCCGCGCCTGCGCCTCGGCGATCTCCGCCTGCGCCAGCGCCTCCTGGCGGTTGAGCTTCAGGTTGAGAAAGTCCGGCGTCAGCCCGCGGATCGTCTCCTCCTCGACCTGCAGCGCTCGAAGGTTCTCCGCCGCCGCGATCCGCGCCACGCGTGTCTGCTGGATCAGCCGGTAGCTCGTCTCGAGCGTCCGCAGCGACACCTTCACGTCCGTGATCGCCCGGCGAACCGCGTCGCGGTAATCGATCGCCGACTGAAGCGTCCGCAGCCGCGCCGCCCGCCGCCGCGCCTCCGCCTCGCGGTTGCC
>CAZXGT010000210.1:0-1988 GCA_964639935.1 uncultured Phycisphaeraceae bacterium
GACGGCGAGCACGTCGATCGCGACGACCCTGTCCTCGAGATCGAAACCGACAAGATCACCGTCGAGGTTCCGGCGCCCGCCTCCGGAACCGTCAAGCACTCCGCGAGCGAGGGCGACACCGTCGAGGTCGGCGCGACCGTCGGATCCATCGACGAGAGCGCCGCCGGCGGCAAGTCCTCTCAGGACGAGAAGGCGGAAGAGAAGGAAGAGCAGCAGGAGAACAAGGAAGCGAAGAAGGAAGAGAAGGCCGAGGACGCGCCCGCCGAAGCCGAGTCTCAGACGACCTCCGCGGCACAGAAGCAGGAGAAGGTCGCCGAGGAAGCCCGCGAGAAAAAGCCCGCCCCCGCCGTCGCCGGCGCCTCGGGCGAGCAGTCCACCGGCGCCGCCTCCTCCCCCTCGACCAGCGGCGACGGCGGGGTCAGCGCCACACCGCTCGCCCGCAAGCTCGCGAGCGATCACCAGATCGATCTTGCCCGCATCACGCCCACCGGTCCCTCCGGCCGCGTCCGCGAGCAGGACGTCCTCGCCGCGATCCAGAGCGGCTCGACGAGCAACGGCGCCGCCTCCGCCGCCCAGCTCGGCTCGGCCGCACCCGCCGCATCGAGCCCCTCACGCGACGAGCGCGGAACCACCGTCAAGAAGATGTCGCCCCTCCGAAAGCGCATCGCCCAGCGGCTCGTCGAGGCCCAGCAGACCGCCGCCATGCTCACCACCTTCAACGAGTGCGACATGACCAACGTCATGGCTCTCCGGTCGAGGCACAAGGAGCAGTTCCAGAAGTCCCACGGCGTCAAGCTCGGCTTCATGTCCTTCTTCATCAAGGCCGCCGTCAGCGCGCTGGAGCGCTACCCGGCGGTCAACTCCTTCATCGTTGAGTCAGACGGCCAGCCCGCCACCGAGGAGCACGACTACTGCGACATCGCCGTCGCCGTCGGCACCGACAAGGGCCTCGTCGTCCCCGTCCTCCGGAACTGCGAGTCGCTCTCCTTCGCCGAAATCGAAGGCGGCCTCGGCGAGCTCGCCGAGAAGGCCCGCACCGGCAAGCTCACCCTCGATGAGATGCAGGGCGGCACCTTCACCATCTCAAACGGCGGCGTCTACGGCTCCATGATGAGCACGCCCATCCTCAACCCGCCCCAGTCGGGCATCCTCGGGATGCACAACATCATCAAGCGCCCCGTCGAGCACCCGGACAAGCCCGGCGAGATCGCGCTGCGACCGATGATGTACCTCGCGCTCTCCTACGACCACCGCATCGTCGACGGCGCCGGCGCCGTCGGCTTCCTCAAGCACGTCAAGGAATGCATCGAGGACCCCGAGCGCCTCATGCTCGGCGTCTGACTCAGCGCCCCTCGACCGCGCCGAGATCCTCAAGCATCCCCCGCACCGCGGCGTCAACCATCTCGTAGACCGTCTCGAAACCCTCCGGCCCGCCGTGGTAGGGATCCGGCACATCAAGCTCGTGATCGGCCCGGCCCGACGCCGCCGGATCGAAGCTGCGAAGCAGACGCACGCGCTCGGCCGCGGCCCCGGCCTCGAGAAGGTCCGCGCGGTTCATCGCGTCCATCGGGACGAGCAGATCGAACCTGAAGTCCGCGCGCGGATCGAGCTTCCGCGCCCGGCTCGGCAGCTCGACGCCCCGCTCCGTCGCGACCGCCAGCATCCGCGGATCGGGCCGCTCACCGGCGTGCCACCCGCCCGTGCCGCAGGAGTCGACGCGAAAACGCTCGCTCGCGCCAAGCTCCCGCGCGCGATGCAGAAAGACGCCCTCAGCGAGCGGCGACCGGCAGATGTTCCCGAGGCAGACAAACAGGATCGACGTGCGCGACATGCGGTGAAAGCTCCCCTCATTCGGTTTCCCGCGATCATAGTCGCCGGGAGCGATAGACTCGCCCTCTCGGACCCCGCGCCAGCTCCCGCGTCCGGCGCCGGACGCCGCACTCCACCGGAAGGACCTTCATGCGCTTCATCGCTCTCGCCGCTTTCGC
>CAZXGT010000211.1:0-1970 GCA_964639935.1 uncultured Phycisphaeraceae bacterium
TGGCGAGCCCCTGGTCGACGCCGCGCGGGTACCGCTCGCCGGCTGGGCCGCCGAGCGGCTGCTGACCCGCAAGGTGGTGGCCCAGCTGATGGACGGCCAGCGGGCCTGGTCCGGGCAGCGCCGCGCCGTCGAGGCCCTGCGCATGGTCCGTACCCGCGCGCTGCACGCGCTGGAGGCGGCACCCGACGGCGTGCGCAGCGTCGCCGTGACCAGCCCGCGCCAGGGCGACGGCAAGACGCTGGTCTCCGCCAACCTCGCATTCGGGCTCGCCCGGCAGACCAAGCGCCGGGTGCTGCTGATCGACGGCGATCTGCGCTTGCCGTCGATCGCCAAGGCCCTCGACCTCCAGGCCGAGTACGGCCTCTCGGACTACCTCGCCGGCGACGTCGAGATCGAGCGCTGCATGGTGAAGTCGGCCGACGAGCGCCTGTTCGTCATCCCGCAGCGCAAGTCGCTCTCGCAGGCGCCGGAGCTCCTGGGCAACGGGGTGTTGGCGCAGCTCTTGGACACCGTGCGCAAGCGCTATCCCGACTGGCTGGTGCTGATCGACTGCCCGCCGATCCTGGCGGTGGACGACACGCTGGTGATCCTGCGCGCGGTCGACCGGGCGCTGTTGGTCCTGCGCGATGGGGTCACCCGCAAGGGCGAGATGCGCCGCGCCGCCGAGGCCATCGGCCGCGACAAGTATCTGGGCGCCGTTCTCAACGACAGCCG
Organism: uncultured Phycisphaeraceae bacterium; assembly: GCA_964639935.1. Taxonomy (GTDB): domain Bacteria; phylum Planctomycetota; class Phycisphaerae; order Phycisphaerales; family UBA1924; genus CALNYS01. Next base: position 715 of record CAZXGT010000211.1, read on the forward strand.
CAGCCGCGGCGACAGCGGCCGCCATTACTACTACGATTACGGCTACGAGCGTCGCTGACACCCGTCACCCGCGGATTTCGCCACGAGAGGCCGCATTGTACGAGAGCCATTTCGGATTGCGCGAGAAACCGTTCTCGCTGCTGCCCGACCCCCGCTTTCTCTACGCCAGCCGGACCCACAAGATCGGCGCGACGATGCTGCGCTACGCCCTGGTCGAGCAGTCCGGCATCGTCGTGCTGACCGGCGAGGTCGGGACCGGCAAGACCACGCTGGTCCGCCACCTGCTCGAGGAGCCGGCGGAGCGGGTGGTCGTCGGCTGCGTCACCGGCACCCACGCCGCCTTCGGCCCGCTCATGACCTGGATCCTGCGCGCCTTCGAGCTGCCGCGCGACGAGGCGTCGAGCAGCGCGCAGCTCGACGTCTTCCGCGACTTCCTCACCGCGACCCACGCCCACGGGCAGCGCGCCGTGCTCGTCGTCGACGAGGCGCAGAACCTGGACGCGGAAGCGCTCGAGCAGCTGCGGATGCTCTCGAACCTCAACAGCGAGCCCGAGCCGCTGTTGCAGCTCGTCCTGGTCGGCCAGCCCGAGCTGCGCGAGACCCTGAGGCAGCCACGGCTCCGCCAGTTCGTCCAGCGGATCTGGATCGACCATCATCTGGAAGCGTTGGATCGGGAAGAAACGCGCGCGTTGATCCGCCATCGTTTGGAGGTGGCGGGTGGCCTACCCGACCTCGTCGACGACGAGGCCGCGGCGGCCATTCATTATTTCGGGCGGGGGCTGCCCCGCCTGATCAACGCGCTGGGGGAGATGGCGCTGCTGCAGGCTTACGCCGACGACGCCGCCAAGGTGGGCTTCGACACCGTCGTCGACGTCGTGGCCGAGCGCCAGCTCGCCGGCGGGCTCACCGGCTTCGCCGAGCTCCCGGCCGACCTGGCGCGCGCCGCACTGCGCGCGCGCGTCCTCGGCGAGTTCGAGGATACCGCCAAGGTCCTAGCCCCCCGCTGGATCCACCAGGCGGAGGGCTGAGCCGCCGCGTCAGCGTCCGACGTGGGGCTCGAGGGCGGGGTAGGCCGCGCGCATGAAGTCGACCAGGCGGGCTTCGGCCTCCGCCTCGCTCTCACCGCCCTCGAGCGGCGTGATCAGCCGCACGAGCGCGCCGTCGGAGCGGCGCTCGAGGACGGAATCGCGGACGTTGGCGAATTTGAAGCGCTGGGCGTTGACGAACTGCCCGCCGCGCGCCTCCAGCCAGTAATA
>CAZXGT010000212.1:0-1945 GCA_964639935.1 uncultured Phycisphaeraceae bacterium
GGCTGGCAGCCCGCCGCGGCAACCCCGCGCCGAGGTTGGATTCAGCGCCCGTCGATGGAAGACGAGGATCGCAGCCGATCGGCCGATCGGATCGTTCGCATTTACCGGGCAGTTCGCCGCAGCAGCTCGAAGTTGCAGATGCGGACGGCCGGCAGGTGTGAGGCGGGGTCGACCACGAGTTGGTTGGCCTGGTCGATCGAAAGCAGCAGATGCGTGCCGCGGAGGTTAAGGTCTTCCACGCCGACGCGGGCGAGCAAATCGCGGCCATGCTGCATCACGCGAAAATAGGTCCTCTCGTCGATGCGTCCGGAGCGGTACGCATTCAGGGCGCTGATCCCATCGTAGTAGTTCTCATCCTTGACGGCGAGCAGTTCGTCGGGCCCGTTCCAGTAGCCCCAGAGAATCATGTAATCGTGGTACGGCCGCAGGATCGGCTTTCCGTCGGGCGTGCGGATCTCCGCGTGCGACTCGAACCGGGACGCGTCGAAGATGTTCTCAGCCAGTTGCGATCGCGTTCCGGTCATGTAGATCGCCCGGGGATACGTGACGGCCACGCCGGCTGTGTCCAGCTCCATGTTGAGCGAGACCTCTTCGAATGGGCTGTTGTAGCCGTGCTCGATGATGGTGCGTTCGTCGTCGCGGAAGGGGTCCATATCGGGCATGAGCCCCACGCGGGAGACCTTCCAGACGAGATGGATGTTGTCCTTGGTGACGGTCTCGTAGACCTGGTCAATCCCGCTGAGGCGGGTTCGCGGTGTGCGTCGCCACTGCTCGGGCAGGAAGTAATCGAACAGCTCGGCGTCCTTGCCGACCACCCAAAGCCGTCCGCCGGTGCTCTCGATGCGCCCGTGAACGTACGAGACGCCGAAGATCTTCATCGGCTGAAGGTGGGGCGGGAACTCGCCTTCGGCGTGAAAGCGGTAGGCCTGTTTGACGAGATACTTCTGCCGCTTGTGGGCGCGGATTTCCTGCTCGTGCTCGGGGGTGCGTTCGAGCAGTTCGAAGTCGACCATGGCGTAGATCGGTTGGCCGGTACGATCGGTGGTCAGTCCCTCGCCGTCCGGGCGGACGATGACGTGCTGGGGCTTGTTGTCGCGGACGGCCATTCCCTTTGCCGCCAGCTCGCGGTTGCAGCGTTGCACGAGTCGGACCATCTCCTCGCGGGGCAGCAGGCCTTGGGTCATCGCTTCGGCGGCGTCGATGCCCTTGACCCACTCGTAGATCACGGCGTAGTTGCGGTTGGCGTCCAGCTCGATCTCGGTGTGCGATTCGAGCTTGCTTTCGAGTTTGTAGCTCTTGCGTCCGAGTTGCTTGGGGTCGATCCGCCGGCGGGGCACATAAATCGCCAGTGGCCGATGGGTCAGAAACGGCTCGGGCGAATCGTCGGTTCGACGGCGGAGTTCCTCGACCAGCGAGAACTCCTCGAAGGGGCTGTTGAACTCGGCTGTCTCCATGTCGCGGGCCTGGGTCTCGCCGGGGACGTCCTGGCCCATGCGGTTCCACTTGAGGACGATATCTCGCTGTCTGCCGGCGACGGGTCTGGTGGTGATCCGGTAGACCATGCTCGTCCCGCCGAGGCGCTTGGAGTGCGTTCGGAACCAGGCGTCGTCCGTCCAGTAGTTCGCCGGGTCCAGCACGTCGGCCAACGTCTCACCATGGCGGGTGAGGTAGAGGTCGTCGCCGCCGGGCAGTTGGATGTGGCGGTATTCCACGTCCAGTATGCGAAGGGTGGAGCGTGTGGCAGGCTGGGAGGCGGGTTCGGTCACATCGGGGTCCTTGGTCTGGTGGGTTGTCCGTCATCGCATCGGCGTGCGGCGAGTATGAGTTTAGCCGATTCGTCCGGCGAGACTCAAGCGGGCCTCGGCCGGTTGAGCCCGGGCGGCTCTGTGAGCGCACAGAAACGCCCGCGGGTGTGGGGAGGCCCGCGGGCGTCGTCCGTCCGTGG
>CAZXGT010000213.1:0-1945 GCA_964639935.1 uncultured Phycisphaeraceae bacterium
TCGAGCTTCATCGCTTCCTTCGCGCGCCAGAGCGTCTCCTCCGCCGTCGCGTTCGCCCGCCGCGTGCCGTCGCGGATGATGTCGATCGCCAGGTCGTCCCCGCCCGGCGCGTCGTAGGTCGCGCGGCGCTCGCGCATGGGCTCGAGCAGCGCGTTGATTCGCTCGCCGAGCTCCTTCTTGATCTCGCCGTCGCCGATATTCTCGCCCTGCTCGTAGCGCCGCTTGAGCTCGGCGACGCGCTCGTGGTCGTCCATGAACGCGTCGACGAACTGGAAGAGCGCGTTGGTCGTGTCGCCCGGCTCGGTCGGAGACTGGCGCCCCGTGAAGATCCGGTTGACCTTCTTCTGCACCAGCTTGGGCGCGTCGGAGAGGAAGATCGCGTTGTTGAGCGACTTGCTCATCTTGTTCTGCCCGTCGATCCCGACCAGTCGCGAGACGCGCCCGACCATCGCCTCGGGGATGGGAAAGACCGCGCCGGCCTGCACGTACTCCTCGTCGGGGGTCTTCGGGTCCACGCCGCAGTAGAGCTGATTGAACCGGCGCGCCGCCTCACGCGCCAGCTCGATGTGCGGCACCTGGTCCTCGCCGACGGGCACGTACTTCGGCGTGAAGGCGAGGATGTCGGCGATCTGCCCGATCGCGTACATGAGAAAGCCGAAGCTGTACGAGTCGCCCAGCCCCTTGACCTCGATCTCCGTCTTGATCGTCGGGTTGCGCATGAGCCGCCCGTAGCCCGTGAGCATCGCGAAGTACCACGTCATCTCGCTGATCGCGGGCACCTCGGTCTGGAGCACCACGCGCGAGCGCTCCGGGTCGATCCCCGCGGCGAGCCAGTCCTTGACGATCTCGATCGTGTCCCGGCGGATCTCCTCGGGCTTCTCTGAGCGCGTGGTGAACGCGTGCATGTTCGCGAGGAGGAAGTAGCACTCGTAGTCGTCCTGCATCTTGACGCGGTTCTCGAGGGAGCCCACCCAGTGGCCGAGGTGAAGCCGGCCGGTGGGCGTGTCGCCGGTGAGAACGCGGTCCTTCGTGGGGCTCTGATGGCTGCTGGTTTGAGTCATGGGGCGGACAGGCTAGCCGACGCCGGCGCTCGCCGCCCAGAGGTTGAAGGCGTTGAAGAGCGCGTGGGCGACGATCGGCGTCCCGATCCGCCCGGTTCGCTCGAAGCTCAGCCCGAGAACCATCGAGAGCGCCAAGAGCGCCGGCATCATCGCCGCGTCGAGCACCGTCGCGTGAATGGACACGAACAGCAGGCTCGCCGCGAGCGTCCCCCCCACCGGCCCCATCCCCGCTTCCTTGAGCGTCGTCTGGATGAACCCCCGGTAGAGCAGCTCCTCCGCGATGGGCGCCGCGACGACCACCGCGACAATCGTCAGCGCCACCGTGCCCGAGGGCGCCCCCTCCCGAAGCCGGCGGAGTGTGTCGTGAGCCAGCGGATCCACCGGACTCCCAAGCCACTCCGCCAGAAGCGCGCTGGCGGTTGCCGTGAGCGAGACCAGCGGCAGCACGCCGAGAAACACCGCCCCCCCCACCCAGAGATCCCGGGCCCTCACGCGCAGCCCGCCCTCGCGCAGGCCGGGCCGCGCCGCGAGCGCCGCCGCGGCCACCGCCCCCACGCCGATCGCTCCCCCAACGCCCGCGAGCGAGGTCCGAGTCAGATCGCTCGCCCCGGCCGCGATCGCCGACAGCGCGATCCCCGCGAGCATCTGCGCCAGGAACAGCCACAGCGCCAGGATGAGCCATCCGCGCCACGCCAGCCCCGCGTCCGTCCGCTTCCCCGCGTAGCTCGAGAGCCGGAACCACCCGAGCCGCCACGCCGCAAAGAGAGCCGCCGCCGAAAGGCAGAGCCACAGAATCAAACCGAAAGCGGGGCCGCCGCCGGGCTCGACGACCGCATCGACCGCGACCGACTCGCCCCCGGCGCCGCTTTGGGCTAGAACAACGG
>CAZXGT010000214.1:0-1852 GCA_964639935.1 uncultured Phycisphaeraceae bacterium
CCGATCGTCCACATGGGCTGGACGAGCCTCATCGTCTTCGCCGTCGTCGGGATCGCATGGGGCGCCATGCCGGTGAGCCCATGGAAGTTCCGGGGCCGGCACGCCGACGCGCTGGTCGCTTTCGCGGGACCGGCCGTCAACATCGGTCTGTGGCTCATCTGCGTGGTTGCCACCGCGATGCTGGTTCTCTGGGCGCCTGACACGCCGACCGTCGCGAACGCCGAACGGTTCTTCTGGACGGGCGCCTGGCTCAACGCGGTGCTCCTGGTTCTCAACCTCCTCCCGATCCCGCCCCTGGACGGCTCGCGGATTCTCTCGTCCTTTATCCCGAGCTACCGCAACCTGATCGAGGGGCCCAACGCCGCGGTCATCTCCCTCGTCGGGATCCTGTTCGTCTTCTTCGTCGCGGGCGACATGCTCTTCGGCGGGGCCGGGGCGATCAGCTCGTGGGCCGTCGGCGTGGCGGCGAGCCTTCTCCCCGGCTGAGGCCTCCCGCACCGGGGTTGCAGCCCCTCGTTCTCCCGGTATCATTTCGGATTCGCACCGGCGAGCCCGTGGTGGGGCGTCGGTCTCTTCGAGCACGACTCGAGCACGTTCGACGCCTGACCCCCGAGGGAGCCTGTCCCGCATGGTTCGCATCCGCCTCAGCCGCATGGGCCGCAAGCACCGCCCCTTCTACCGCATCAACGCGATCGAGAAGCGCAACCAGCGCGACGGCAAGGTGCTCGAGAATCTCGGGTGGTACAACCCCGTCGCTCCCGATGAGTCCCAGCGGGTCTCCATCAAGGAGGACCGCGTCAAGCACTGGCTCGGGAACGGCGCCCAGGCCTCCGACACCTGCAAGGATCTCTTCGTCAAGGCGGGCCTTCTCGACGCCGAGCAGCGGAAGAAGGAACTCGAGAAGCGCTTCGGGCGACGCATCGAGAAGATGAGAGTCGAGGCCGAGGCCAAGAAGAAGGCCGAAGAGGAAGCCGCCCGCGCCGAAGCCGAGGCCAAGGCCAGGGAAGAGGCCGAGGCCAAGGCCAAGCAGGAGGCCGAAGCCAAGGCCGCCGCCGAGGCCGAAGCGTCCGCCGAGGCCGAATCCTCCGAGGGCGACGAAGCCAAGAGCGAGTGATCCCCCGTGAGCGCCTCCCCCGAGGCCGCCGCGATGCGGATCGATCTCCTTTCTCTCTTTCCTGACGTCTTCGAGCCCGTGCTGGGCGCCTCCATCACCGGGCGCGCTCGCGAGGCCGGCGCCGTCGCGTGGCATTCCCACGACATCCGCGACTACACCCTCGACAAGCACTCCCGCGTCGACGATCGCCCCTTCGGCGGCGGGCCCGGGATGGTCATGGCCTGCCAGCCCGTCTGGGACGCGGTCCGCGCCGTCGAGGCGATGGACCCCCGTCCCGCCACCCGGATCTACATGACGCCCCAGGGCGAGCGGCTCACTCAGCCCATCGTTGAGGAGCTCGCCCGCGAGCCGCGGCTGCTCATCCTCGCCGGCCACTATGAGGGCGTCGACGAGCGGGTCATCGAGCGGCTCGCCCCGCGCGAGATTTCGGTCGGCGACTATGTGCTCTCGGGCGGCGAGATCCCGGCGATGCTGCTCGTGGACGCCGTCGCCCGCCTTCTCCCGGGAGCGCTCGGCCACGCGGACTCCGCCGCCCAGGACAGCTTCAGCGTCGCCTCAGGCGAGGAGCCCGCTGAGGCAGGCCGGCGGATCCTCGACTGTCCGCACTACACCCGACCCCGGGTCTGGGAGGGGATGGAGGCGCCCGAGATCCTCTTCTCGGGCGATCACGGGGCGGTGGAGCGCTGGCGCCGGGAGCGGGCCCTCGAGCGGACGCGCGAGCGGCGGCCGGATCTGCTC
>CAZXGT010000215.1:0-1844 GCA_964639935.1 uncultured Phycisphaeraceae bacterium
ACGCGCCCATCCTCGATGAGCATGTCCGCGACCTCGTCCATGTTCGAGGCGGGATCGATCACCCGGCCGCCGGTGATGAGCAAGGAGGTCATGCGAGCAGGATAGCCGCGTGCGCCTCGGCGTCGGCTATGCTCGCCGCGGCGTCGCCCATGACCATCCAAGACCCGACGGCTCGCGCCCGCCGCCGCGCGAATGGGCTTGGCTTTGCCGCTTACGGGCAGTCGCCCTGCCAAGAGGCGAGCAGGACCGCCAGGTCGGCCGGTCCGGTCGTGCCGTCGCCGTCGATGTCGGCGTTCGCGCCTCCCCACCCGGCGAGGAGGATCGCGAGGTCATCGCTGTCGACGCAGCCGTCCCCAGAGAGATCCGCGGGGATGCTGGCGCCGCTCGCGAGGCGGAAACCGTCCCACAGCCACAGGTTCCCTGGGTCGCTGGCGAACCGGAACGACGACCGCAGCAGGCCCTCTTCGGTGTCAAAGTACGAGCCCCCGCGGAGCCCGCGGACCCCCTCGGCGACGAGCGTCTCGTTCCACTCCCACACGTTGCCGTTCATGTCGGACGCGCCGTAGAAACTGGTGTTGCCGGCCGAGCCGACCGTGGTCATGTGGCCGGTCGTTTCCCCATCCCAGTTGGCGCTTCCAAAGTAATTGACCACTCCCGGGCCGGGGTTGCCGACGTCGCCCGTGCTCGTCGCGGTGGCGATCAACGGGACCCCGTTGCTCCCCGTGGCGTAGAGCCAGTAGCCGTCGGTGTCTCCGCCCTGAGCGAAGGGCTGGTGGTAGGCCGCCTTGTACCACTCGTCCTCGGTCGGAAGGAACACGTGGCTGGGGTTCGAGGGATCACGGGTGATGCCGCTGATCGAGGTCCTGCCATCGAGCGTGTAGACGCCCGACTCGGTGTCGCCGGCGCCCTGCCCGTTCGTCATCCAGTTGGCCATCCGGGCCGCGCTGTACCAGGTCACGAAGACGACCGGTTTGTCGCCCATGTTGGGACGCACCGAGTAGGTGTACGAGCCGTCCGAGCCCGAGCGGGCGATGCCGCTGCGCGAACTGAAGCTCATTTGGCTGCTGTACAGCCTGTTGGGGTCGCTCGCCGCGACCGCGTTCAGAAACGCGGTGTACTGAGCGTTCGTGACCTCGAAAGCGCCGAGACGGTACTCGTAGTCAACCGCGCCGAAGCCGGTTGTCGCATCGGCCGCGTTGCCGGCGTTGCCCACGGTGACCCATTCCATCTCGACCGAGCCCGCAACGGCCGAGGCCGCGACGAACAGCGATGCGCTGAGCACTGAAAAAGGAAGTGTCTTCATGGTTCCGGTGTCCTCTCTCGTCACTGAGATCTGTTTCGCGCCGCCGACCCGGCGGCTGCAGCCTTCCCGAACCTAAGGCACAAGCCCCACCGCAGCGCGGGAAATCCGCAAAAACATCCTGTGACCCGGCCCCGGCGTTTGGAACCTCTTCCCACAAAGTCGCTTCACGGCCGGATCGACCCGCTCTCACGAGCCCCCGGAGCGGCGGAACATGAAGTACGCCGCCCCGACCAGGCACAGCCCCGCCCAGAGATAGTCGAGCGTCGGCCGCTCCTTGAGATACAGCAGCGCGAACGGCACAAACACCGTCAGCGTGATCACCTCCTGCAGGATCTTGAGCTGGCTGACGCTCATCACCGTGTGCCCCACCCGGTTGGCCGGCACGTGCAGCAGATACTCAAAGAGCGCGATCCCCCAGCTCACGAGCGCCGCGACGATCCACGGCCGATGCGCGTGATCCTTCAGATGCGCGTACCACGCGAAGGTCATAAAGACGTTGCTGCAGGTCAGAAGAAGGATGGTCTTCAGGATCGGCGGCATG
>CAZXGT010000216.1:0-1839 GCA_964639935.1 uncultured Phycisphaeraceae bacterium
TCCGCGCTGAGCATGACGATATCATCCTGAAGCCGCTTTACGGCAACGGCGGCGCGGCGGTATTCCGGCTGGCGGCGGGCGACACCAACCTCGGCGCGCTGGTCGAACTGTTCCAGGGCGTTTTCCGCGAGCCGTTCGTGGTGCAGAAATACCTGCCGGACGTGCGCGCGGGCGACAAGCGCATCCTGCTGGTGGACGGGGAGCCGGCCGGTGCGATCAACCGCGTGCCGGCGGACGACGAGACCCGCTCCAACATGCATATCGGTGGGCGCGCCGAACCGGCGGAGATGACGCAGCGCGACCTCGAGATCTGCGCGGCGATCGGCCCGGAACTGAAACGGCGCGGGCTGGTGCTGACCGGCATCGACGTTATTGGCCGTTACCTCACCGAGATCAACGTGACTTCACCGACGGGCCTTCGCGAACTGCAGCGTTTCGGAGGCGCGGATGTTGCCGGGCGCGTGTGGGACTGGATCGAATGCAAGCGTGCGGAACAGCACGCCGGGACGGCCTGATCCTGATTTGTTCGCATGTTGTTCTTGAAGTTTTATCACGAAATGCGTAACCTCCTGGCAAGTTGGTTGTGGGAGGGCACATGTTCGCGCGTATCTCCACTGTATCGCTGCACGGCATCGAAGCCCGGCAGGTCGACGTCCAGGTCAGCTTGTCCGCCGGGCTGCCATCTTTCACGATCGTCGGTCTTGCGGACAAGGCGGTCGTGGAAAGCCGCGAGCGCGTGCGCGCTGCGCTCGGCGCCATAGGATTGGCCCTTCCGCCCAAGCGTATCACGGTCAATCTGTCCCCGGCCGACCTGCCGAAGGAAGGCAGCCACTACGATCTCGCGATTGCCCTCGGCGTCATGGTCGCCAGCGGCGCGGCGCCGGGTGATCTGCTGGAAGACTACTGCGTGGCCGGGGAACTGGCTCTCGATGGCAGTTTGTCGCCCATTGTCGGGGCGCTTCCCGCGGCGATCGGCGCGAATGCGCTGGGCAAGGGGCTGATATGTCCAGCCTCATCGGGCGGTGAAGCTGTATGGGCGGGCGAGACCGTTGATGTGCTGGCGCCGCCCGACATCCTCTCGCTGGTCAATCACCTGAAGGGTGAGCAGATGCTTTCACGGCCGACGCCCGCAAGAGCCGCTGCGTCCGGTGAAGAGACATGCGATCTCGCGGATGTCTACGGGCAGGAAACCGCGAAACGCGCGCTCGAGATCGCGGCGGCCGGAGGGCACAACATGCTGATGATCGGTCCGCCGGGTGCTGGCAAGTCCATGCTCGCTGAGCGCCTGCCGACAATCCTGCCCCCGATGTCGAGCGAAGAAATGCTCGAAGTCGCGATGATCCAGAGCATGGCAGGAATGCTGGCGCAATCGGGGATGAGCCGGGCACGGCCGTTTCGCGCGCCGCATCACTCCGCGACAATGGCGGCGCTTGTCGGCGGCGGCTCGCGGCCGCAGCCTGGCGAGGTTGCGCTTGCGCATCGCGGCGTGCTGTTTCTCGATGAACTCCCGGAGTTTGCGCCTCGCGTGCTCGACTCGTTGCGGCAGCCGCTCGAAACAGGCGAGATCTCGATCGCCCGCGCCAACCATCGCATCTCTTACCCGTCCAGCATTCAACTTGTGGCCGCAATGAACCCATGCCGGTGTGGACAGGCCTTCGAAGCGGGTATGAGTTGCCGGCGTGGACGCAACTGCATGGGCGACTACCTGGGGCGAATATCGGGACCTCTGCGCGATCGGATCGACCTGCAGATCGAAATGCCGGCTGTTAGTGCGGTTGACCTGACGCGGCCGCAGACCCCGGAGACAAGCGCTCGTGTTCGCGAGCGGGTCGCGACGGC
>CAZXGT010000217.1:0-1827 GCA_964639935.1 uncultured Phycisphaeraceae bacterium
TCCGCCAGAACCATCTCGGCGACTGGGGCCTGCCCATCGCGATGGTCGTCCGCGCCGTCGGGCGCGGCGAGTCCGCCGAGACCCTCGACGATCTCGACCGCCTCTACCGAGCCGCCCAGCGCGAGTGCAAGCCCGATCGCCGCGGCCTCGAGGCCGTCCGCCGCTTCGATCTCGGCCCCAAGGCCGAGGCCGAGCTCGAGGAGCAGGTCGCCTCCGCCGAGGACGCCCTCGCCGAGGCCAAGCGGACGCTCGTCAAGATGCAGTCGGGCGACCCCGAGACGATTCGCGTCTGGGAGAAGCTCAAGGACATCACGATGCGCGAGTGCCTCGCCGCGTGCGCCCGCCTCCGCGCGAACGTCACCAGCGAGCACACCGCCGGCGAGTCCTCCTACCGCGACGAGCTCGCGGAGATCGCGAAGGACCTCGAAGACCGCGGCGTCGCGACGCTCTCCGAGGGCGCCCTCGTCGTCGACCTCGCCGATGTCGGCATCAAGGAGCCCTGCCTCATCCGCAAGTCCGACGGCGGCTACCTCTACGCCACCACCGACCTCGCCGCCATCCGCCGGCGCGTGCAGACCCTCGGCGCCAACCGCGTCGTCTACTGCGTCGACGCCCGCCAGTCCCTGCACTTCAAGCAGGTCTTCGCCGCCGCCGCCAAGGCCGGGTACACCAAGCGCCCGGGCTCCGGCGTGGCCGAGCTCGAGCACGCCGCCTTCGGCACGATCCTCGGACCCGACAACAAGCCCTTCAAGACCCGCTCGGGCGAGAACGTCAAGCTCAGCGCGCTGCTCGACGAAGCCGAAGAGCGCGCCGCCAGGGCCGTCGCCGAGAAGAACCCCAATCTGCCCGAGGACAAGCGGGAAGCGATCGCCTCGGCCGTCGGCGTCACCGCCATCAAGTACGCCGATCTCGCCACCGAGCGCGCCAAGGACTACGTCTTCGACTTCGACCGCATGCTCGCCTTCGAGGGCGACACCGGCCCCTACCTCCAGTACGCCCTTGTCCGCATCAAGAGCATCGGGCGCAAAGCGAGCGCCGAGGGCGTCGAAGCCGATCCGAGCTCAGACCTCCTTATCCGCGAGCCCGAGGAGAAGACGCTCGCCCTCGAGATCCTCCGCTTCCCGGGCGTCCTTGAAGCGTCGGCGGGCGCCCTCCAGCCGCACCGCCTGTGCGCCTATCTCCAGGACCTCGCCCGCGCCTTCTCCGCCTTCTTCCAGAACTGCCCCGTCCTCAAGGCGCCAGACGAGGCCACACGCCGCTCCCGCCTGCGCCTCGCCCAGCTCGCGGGCCGAGTCCTCGAGTCCGGCATGACCACCCTCGGCCTCGTCCCGCTCGATGAGATGTAGCTACCGCACCGCGCCGGTCAGGAACTGCCCCGGCGGCTTCCCGTTGATGAGCAGCACGTCCACCCCCCGGATCCGCCACGCTCCGCCCTCGTCGCGCCAGTCCAGCGCCGTCCACACCAGGTTCGGCCCGCCCCCGCCGAAGACCGCCCGGAGCTGCGACTGCGTCCGCGCCGTGCCCGGCGTGAAGACCTCCGCCTGCTTCGCGTTGATATCGAGCGTTGTCAGGTCCGCGCCCTCGAGCCGCTCCACTCCCGCCAGGATGAACCCGCGCCCGTCCCTCGCGATCGTCCGCCCCGCCGCGGCGACGCCCACCTCGGATCCCAGCCACGCCTCCGCCCCCGCCGCGCCCCCCGCCTCGACCGCCCGGTAGAACGCGTCCGCCCCGGCGCGCACCCTCTCGAGAGGCGAGCGATACCACTCTCCGACGCCCCACACCGCGGCGCCGAGCACGATGATCCCGAGCCCCGCCATCCACCCGCGC
>CAZXGT010000218.1:0-1776 GCA_964639935.1 uncultured Phycisphaeraceae bacterium
CGGTGGGCTCGTTGACGACGCGGAGGACATCGAGCCCGGCGAGGCGCCCGGCGTCGCGCGTCGCCTGGCGCTGGGCGTCATCGAAGTAGGCCGGGACGGTGACGACGGCCTTGCGAACCGGACGCCCGAGTTCGGCCTCGGCGCGGGCCTTGAGCGAGCGGAGGATCTCAGCCGAGACTTCCTGCGGCGAGACGACGCTGTCGCCGATCCGGATGCGCGCCGTCGCGTGCTCGCCCTCGATGAGCTCAAAGGGGAGGTAGGGCGCATCGGGCGCGGCGTCGGCGAGGGAGCGGCCCATCAGGCGTTTGACGCTCGAGACGGTGCGCTCCGGGAACCTCGCCGCGGCCGCCTTCGCCTCGACGCCGACCGCCTCGATCTCGCCCGCCTCCGAGTACCGCACGATCGACGGCACGATCGGCGGGTCGCCCAGGACGCGGGGGCCGTTCTCCGTGGCGACGGCGACCAGCGAGTTCGTCGTGCCGAGATCGATGCCGATGACGTCTTCGTTCGCTTCGCTCATGGATCGGTACGGTAGACGCCCCGCGGGCGGCGGTACCATGCCCGGCGTCTGGAGATCGCCATGAGCGACGCCGCACCCTTCGCGTCCGCCGGGGCCAAGCCGACGCGCCCCGACCGCCCGATCATCTGGCTCGACGGCGAGCTCGTCCCCAAGAGCGAGGCGAAGGTCAGCGTCTACGACCATTGCCTGCTCTACGGCGACGGCGTCTTCGAAGGGCTCCGCGTCTACAACGGGCGGATCTTCAAGATGCGCACGCACCTCGAGCGCCTCGCGAGCGGCGCCGAGGGGATCCGCCTCGAGCTCCCCCACTCGCTTGATGACTTCGAGCGCATCATCCGGGAGACGGTCGCGGCCAACGAGCTGCGCGACGGGTATGTGCGGCTCGTCGTCACCCGCGGCGTCGGCACGCTCGGGCTGAACCCGAAGCTCTGCCCAACGCCGGGCGTCTTTTGCATCGCCGATTCGATCACGATGTACCCGCCGGAGTTCTATCGCGACGGCATGGCGGTGGTGATCGCGAAGCGCCCGCGCATCCCGCCGCGCTGCCTGGACCCGGCGATCAAGAGCTGCAACTACCTGAACAACATCCTCGCGAAGCTCGAGGCGCTCGACGCGGGCCTGCTCGAGGCGATCATGCTCAACGAGCGCGAGGAGGTCGCCGAGTGCACGGGCGACAACATCTTCATGGTGCGCAAGGGCGAGGTGCTCACACCGCCGGCGAGCGCCGGGATCCTCAAGGGCGTCACCCGCGGCTTTGTGATAGAGCTGTGCAGGACGCTCGGCGTTCCGTGCCGCGAGGCGACGCTCTCCGCGAGTGATGTGTACCGCGCCGACGAGGTGTTTCTGACCGGCACGGCCGCCGAGGTCATCGGCGTCAGCGCGATCGACGGAAAGACGATCGGCGACGGCAAGGAGGGCGAGATCACGCGCCGGATCCGCGAGCTGTTCCACGAGGTGGTGGCGCGGGAGGCGCCGGAGGATTGATCGCTAGAACTTCTTATGCGTCTCCCGCTCCCTCGGTGGCTTGAAGCCGAGGATCGCGCGGATGATTGTCAGGTCCTTCGGGCGCGTCAGCTTGATGTTGTGCTCGTCGCCGTCGACCACCGTCACCGGCTCGCCCAGGCGCTCGACGAGGGCCGCGTCGTCGGTGCTCGAGAGGTCCCCCTGCGCGTAGGCGCGGCGGAGCAGGCCGGCCTCGAACACCTGCGGCGTCTGCACGGCGACGAGCCCCGCGCGATCGAGCGTCTGGGTCACGA
>CAZXGT010000219.1:0-1771 GCA_964639935.1 uncultured Phycisphaeraceae bacterium
GCCATCACGCGCACCGTCTCGTTCAACACCCCGAGCAACGGGCGGTACGTCCACGTCGCGCCCTGCCCCGTGCGCCGCACGATCTCGCGCCCGTCTTCACCGTCGATCTTCACCACCCAGTTGATGGCGGCTCGGTCCGCTGCCGACGAGAACGCGTGGTGCTCCAGCCGCGCCTCGTACGTGGCCGGATGTCCCGGCACGATACGTTCCGGCCCGGTGACCTCCCGGACGAGCCCTGCCTCCGGCACCTCCGTCGGCTCGGCGACGAGCGACAACAGCCGCACGGGGTGGTAGTACCACGCCCGCCCGTCTTTCGGGAGCCGGATGCCGTCGCCTGCGCTTCCCTCCGCGGTGAGCGCCTCCGCCACATCGCTCCACCACATCATCTCCGAGGCGCTGCCGAACAGGCTCTCGGCGCTGACCCAGTCGTAGATCTCCGGCACCGTGCGCCACTCGCCCACAAACTCGCAGGCGAAGGCGCGCAGCCGCTCCGCGCCCGGATGGCCCGCGTAGAAGCGGCTCACCTCCTCGCGCTCCAGCGTTCCATCGGCCAACAGGTTCGGGATCACCGACGTGGCGGTGTCCGGCTGCGCGTGGGGCGTGCAGACGGCCGGTTCGGCGAGGATGTCCGTGATCGCCTCCGTGTCGGTCAGCTTGCCGTCGTCGTTGGGGTCGACGGCGTCGGCGAACTCGACCAAGACCGGTGCGGTCTCCCCCTCCGGCATCTCGGCCAGGTGCTGCTCGCGGAGGGCGGCCCGGAGCTGGGCGTAGAGGCTCCGGTCGCCGACTGAGAAGAGCTCCCAGTGCAGAAGGTCTGCCTCTGCGTGCGGGCTGCCGTAGAGTCCGGCAGGCGCGACCGGCTCGCCCGCGGCGACGGTCGGCGCTGTGTCTGAGCGAAACACCACCACCTCATCGGAGGCAAGCGCGTCCCGCACGCCGTCGTGGAGACCGAAGCGAGTCGGCTCCATCGGCGCATCGGCCAAAACGAACGCGTCGTGACCATCCACCGTGACCGCGATCCAGCCGCCTGGCGCCTCGGCGTCCCGGACGGTTAGCGTCTCGCCTGCATCGACCCGGTCGCCCCAGACGGCATCCGTGGTGGACGGGATCGGGCGGACGTTCTTGTCGAGCGAATCCGGCGTGACGGTGCCATCGCCGTGCTCGGTGACGGTGATCTCATGCAGGTAGCCGATCTCCCCATCTGGGCAGCGGACGGCGTACCAGGTGGCGTCATCCGCTGGCAAGGAGACCTCGCGGAGCACCGGGATCGGCTCCAGCTGTGCCGCGTCGCCAATGCCGAAGACGGTGCCGACACTCCCACGTGGCTCGGCCGACGTGGGGGCGGGGGTGAGGGAGGCGAAAAGCGGCGCAGTCGCGCGGTAGGCTGACGGCGCGCCGCGGAGCCACGTGAGGTCGTGATCGGCCTCAATCTCCCCATCCGGGTCCACCGCCGGGGGACCGAGATGCATCAGCAGCGAGAAGAGCGGTTCGCCGCCGAAGGGTTCCTCCACGTCCGGGACCTGCGGGCCAAAGAGGGCCGCCGGGTCGTGTGCGAGGAGGACAAAGCGGTGCGAGCCGTAAAAGTTGTTGCGGCGCCCGCTGTCTGCGTCGAGGCGCGCGGCGACGACGCGTCCGGGCAGCGGCGCGTGGATGAGTTGATCGGCGCCGCCGGGGGTGGGCAGGTGGACGCCGCCGTGCCAGACCTGCTCGACGCCGACGGGGAAGTAGCCGCCCGGGCCGGTCTCGATGATGCGGTAGGCGTGCTCGACGG
>CAZXGT010000220.1:0-1766 GCA_964639935.1 uncultured Phycisphaeraceae bacterium
TAACTTATGTTCGATAAGTTTTATATAATTTTAAATTTTAACCTTCTCATTTCTGTTAAATTTAAAGTAATATCGGCTAATTTTATCAAATAAAATAGAAATAGTTATCAAAATCCCTACTAAAACACATTAAACTATATATATTTAAACCAGTTTACACAATTATCCCGGTATACTGTTATAAAAAGTTTTTCCATAGATGGTTGTAAATATCTGCAGCACTTAGTTTAAAGATATCTAAAACCATACTTGTAAACTTCCCAATATTACTCATATAACGCCATTCTCCATCATAATGAATGATTTGCAAATTTCTGAGACTACGAGAAATATGAAGCCATCTTATGACATTATACTGTTTAAAAGCTCTAAAAATAGGTTCTGACACTTTTCCTTTTACACAAATCTCTTTTAGTAACTCTTTATCTTGATTAACTTTAAACTCTATGCAAGAGATTATTAAAGCACCTAAAAGTATTATCCAAAGCATACCCTGAATTCTATCATCTTTTTTTAGATAGAAAGGAGACATCTTATAATGATGTTTGCTTAACTGAATTACTTTCTCTACAGTATCACGGGATTTATATTCTGTTAAAACATCAGTAAGATTAAGATTAGAATTATTTGTTGCTATTATGTAGTAACCAACAAAGGAAAGAGATTTATTAAAGCTTTCTTCATCAAAATTATAATTAAAGCTTAATTTATCTTGATTATCTTTGACAGTATAACTAAAGAAAAGTCTAACATCTTTATATTTATTCAAATACTTTTCTGCTCGCTCAATAATCTTTTCCTTTTTCTTGTAACAATATTTTCCCGCTTTCTCAATAAGATTGTCAAACTCTGTTATTATTTTATTACTATGTTTTATGAGTGTTTCTCTCTTAGATTCATACAAGGTTTCACTAAATATCAAGAATTGAAAATATTTCCCATATAATTTTTCATCTAAATTAATGCCTTTATATCCTGTTTTATAAGGTATATTTAATAATGGCTTTTCTTCTAAAATATGAACTACCTTTTCTTGAGTGAGTTTAGAATAGTTGTTATTAACTCCTACTATGAAATTCAATCCCTCATTATCTAATTGATCCAATGTTTTTTCATCACTAAAGAGCTTATCAACTACCACATTATCAATTAAGGATTTATAATCCATATCTCGAATAATATCCAAAAATGGGTTGATTAGTTTATGATCATTAGAATTACCACTAAGTATTTCAGCAAATACTGGTATCCTATTCATTACTCCAATACCAAAATTTACTTGTTTTAAGTCTTTCCTTTTATCTCTGTTATAGCCGTATGTTACCAAGTCAGATCCCTCGAAGTCTCCTACAAAAGAGACATTACTACCATCAAGACAAAGATTACTTTTTGGAATATCTAAGTTATTTACCATTCTTACACATAGCTCATGATATATTCTACTACCATTCTTAGATAAGTATTCTAATGTAAACCCTAAATTGTTATCACATAAATCATATTCCAAATCAGAGAAATAGCTTGATACAGAACTTGAATAAAACCAGTCTTTTATCTCATATAAGGGTATTCCACCGTCTAACCTACTCGATATAAGTATCATAGCCCTTTCATAATGATGATGATTATCTTTATGAGTAGATTTTACATCATTATAAAAAATATCTTTAAAACCTAACTTATTCAAGTAAGCAATTACAAGTCCTGTATGACTACATTTTTTTACTGTGAAATCATCTATTTTATTTTCCATAATATTAAACAAT
>CAZXGT010000221.1:0-1705 GCA_964639935.1 uncultured Phycisphaeraceae bacterium
GAGGTGGAGCGGCGGGTGCGCCTGGCGTGCCGGGTGCTGCAGGTCGTCCGGCACGACCTTGGAAACTTTGTGTACCCGAGCCGGGAGCTGGAGCGGTCGGTGGGCGCTTCGGGTTCGCAGGAGGCGTCGCGGTACGCGCGTCAGACGCGGATGCTCGTGAGCATGGTGGAGGAGATCCGCGAGGGGATCGCGGTGGCGCGCTGGGAGCCCTCGCCGGAAGAGCCGGCGTTGACGGAGATCGGCGCGTGGTGGAGGCGGTTTCAGTCCTACGGGAACGCGATGCTCGCGGGTGGCGGGCGGTGCAAGCTCGCAATGGAGGAGCGGGTGGCGGTCGCGGCGGCGCCGTCGCGGCTGAGCGTGCTGCTGCTGGCGCTGCTCGCGTGGCTTGACGCGCATCTCGGGGGCGCCGAGTTCGACGCCACGCTTCGGGTGATTTCGGAGGTTGAGACGGCGCGGCTGGAGCTTGAGGCGGAGCTTGAGGACGGCGTCGCGGGAGCGATCGCGTCGCCGGCGCTGGCGCGGCGGATCGCGGCCGAGCTCGGGGGAGAGATCGAGGCGCGGGCGGAGGGCTCGCGGCCCGTGTTCATGGTTCGGCTGCCGGCGGGATCAGGGGTTTCGCGCGCGGACTGAGCGCGCGCGAGAAAGCCGGCGACCCGGTGGGGAGGGCCGCCGGCTCGAGGTCCCCGGGCGGGGTCCGTGCGTCGCCCGAGGTTGGGGGTCAGGCGCGGAAGCGGCTGATGAGCGATCGGAGCTCGTCGGCGCTGGCGGCGAGCTGGGTCGCGGCGGAGGCGGACTGTGCGGCGCCCTCGGAGGCGCGGTCGGTCGCGGTGCTGACCTGCGCGACGGCGCCGGAGATCTGCTGGCTCGCGGCGGATTGCTCCTCGGCGGCAGCGGCGATGGAAGCGATGGACCTGGCGATGCTTTCGGAGCTGGCGACGATCTCCTCGAGGGCGACGCCGGCTTCGTTGGCGCGATCGACGCCGCTTGCGACGAGCTCGCGGCTGGCGGCCATGGACTTGACGGAGTCCTGCGTGCCGTCCTGGATGGCCTGGATGGACTCGGCGACCTCCTCGGTGGCCTTTGTGGTGCGCTCGGCGAGCTTGCGGACCTCGTCGGCGACGACGGCGAAGCCGCGCCCGTGCTCGCCGGCGCGGGCGGCCTCGATGGCGGCGTTGAGGGCGAGGAGGTTGGTCTGGTCGGCGATGTCGTTGATGACGTCGAGGATGGCGCCGATCTCCTCGGCCTTCGAGCCGAGGGCGTCGACGGCGCCGGCGGAGGTCTCGACCTGTGAGCTGATGGACTTCATTTCGGTGACGGTCTGGGTGACGGTCTGTCCGCCCGAGCGGGCGCGCTCGCCGCCGTCTGAGGCCTGGCTCTTGACGTCCTGGGCGTTGCGCGAGACCTCGCTGATGGAAGCGGTGAGCTGCTCGACGGAGGAGGCGACCTCGGAGAGGCGCGTTTGGGAGTCGCGCACCGACGAGGCCATATCTTCGCTCGAGGTCGAGATGTTCCGGGCGACGTCGGCGACGCGGCTGCTCGAGGCCTCGACGCTGGCGACGAGGTCGCGGAGCGCCTCGCCGATGCGATCGACGTCGCGGGCGGCCTCGGCGAGCTCGCCGGCGCTGCGGATCTTCACGTCGCCCGGCGCGAGATCGCCGTCGGCGAGCCGGGCGACGCGGCGGCGGAGGCGACGGGCGTCGGCGGC
>CAZXGT010000222.1:0-1704 GCA_964639935.1 uncultured Phycisphaeraceae bacterium
TTCGAAAGCCCTGGCGGAAGTCCTGCTCGCGGCTCAATCTGCGGCCAAGCGCGTCATAGGTGTAGCTCATCGCCTGCGGCTGCGGACCCTGGTCGGTCCAGCCCAACAGTGAGCCTGCCGCCTCTATCATCCGGTCCTCACCGTCGTAGCGGTAGCGCAGCTCCCGTGAGCCAAGGACTTCCCGGGTGAGGTTGCCGTCGCCGTCGTGCTCGTAGCCTCGGTTGCCTGCCTGCGTGATGCGGTCTGCCGCGTTGTAGGCGTAGCGGGTGATGCCCCAGCCGTTTTCTACCGCGGTGCGGTTACCCTTCGCGTCGTAGGTAAACCGCTCGCTCCACATGTAGCTCTGTGTCTGAAGCGTGGTGCCCGGCGCGATTTCGCGAAGCCGTGAGGCAAGCGCTCCGGCCTGCCCGCGAAGGTCCGCAGGTGTTGCGAAGGGCGTACCCTCGCCTGAGACGGGGTAGGTACCAGCGAGCATCGCGGGGTCTGCCGCAAGGAGCTCTGCAAGGTGCGCCGGGATGAGGTCGTCCTGTTCACCTTCGGCTGCCGGAGCGATCAACCCGAGCCGGATCTGCTCGAGGAGATCGAGCTCTTTCTTGTCTTCGGCGAAGGGGTACTGTACCTCACTGAGACGTCCTGCCGCGTCGTAGTCGTAGAGGCGCACCGCCCCGTGTTCGTCCACCCGCGCGGTGATCTCGCCTGCGGCGTTGTACACGTAGCCGCGCGCGGCGTAGGGTTCGTCTGCTCCAAAGCGCGAGGGGGCGATCGTGAGGAGCCTGCCCGCCGGGTCGTAGTTCCGGTTGATCGTGATGTCATTTGGCAGTGAGCGGCGTACCTCGCGGCCTACCGGGTCGTAGCTCATGCGGGTGGTATTTCCGTCTGCGTC
This sequence comes from uncultured Phycisphaeraceae bacterium, assembly GCA_964639935.1. GTDB lineage: Bacteria > Planctomycetota > Phycisphaerae > Phycisphaerales > UBA1924 > CALNYS01. Next base: position 884 of record CAZXGT010000222.1, read on the forward strand.
ACGGATCTCTGCGATCTCGTTTCGCGCGGTGTAGGTGTAGCTCGTGGTGCGCCCGCTTACCGTTCGCGTGGCGCTCACGCGGTTTCCCGCTGCGTCGTAGCGGTAGCGGAACGCTTCGCCCAGGGTAAGGTTCTCCGCGGCGGTGAGTCTTCCCGCCGGATCGTAGGCGAAGCGCAGCCGGGCGTTCGCGTTCTCCGCGCTCGCCAGGCGCCCGACCGGGTCGTACTCGTAGCGCTCGCTCGCCCCGTCAGGAAGGTGCTTCGCGGTAAGGCGTGACCTGCGGTCGTACTCAAGGCTTGTCACATCGCCTGCGAACGAAGAGCTACGGATGAGGTTTCCCAGGTTGTCGTACTCGTAGCTCGCCGAGGCACCGAGTCGGTCTGTCTCAGCCGACAAGAGCCCCCGCGGATCATACGCGTAGCGGTGCACCGCTCCCTGCGGGTCGCGCATTGAAGTGAGGTTTCCCTCGTCGTCGTACTCGTAGCGGTAGGCCTCTCCGAGAGCGTTGCGTACCGACTCAAGACGGCCAAGCCGGTCGTACTCGTAGAAGGTGGCCCGCCCCTCAGGGTCTGTGACCCGGGTGACGTTGCCGGCGGCGTCGGGCAAGTAGCGCGTGGCCTCGCGAAGCGGGTTGTAGGCGGCCCGCAGCCGCCCGCTCTCGTCAAACTCGAAGCGCCACAGCTGTTGCCCCTTATCGTGAAGCTCGGTGAGGTTTCCCAGATGATTATACCGGTAGCGCTCGCTCTCTCCGGTGGGATCTATCAGGCGAGCGAGGCGGCCAAGCCCGTCGTACTCGTAGCGCGTGGTGTTGCCGTTGGGGT
>CAZXGT010000223.1:0-1702 GCA_964639935.1 uncultured Phycisphaeraceae bacterium
AGCGCGCCGGCCGCGACGACCTCTTGCAAGAGCGCGGTCTCGGTCAGCTCGCGCAACGGCAGCTTCGCCGGCGTCGCCGTCTGGGCGACGGGCCGTGCCATTGCGTCTCTTTGCGCCGTCATGGGCGGCAGGAACCGTCCCAGGGCTGCGCGCTGCATGCCGTGGAAATCTTCCTTGCGCTGGTAGATCTTCGCCTTGCGGTCGTGCGCGGCGAAGAGGTCCGCGTGCTCGCCCACGGTCTCGGAGGTGCCCAGGAAGAGAAATCCGCCCGGGTTGAGCGCGTAGTGGAACAGGGGGATGAGCTTCTTCTGCAGCTCGCTCCCCATGTAAATGAGCAGGTTGCGGCAGCTGATCAAGTCGAGCTTGGAGAAGGGCGGGTCCTTGATGACGTTCTGCTCGGAGAAGACCAGCAGGTCGCGGAGGTTCTTGTGGATGCGGTATGCGGGCGGGTTCCCGTCCGCATCGCCGGGCTCGGGCGAGAAGAACCGCGCCAGCCGCTCAGGTGTGAGGTCGGCGCGGATGCTGGCCGGATAGAGGCCGGCGCGGGCCTCGGCGATGGCCTGAGCGTCGATGTCGGTGGCGAAGACCTGCAGCTTGAAGCTCTGCTTGCGCTGCTCCAGGTGCTCCTGCAGAAGGATGGCCAGGGAGTAGGCCTCCTCGCCGGTGGAGCAGCCCGGCACCCAGACGCGGAGCTGCGCGTCCGCGGACCGGTCGCCGAAGAGCTTGGGGATGACCAGCGCCTCGAGGGCCGCGAATGCCTCGGGGTCGCGGAAGAAGCTGGTCACGCCGATCAGCATGTCGCGAAAGAGGGCCTCCGCTTCGGCCGGCGTGCTCTGGAGAAACTTGACGTAGCCGTCCAGGGTATCGATCAGGTTGACGGCCATGCGCCGCTCGATGCGGCGCTGGATGGTGGAGGACTTGTACTGGGAGAAGTCGTGACCCACCTGGCTGCGCAGGAGGACGAAGATCTTCTTCAGCGCGTTCTCGGCGCGGTGGCCCGGCGCGGTGGCATTGGGGGAATAGCCGAAGGCGCGGGTCGAATAGGCGATGAGCTGGGCCGCCATCTCGGCTGGGGGCAGCTCGTAGTCCACCAGGCCCGTGGCGATGGCGTTGCGCGGCATGCCGTCGAACTCGGTGGTCGCGGGGTCCTGCGCCATGACCATGCCGCCCTCGCCCTTGATGGCGCGCACGCCCAGCGTGCCGTCGCTGCCCGTGCCCGAGAGCACGACGCCGATGGCCCGCTCGCGTTGGTCCTGGGCCAGCGAGCGGAAGAAAAAGTCGATCGGCAGGCGCTGGCCGCGCGGGGCCGAAGGCTCCAGCAGTTGGAGGGTGCCGTTCAGAAAGGCCATGTCGCGGCCCGGCGGGATGATGTAGGCGCAGTTGGGTTGCACCTCCATGCCGTCCTCGACCTCGGTGACCTTCATGCGCGTGTAGCGCCGGATGAGCTCGGTGAGGATGCTCTTGTGGTCCGGGGCCAGGTGCTGCACCAGCACGAACGCCATGCCGGGATCAGCGTCTCTGGGCATGCCGGAAAAGAAGGCCTCGAAGGCAGCGAGGCCCCCGGCCGAGGCGCCGATGCCGACGATGGGGAAACCGTCCGCTTCCGCTCCAGCCTTCGCGGGCACCGCGAGTGGCGTGTCGAGGGACGTCGCGTCGGCCGAGGGTTTCGTCTCCTTTGCCTTGGGGCGCTTTCGAGCGGTCA
>CAZXGT010000224.1:0-1702 GCA_964639935.1 uncultured Phycisphaeraceae bacterium
CGCGCGCCGGTGCGCCAGCAGGAGGAGATCGAGTCGATCATCAAGCGGATCGATCGCCGGCGCCCCCAGGTGTATCTCGAGGCGCGGATCGTTACGGTCAACGCCTCCGAGAGCTTCCGTCTCTCGATCGACACCGCGATCACCGATCCGACCTCCGACGTGCCGATCTTCACCAACTTCGGGCTCATCAACGATCCGCGGGACACGACGATCACGCCGCTTCAGGGCCTCACCGCCGCGGTGATCGACAACGACTACGTGCCGATCATCATCAACGCGCTCGAGACCGAAGGGGACGGGCGGGTGCTCTCGACGCCGACGATCCTCGTCAACGACAACGAGACGGGCTCGCTCGACTCGACGACCAACGAGCCCTTCTCGCAGACGACGCAGACCGTCGGAACACCGACGCAGACGAGCCTTGGCGGGACGATCTCGGCGGGCACGCGGCTGAACGTCACGCCCCAGATCTCCGCCGGCGGCTTCCTGAACCTCGAGTTCGAGGTCGAGCTCTCGAGCTTCCTCGAGCAGTCAAACCCGGACCTCCCGCCCCCGACGCGTTCGGACGTGATCTCGAGCGTGGTGACGGTCCCGTCGGGCTCGACGGTCGTCATCGGCGGACTGACGTTCGAGTCGGAGAACTCGTCGGTGAACAAGGTGCCGATCCTGGGCGACATCCCGGTTCTGGGCGCGCTCTTTCAGGATCAGAGCGAGCGATCGAGCCTGCGGACGCTCTACGTCTTCATCACGCCGCGGATCCTCCGCGACGAGAGCTTCCGCGACCTGCGGCTTCTTTCGCAGGGGCCGCTCGAGAAGGCGAACGTGGCCCCGCTCGTCCCGCCGCTCGAGCCCGCGGAGATCCCGCTGCTGAAGCCGAACCTGCCGAAGGTCGTCACGGACGCGCCGGTCGAGCTTGAGACGGCGGAGATGGAAGGCGAGTGATGTCTCGCGCGGCAAGCCCGAACCGAGCGAGCGCCGAGACGGCGCCGTCCAACGGCCGCAGCGCCGAGGAGCAGGCCGCGCGCTGGATCCGTCTGGCCGAGCTCTTCCGCCCGCTCCCGGTGCGTCCCGAGCAGCTGGCGGCCTTCGCGAAGACGCCCGGCGCCGACGAGGAGCCGTGGGACGTCCTGCTCTCGACGCTCGGCATGGAGGAGCACGCGGCGCTCGAGACGCTCGCGGAGCGCACGGGTCTTGAGTTCGTCGCGGATCCCAAGAGCGAGGAATCGGCGGAGGTGTTCTTCGAGCGCGTGCCGAGCTCGGCGGCGCGGCGCAGGCAGGTCGTCGGTCTCTCCTCGGACGGCGCGTGCGTGACTGTCGCGACGAGCCAGCCGCTCCAGCCCGCGGCTCTGACGGAGATGGAGCGTCTGCTCCGGCTTCCGGTGCGGCTCGTCCTGAGCCCTCGCGCGCAGGTGGGCGACCTGATCAACCGCGGCTACGAGCAGCGGCAGGACCTCGTCACCGAGATCGTTGAGGACCTTCCCTTTGACGAGCAGGCCTTCGAGACGGCGGCGGGCACCATCGGCAAGGCGACCGACCTGCTGCAGCTCGCCCGCCAGACGCCCGTCATCCGGCTGGTGAACATGATCCTCTTCGAGGCGATGCGGCGGCGCGCCAGCGACATCCACATCCACCCGCTCGAGGAGCGGTTGCTCATCCGCTTCCGCGTGGACGGGATGCTCGTCGACGCCTTCAGCCCGCCGCT
>CAZXGT010000225.1:0-1680 GCA_964639935.1 uncultured Phycisphaeraceae bacterium
CAAGCGCCGCCGAACCCGCGAGCGAGCGGCCGGCGCGGCCGAGATAATAAGCCTCGCGCGGCCCCACGCCAAAGAAACCGGCGCTGTCATAAAGCGCGCGGGCAGCCGCGTTATCTTCCGCGACTTCCAGGAACATGCGCCGCGCGCCGCGCCGCCTCGGCCATCGCCAAGGCAAGGAGCGCGCGACCGCCGCCACGTCGCCGATGGGGTGAGGCGACCCCGAAGGACAGCACCTCCGCCTCACCGGCCACCAAGCGGCACAGGATAAAGCCCGCTGGCTCCCGTCCTTGAATGGCAAAGCCGTAAACCGCGCGGTCGTGGAGAAAGCCGCGAAAATCCGCCTCGGACCAGCCTTGCGGGAAGACGCCGGCATGCAGCGCGGCAAGCGCGGCGCAATCCCGGCTGGAGAGTGGCACAACACTCGATGGCGGCTCACCCGCCCGCGATCGCCTCACCTGCCCAGCCGCGCGACCGCGAAGCCATCCTGCGGCTTGGCGTCAGGCGCGCGCAGGTATAGCGGCGTGAGCGGCGCGGTCTCAGGTGCTTTATCGGCGCAGATCGCGGCAAGATCCGCTGCGTCGGGTAGCAGGTCCGGCTCCAGCGCGACCAGATGATGCGCCGCGCCTGCTGCCTCGGCGAGTGAGCGCGCCCCGCTGCCAACCGCAATCGAGGCTTCATGCGGCAGGGTCGCCGCGCAGTCCTCCGGGCTCATCACTTGCGCATCGGATACTGCGCGCCCGCGGGCGAACTGCTGGCAATAGATCTGGCCGCGCCGCGCATCCATCGCGACCGTCAGCGGTGCGTGGCGTTGTTTCGCGCTGAGGCGTTTTCCGGCCGCGTGGGCGATCACCTCAAGGCTTGTTGCCGCGATAATGGGCTTGTCCGTGGCCAGCGCAAGACCACGGGCCGCCGCCACGCCCACCCGCACGCCGGTGAAGCTGCCGGGGCCGCGCGTGACCGCGATCGCATGAAGGTCAGCAAAGCGCGCGCCCGCCTCGGCCATCGCCTCCTGGATCATGGGGAACAGCGCCTCGGCATGGCCACGCTCCATGTCCGAGAAGCGATGCGCAACCACGCCGTCGCGCCAGACCGCGGCGGAGCATGCGGCCAAGCTGGTGTCGAGGGCGAGCAGGGTCATGCCCGCCTCCGGGCGCGGTCAGATGATCGAGGCGATTTCATCGAAATCAAAGCGTGGCAGGCGCGGGAACAGGACGCTGGCGTCGCCATAGCCGACATTACAAAGGAAGTTCGACTTGTAACGGCCGTCCGGGAAGAACTCGCGGTCCACGCCGTCACTGTCGAAGCCTGACATCGGCCCGGTGTCGAGGCCCAGCGCGCGCGCCGCCATGATGAAATAAGCGCCTTGGAGCGTTCCGTTGCGGAAACCGTGCATGAAGGCGGCTTCCTCGCTGCCCGTGAACCAGTCGCGCGATTCCGGGGCGTGCGGGAACAGCTTCGCCTGATACTCGTAAAACTGCGTGTCCCAGGCGATGATGGCGCAGGCGGGCGCGGCCATCGTCTTGTCGCGGTTGTTGCCCGTCAGGTGCGGCTTCAGCCGCTCTTTGGCCGCCTCCGATTTGATGAAGACGATGCGCGCCGGCGAACAGTTGGCGCTGGTCGGCCCCATTTTCATCAGATCGACGATCGCGCGGAGCTGGTCGTCGCTTACCTCGCGATCCT
>CAZXGT010000226.1:0-1676 GCA_964639935.1 uncultured Phycisphaeraceae bacterium
GCCGGCGGGTACAGATTCAGGAGCGCGTCGAGGTTCACCTCCGCCGTCGCCACGGCCGTCTCGAGCTCCCACCGCTTCTGCGTCTTCGCATCGATCAACCCGAAGCACCCGAGTGCGTCCCCGTCGAGCGTGATTCGCGCGAACGCTCCGGCTTCGTACGCCGCGCAGTACGGCTCGCCCGGCTCGACCGTCACCTCGCGATCCGGCCCGCCCAGACGGCGCACCAGGGCCTCGATCGCGCCGCGAAGCTCGCGCACGGCGCGCTGCCCGTCCGGCGCGTCGACGAGCAGCGTCACGTTCCGATGCTCGGCCGTCTCCCCGCCGTCGGTCTCCGCGAACACCGCGCTCGTCTCAAAGAGCCGAACCGCGCCGCCCACGTCGTGCGCTTCCACGCCCGCTCGCTGGTTCACCCGCCGGCACGAGAGCAGGCTCGGGACCGCCGAGGGCCGCAGCGCCGGGGCCTCCTTGCGCCGGGCCTCGTCGACCGCCAGCGTCCGCAGACCCTTGGGCAGGAACAGCGCCGCCTCGTCCCGCGTCACGAAGCTGAAGGTCACCGTCTCGTAGAACCCCATCCCCGTCAGCGCGTGCCCGAGCGCCGCGAGCGCTCCCTCGCTCGCCTGCGGCGCCGCGGTCCGCGCCGGGAGCGCCTCGTGCGCCGGGATCGCGTCAAACCCGATCCCCCGCGCGACCTCCTCGATCAGATCGACCTCGCGCGTCACGTCGTGCCGGCGGTGGGGGGGGATTGCCGCCGTCACCGTGTCGCCGCTCACCTCGCACGCGAAGCCGAGCCCCGCGAGCGTCTCGCCGATCGCGCTCGCCTCGAGCTCCACCCCGAGCAGCGCCCGGCACCGCTCCGCGCGCAGCTGCACCTTGGGGTCCGCCGGGAGCTCGGGGCCGACCGCGATCGCCCCGTCCACCAGCTCCCCGCCCGCGACCTCGTGGATCAGCGCCGCGATGCGGTCCGCGCACTCGTCGATCTGCCCGACGTCCACCACGCGCTCAAAGCGATGCGAGGAATCCGTGCGGATGGTGTAGCGCCGCGCCGTCTCGCGGACGGTCGCGGGGTCCCACGTCGCCGCCTCGAGGAGCACGTTCGTCGTCGCCTCGGTGACGCCCGAGTCCTTCCCCCCGATGACGCCCGCGAGCGAGCGAGCCCGCTCCGCGTCCGCCACGACGACGTCGCTGTTGGTCAGCTCGAGCTCGTCGTCGTCGAGCGTCGTGAGCCGCTCGCCGGGCTTCGCCTTGCGGATGACCAGCCGTTTTTCGGCGAGCGTGTCCAGGTCGAAGACGTGCGAGGGCTGGCCCATCTCAAAGAGCGCGAAGTTCGTCACGTCCACCACGTTGTTGATCGGCCGCAGGCCAACGGCCTCGAGCCGCTCGCGGAGCCACTCCGGGCTCGGCCCGACCTTGACGCCCTTGATGACGCGCGCCGTGAACCGCGGGCACAGCTCCGTCGGCACGAGCACCTCGACCGCGGTTTCCTTCTCGACCGCGCCGCTCGTGCGCTCCCGGTCCCCCGGCGCCGTCGCGGCCATGGGCAGGAGCAGCTCCCGCCCCGTGGCGCCGGCGATCTCGCGGGCGAGCCCCAGATGACACAGCGCATCACCCCGATTGCTCGTCACCTCGACGTCGAGCTGGACGTCTCCGGCAGGGAGATCGACGCGCTCCTCGATGGG
>CAZXGT010000227.1:0-1675 GCA_964639935.1 uncultured Phycisphaeraceae bacterium
CCCCCACCACCGTGATCGGCGCCGGCGCCCCGCTCTTGTGGGGATGGATCGCCACACCCGCGGTCCCGAGCGTCGAGCAGACACTGCGCATCTGGGTGAGCGGGACGCCAGTGACGACTGGCGGGGAACCGGTGTTCCCGGAGGAGTGAGGCCTCAGCCCGCCCAGGCGGCGATGAGCGCGGCAAGGTCGGCGGCGCCGGTGATCCCGTCGCCCGTGAGGTCGGCGGCGGACGTGCCCCACGCGGCGATGAGCACGGCGAGATCGGCCGCATCGACGGCGCCGTCGCCGTTGAGATCAGCCGCGGAAAGCGCGACATCAACGAGCCACGCGGAGCCAGAGTTATCGCCCTGGAGCCCCATCACCGCGAGACCGCCGTCGATTTCGATGGACTGCGCGGCCCCCAGTCCGTCTGCGGCCGCGAGGCCCGGCGTCTGGTACTTGAGCAAAAACGCCCCGCTCTCACGGCTGAAGAGGTAGACGGCGCCGGCATTGTTTCCCGCGTCCATGTCGCCCGACGCTCCGATCGCGAAGACATCATCGCCGATCGCCACGGACTGGCCAAAGCGCTTCGTTTCGTCATCCGGCGCGAGTTTCATCAGCTCTTGGCCCGTGTCGGCGTCAAAGACGTAAGCGGCTCCCTTTACGTCCGCCGAGATCCCTTCACCGGCCTGCGGAGCCCCGACCAGCACCGTTGAGCCCTGTATCGCCACGGAGTCACCGAAGCGGTCGAGAATGTCGCCGTCGCTGGCAGTCAGGCGGTGGAGAAGATCACCTGTTGAGACATCGAACAGGTACGCGACGCCCGCGTTCTCGCCGAGCTCATCATCGCCGGTGGCCCCGACGGCGCAGCGCGACCCGCCGATCGCGACGGCGCGGCCGAAGCGATCGCCTGCGTCGAGCTGCGTCGGGGCGAGCGTGTGATTCAGTCGCCCGTTGATCGTCGCGATGAGATAGGCCGCGCCGGTCGCACCGTCCTTCTCCGGCGCGCCGATCAGCGCCACGCTCTGGGTGGCGACGCCGCTCTCTCGAACATCGACCGACCAGCCGAACGCGTCGTTCTGGGCGGCGTCGGGCGCCGTGATCTCGAGAAGCAGCGAGCCGGTCGATTCGTCGAAGAGATACGCTGAACCCGAGTCGATGCCGGCGTCGTCGTCCTGCCGTGCTCCGACGAGGACCAGGTCGCCGTTGATGGCGACATCGCAGCCGAAGAGAGCGCTGGGTCGAGGGTCGTTCGGGACGAGCCGGTGGAGCTGCTGGCCGGTTACGGCGTCGAAGAGGTACGCGGCGCCCGCGCCAAAGAACGGGGCCTCCTCAGTGAACGCGCCAACCGCAACGATTCCGCCGTCGGTATCCGTGGCGTAGCCGAAATCCGCCGCCGGGCTTGATGATTCCGGCAGCAGCTGGCGCAGCGCGTCCCCAAACCCCGCTCGCGCCACCGCGGGCGCGAAGATGACTGTGGAGGCGGCGAAGACGATCAGGCCATTCATGGATCGGACTCCTCGAGATGGATGCCGGCGTGAGATCGAACCTAACGGTCGTCGTCGCAAGATGCCACCGGAAAATCACACCTTTCCAAGCGGCCCGCGTCTCCGTCCGCCCGCCTCAGGACCGATACACTGTGTGGCTCGCCTGTTCAGACCCGGAGTGCCCAACGCCGTGCCCGACACGCCCATG
>CAZXGT010000228.1:0-1658 GCA_964639935.1 uncultured Phycisphaeraceae bacterium
TCATGCTCCGCCTCGAGGCGATCCACGCCGAGACGGGCGAGTGGCCGGCGGATCTCTCGGCGCCGGAGCTGGCGGCGCTCAACGAGGATCCGCTGACGGGCGAGCCGTTCGTCTATAAGCTGACGCCGGAGGATGCGCACGGGCGGGCGTACACCTTGCACGCGCCGCAGACGCCGTGGGAGAATCTCGGCGGCGAGGACTTCACGGCGCCGCGGGCGGGACTGGAGGGCGAGTGAGAGGGCGGCTCACGATCGTTTTGCTTGGCGGCGCGATGGTGCTGATCGCCGCGGGGTGGTACGCGCTGCGGCCTGTCTTCATCACGCCTCTACCGGGCGGCAAGGCCGCGGAGGAAATGAACGCCTATCTCGATTCGGTCAGTGTCTCGGGCGAGCCCGCGTGGCCCATCTACCGCGAGATCATCATTGAGGAGTTTGGGGTCGATGGGCCCGGCGCGTGGGGGACTGATGAGTACCGTGAGATGAACGAGGATCTGCGGCGTCTCGATGTTTCCGCCGGAGCGTGGGACGACGATCGATTCGACAGGGCGCGGGCGGCGCTCGAGCGGTACGAGCACACGTTCGATCGATTGATCGAGGCGGCGCAGAAGCCGCGCTTCGGCAAGCGCTACGTGCAGGGGGGCGACGCGCTCTCGGGCGAGGTCGACCCGAGCGACACGGGGGCGTGGATGGCGCCGTCGATCCTCCTGCCGGAGCTGACGCCGATGAAGCGGCTCGGGGCGCTGCTCGTTCTCGCGATGCGCGACGCGGCGGCGCAGGGGCGGTGGGAGGAGTACGCGCAGCGTCTCGAGGCGGCGATCGGGCTCGGGGATCACCTGCTGCGGAGCGGATCGTTCATTGAATGGCGCACGGGGCAGGAGATCATCCGCAGCGCAATGCGCGAGCTGCGTTTCACGCTGCTTGAGCATGAGCTGGACGGCGAGGTCGTCGGCGAACTCGATCGCGCCATGCGCTTCGATTCCGCCGGGTCGCTCGCGAGCGTCTTTGAGTGCGAGCGACGCCACTCGCAGGACAATCTCGATCAGGTCCACGGCACGAACGGCTTCGTTGCGCTGTGGCGGCTCCAAGATCATGACGACGGGATTTTGTCGGGCAGTCTCAAGGTTCCCAACGGGCTCGCTCGGCTTCAGAACATCCGGGCTAGGGCGTACCCGCGGCACGACGAGTCGCGCGACGCGCTGGACGCGCACTTCGATCGCCACGTCGAACGGGCGCTGGCGATGGACGAGCGGCCGTGGTTGCAGGCGATGGCCGATCACCCGTTTGTCGAGCCGGAGAACGAGGTCGTGCGGCCGATGGCCTACGAATACCGGCGCGGGTATATGGCGCTGGCGCAGCTTCAGCGCGAGCGCGCCGCGACGATCCTGATGCTTCAGATTGAGGCGCAGATCGAGGAGAACGGGTGGGCGCCGGAGCTATCCGACGCACTGCTGCTGATCACCGATCTTTCGATGGGCCTTCCGTTTGGCTATGAGCGCAGCGAGGGCGGCTATCGGCTCTTCGCGATCAATCTCCCGATGGAAGACGAGCGCACGACCGACTTCACCGCCCCGCGCCCGCCGCTCGAAGAGGATGCCGGGGCGCGGTGATCAGCACTCAATCGCGCAGCGGACGAGCATCTCGACGCCGGTGGGGATGGCG
>CAZXGT010000229.1:0-1614 GCA_964639935.1 uncultured Phycisphaeraceae bacterium
CCGGGCTCGCGTCCGGGCTCGCGTCCGAGCGTGGGGCCGGGCTCGCGGTCTTCTTCGGCGGGCTCGATGGGGGTGGGGCGTTCGGGCTCGTCGGAGGCGTCATCGGTGAGCTCGATGCGGACCTGGCCGACGCGGGTGGGCTCGGCGTCGAGGACGGTGACGATGAAGCCGTTGTGACGGAAGCTCTCGCCGGCGACGGGGATGTGGCCGAAGCTGGTGACGACGTAGCCGCCGACGGTCTCGTAGTCCTCGTGCTCGGGGAGTTCGGCGCCGAGGGTCTCGAGCTCGTCGTTGACGTCGTCGACGTGGGCGCGTGCGTCGACGACGGCGGCGCGTTCCTCGGGGATGATGCGGATCTCGGGGGGGGTGTCGGTTTCGGGCTCGTACTCGTCGTAGATCTCGCCGACGATCTCCTCGAGGACGTCCTCGATGGTGACGAGTCCGGCGGTGCCTCCGTACTCGTCGAGGACGATGGCCAGATGGACCTTGTCGCGCTGGAACTCGGTGAGGAGCTCGTCGAGGCGTTTGGTCTCCGGGACGAAGCGGGCCTCGCGGAGGACCTCGCGGAGCTTGAAGCCGCTGGCGTCCCCGCCGAGGAAGCGGAGGAGGTCCTTGGCGTAGAGGAGCCCGGCGATCTGGTCGAGGTTGCCCTGGTAGACGGGGATGCGGGAGTGACCGGCGGTGGCGATGAAGTCGCGGACGGCGTTGAGATCGTCGGTCATCTCGATGCCCTCGATCTCGGTGCGCGGGGTCATGATCTCCTCGACGGTGGTCGAGTGGAAGCCGACGACGGCTTCGATCATGTCGCGTCCGGTCTCGTCGAGGGAGCCGTCCTCGGAGCGTTCGCTGACGACGGAGCGGATCTCCTCTTCGAGTTCCTCCTCGTCGGTGAGCTCCCGGGCGCCGGCGAGTCGGCGGACGATCTCGTCGGCGAGCCGCGCGAGGGCGACGAGAGGCATGAGGACGGCGCGGAGGGCCTTGAGCAGCGGGGAGGCGCGGACGATGAGGGGGTCGCCGAGGTGCTCGGCGACGCTGAGCGGGACGACGGACACGAGGAGGTAGACGAGGGCGGCGCTGATGCCGGCGGCAGAGAGGACGGCGCTCCATCGGACGTCGCCGGGCTCGGCGCCGGCGGGCGCGAGCGCCCAGACGATCATGGCGACGACGCCGGTGATCGAGAGGCAGAGGCGCAGGACGGCGGCGGCGACGGTGTAGTCCTGGCGGCGCTCGAGAAGATCGTCGACGCGGGCCTCGAGCCCGCGGGCGGCGGCGAAGCGCTTGGTCTTGGCGCGCGAGGCGGTGCGCAGCGACATCTGGAGCGTGGCGAAGAAGCCGCTCAGCGCGAACGCGAGGATGGCGATCCAGAAGGCGGCGGTCATGCGTCGTTGTCTCTGAAGAGGTTGCCGAGTCCGATGGCGGTGAGGATCTCGTCCTCGCGGGCGTGCATGCGGCGGTAGGCGTCTTCGTCGTGGTCGTTGTAGCCGAGGCAGTGGAGCACGCCGTGGAGGCTGTAGAGGATGAGCTCGTCGACCTCGTTGTGCGGCCGGGCGCTCGCGGCGCGCCGGGCCTCGTCGAGGCAGACGACGAGGTCGACATCGAGGGGGCCCTCGGGCT
>CAZXGT010000230.1:0-1589 GCA_964639935.1 uncultured Phycisphaeraceae bacterium
GCGGCTCCGCGGCCGGAATAGTGGCCGGTGTCGCTCCTGAGGCCGTCGACGAGCTGTTCCATGAGCGTTCCCGTCTGCGGATGATTCAAAAGGGAGATCGCGACCCGTCCCTCGGATGGAGCGGCCTCGATCATGTGGCGGTGGTAGTTCAGGAACTGGCTGTTGTGTTCCGCGTCCCCCGCGTAGACGATGTCGCATGCGGGCAGGACCTCCTCGACGATGTCGGCGAACCGTGATGCGTCCTCGGGAGCGCTCTGCTGGGGCGCGACAACCTGGAACCACACGTCGGCTTCGGTGAGGGCGATCCACTGACGCATCGCGGCGCTAAAGGCGTGGTCGATCTGCGGGCCGTAGCCGTTGCCGCCCCACCCCACGGCGGCGCTCACGACGCCCCAGGCGTCGGGACGCCAGGCGTCCAGGGCGTAGAGGACCACCGGTCCCGGGCCGAGATTCTCGAGCATCAGCCCTCGCCAGATCGCGGGATCGGTGTGCTCGAGGGCGGGGAAGACCGCGTCGATGGGCGCGAGCAACCAGCCGCCGATCCGGATGCGCTCGCCATCGGCCGGGGGAGCGCCGAAAGGGTGCTCGAGCCGAATCTCGGTGCGTCCGTCGCGGACGGATACGGCGCTGGCGATCGAGATGCGCTCGCCGATGACCAGCGCGTCGCCCTCACGAATGTCGAGCTCGGTCGAGTCAATCGTGAGCGTGGCGGAGCTCTGATTGTAATCATCCGCGCCGGCGCGGAACACATGCTCGGTGCGCGTCGTGTCAAGCGGGTGATCGACCCACGGCCCCGTGTTCTCACCGGGCTCGCCCTGACGGCTGTGCTTGTTGAGCGCCCATCGGAGATCTCCCGATCCGGGGAAGCTGAGAACGTGCGCTCGAAGGCGGAGGGGAGCGCCGGCGTCGATGAGCCCCTCGGGGCGGGCGCGCATGCAGAAGGCGGCCCCAAGACTCATTCGGAGGCCGTCGCCCGGGCCGGTGACGGCGGTGGACACTCCGGCCGTCCAAAACCGGGAAAAGTCAGAAACGCCGAGGGGCGCGACGCCGCCGGAGAAGAAGGCGCTGCGCTCGGAGGTGTCAAGGGAGAACCAGGGTCGTCCGGAGTTCTTCACGGCCGCGCGGAACATCGTTCCGGCGGCGATCTCGGGGCGCGCGTCGAGAAAGCCCTCGGCGTGGTTGCCGGTGTCGAACCCGGAGCCGTCGTTGCGCCGCGCGGCGCGGCTGTTGCCAGAGGCGACGATGCGCATCAGCCGCGTCGGTCCTTCGGCGAAGATCCGGGCTTGGGGGGCCGGGCCCGAGACGACGGCCGGGTCCGGGAAGGGGGGGCCGGGGATCGCGGGGATGTCGCGCCGAAAGAACGCTCCAGCGATCGGATCGTGGGGGCTGCGATAGGTGAAGCCCGCGACGGTCGTCACGTCACGAACCGTTCGGAGGGAGAGTCGATCGACGTCCGTCGTCCGATCGAAGACGTGATAGTTGGCGTCGGTGACCGGCCCGTCGATCAGCGCGGCTCTGGCGGCGATCGGGGCGAAGTCCGAGAGCGCGCTCCGAGGCTTGGTGGTGACCGCGTGATGGTGCATCGCGAG
>CAZXGT010000231.1:0-1587 GCA_964639935.1 uncultured Phycisphaeraceae bacterium
GGCATGGAGAACTTCCTGATCCCCGATCCTGATTACAAGTTCTTTCTCCCCGAGAGCACTGAGAATCGGCGCTTCGTGGACGGCGCGTCGTTCGGCGCGCTCCACATCCCCAGCAACGACGGGGCGGGCAAGCTGGGCAACGAGGAATCCTCGACCTACGTGCTCGTGCGGCGCCGCCCGGGGCACTCTCTGGACGCGATGGGGCAGAGCGTGTACGGGCCCGAGTACGCGTGGAAGAAGAACACCGATATCGATCTGGATTTCAACAGCCGGCTGGACTTCGGCGACGAGCACACGCTCGGCGTTCCGACGTACCCGTCCGACCAGGACGCGAATATCATTCAGCCGGTTCAGATCATCGATGAGATCGCCTGGTCGAACGAGGGCGGCAAGGAGTACAACACCCCCGGCCTCGGCATCAACAAGAACGAGCTGAGCGAGACGCCGGGCTTCAACCCCGACGCGATCAGTCGGGTGCGCTACTACCGCGAGAACCCGTTGATCGGCTGGACGATCGGCAACTCCGAAGAGGTCTCGCGCACGAGCATCGCCGACGAGTCGTGGATCTACGGCGAGACGCGGGATTACCGCATCGGGAGCCCGCCGGACGCGGACGACCTCCAGCCCGGCGGGGAGGGCTACACGCAGTACCGTCCCGAGCAGTTCGACCTCGGACCCGACGGCCTGCCCGGGACGATGGACGACGAGCTGAACTGGCTCGCGCCCATCGATCCCAACGGTCCGGCGTACTCCTACGACGGCCCGGGCGACGACAACCCGCTCGTGGCGCCGTTCTTCGGCGACTCGGGCGCGCTGGACCCGATGGGCGCCCTGATCTTCGAGCCGTACGACATCGTGGGCTTCGAGTTCACGCCGGGCGGGCCCAACGATGCGCCGGCGGGCACGTCGCTGATCGGCACGGCGATCGAGACGCAGTTCCGGTGGGTGACGGGCGACTTCGACTTCGACGGTGACGTGGACTGTGATGATGCGGCGCTGATCGAATCTTCGGTCGGCGCCTCGCTCGACGACACGGCGATGCTCACGCGCGACTTCAACACCGACGACCCTTCCGACGACGTGCTCTACGAGGGATGGGCCTTCCAGCTCGACGAGTTCAACGCGCTGCTCGCGATGGTGCGGATGGACCTGGCCGACGGCACGACGGGCGAGTGGGACTCGGGCGTCACGGTGACGATGGCCGATGTCGCGGCGCACGCGAAGCTCCTGCCCGCTTCGGCGCCCGCAGACTTCGACGGCAACGGTCAGATCGAAGCGGGCGACCTGGCCGCTCTGATCGCCGCATGGGGTGGGCCGAGCGCCGATCTCGACGGAGACGGCGTCACCAGCGCGAGCGACCTGGCCGCTCTGATCGCCGCGTGGGGCCCCGCGCCGGCGTGCCCCTGAGCCACGGGGTCTGCGACGCATCGTGATGATGGAAGCGTCATCACTCCGAACAGTATTGCATTCGTGATCTCACCAAAGAACGCTCTCGAGATAGGCTCGAGAGCGTTTTTAACTCGACGGTTTATCCTCGGGAGGATGCCAGGAAGAGTATGAGCCTGAGGGAGGGCTTATAGGTCGCCG
>CAZXGT010000232.1:0-1578 GCA_964639935.1 uncultured Phycisphaeraceae bacterium
CCGCATCCACGCCTCGGCGCGTGCCCGCCGCGACCCGCGGCCGCGCCGCCCGCCACACCGCCGCCGGCGCCGTCACCACCAGCCAGTCGAACGCCACCGTCGCGCCCACAAGCCCAAGAAGCCCAAGCCACAGCGCCGCCCCAAGCGTGCTGAACCGCACCGTCAGCTCGTGAACCCCCGCGATCGCCACAAGGCCCCCGGCCCCCTCCGGCGCCCACGTCGCCTCCGGCCAGAAGAGCGCGTGAAACGCCGAGACCGCCAGCGCCAGCATCGCCAGGCCGCACGCCCGCAGCGGGAGATGATTCACCGCCCGCCCCGCCGCCGCCAGACCAAGCGCCAGCCCCGCGCCCGCCACCAGAAGCCACACACCGATCCCAAGAAGACGCAGGAGCCCGTACGCCAGCTGCGCCCCAACCGGGCCGCACCAGTTCGCCGCCTCCGCGTTCTGCGGCGCCACCGCCGCCGACGGTGGGTCCGCCGGATCGAAGCTCGCCAGACTCGCAAAGACGAACGCCCACGCCGTCAGACCCGCGATCCACAGCACCCGCGGCCACAGCCCCGCGGCGTCCTCCGGCGGCTCGCTCCACTTCGTCCGGGATGTGTTCTTCGCGCGCGGCATCGAACCAGCATTATCGTCCGTCAGCCCGCGAGCGGGGCAGCATTTGCGCTCCAAATGGGCCGCTCTTTCCCATCCCCGCGAGAGCCGCCTCCACGCCCCGCAAAGCCCGAAGATTCACAGCCCCGTCGACCCGAACCCGCCCGCTCCGCGCGCCGTCTCGCCCAGCTCCGCCACCTCGACAAGCTCCGCCCGCGACACCGGCGCGATCACCATCTGCGCGATCCGCATCCCGGGCTCCACCACGAACGCCTCCCCGCCAAGATTGATCAGCGGCGCCCGCACCTCGCCCCGGTAGTCCGCGTCGATCGTCCCCGGCGTGTTCGCCAGCGTCACCCCGAAGCGCGCCGCCAAACCCGAGCGGGGCCGAACCTGCGCCTCGAACCCCTCCGGGAGCGCCATCGCGAAACCGCAGGGGATCAGCCGGATCTCCCCGGGCGCCAGCTCCGCCGGCGCGTCCAGACACGCCGAGAGATCCATCCCCGCCGCGTGCGCCGTCTGATACTCAGGCAGCCGCGCCTCAGCGCGGAGCCGTCGCACCGCGACTCTCGGCCGGCTCGAACTCGCGGGGTCGCTCGCCATGCCGCGAAGGCTCCTCGCGGAAGATCTCCGCGTCAAGCGCGCGAAGCTCGGCGATCTCCGCCTCGCTCAAACCCTCGAGATCCCGATCCAGATCCAGCTCGAGGTCCTTCTTCGCCCGGCGCACGCACCGGTTCAGCGTGTCGATCATCCGCCGCGTCGACTCGATCGCGTTGTCGTACGCCGAGCGACCCGTCGCCTCCTGCAGCTTGTCGCAAAGACCGAGCGCCCTCATCTGCCGGTCCGATTCCCGCCGAGCGCGACGCAGCGCCTCGAGCAGCGCCTCGGCCTTGTCTCTCGTGGCGGTGGTCTGCGCGACGACTCGCCTCGCGTCCTGAATCTTCATGACAATCTCGCGGCCGGCTCTGGCGGGCGGGTTTCCG
>CAZXGT010000233.1:0-1550 GCA_964639935.1 uncultured Phycisphaeraceae bacterium
AGTCGGGGCGACAGGATTTGAACCTGCGACCTTTTGACCCCCAGTCAAACGCGCTACCAAGCTGCGCTACGCCCCGAAAGCGTAAGTCTCGTTGTCTCGCCGCGCTCCCGCGCCGCGAACGGGCGAGTGTACGGCTCCCCCGCGAGCCCGGCAACCGCTTCCATCCCGTCCTCGGCCCCGCGACTCGTGCCCTACCCCGCCGCCGCCCGGGCCAGCGCCAGCCACATCGGGATCCCCACCACGATGTTGAAGGGGAACACCACCCCGAGCGCCATCGGCAGGTACACCCCCGCGTCGGCCTCCGGCGCCGCCAGACGCATCGCCGCCGGCGCCGCGATATAGGACGCGGACGCCGCGAGGATGGTCAGCAGCACCGTGTCGCCGACGTCGAGCCCGATCGCCAAGGCGACCGCGAAGCCGATCGCCCCGTTCAGGAGCGCCCCGCCGATCCCCACCGCCACCACCATCGGCCCCGCCGCCCGAAGCTGAGGCAGCCCCGCCCCCGCCTTCATCCCCGCCTCGAGCAGGAACAGCGCGAGCACGCCGTAGAAGATGTCCTCCGTGAACGCCCGGTAGGGCTCGAACTGCTCGGGCCCCGTCAGCACGCCCACCAGCAGGCTCCCGAGCAGCAGAAACACCGGCCCGGCGGTGAAGGCGTCGCGAAGCCCATGATTGCGCTCGGTCTCGCCGATGCCGCTCGCGCGGCGCCACCGGCGGTAGAGCCAGATCCCCGCGACGATCGCCGGGGACTCCATCAACGCCAGGCTCGCCACCATGTGCCCGCCGTAGCTCACGCCCTCGCTCGTCAGGAAGTTCGCCGCCGCGAGAAAGGTGACGACGCTCACCGATCCGAAGCACGCGGCCGCCGCGCACGCGTCGGGCCGGCGGAGCACACGCTTGAGAATCGGGTACATCACGAAAGGCGTCGCCGCTGAGAGCAGCACCGCCGCCGCCACGGGCTTCATCGCCTCGAGCGACCACCCCGCTTCCGCGAGCGCGACGCCCCCCTTGAAGCCGATCGCCCAGAGGAGGTAGAGCGAAAAGAGCTTCGCCAGCGGATCGGGGATGTCCAGATCCGAGCGAAGGAGCGTCGCCGCGACCCCGACCGCAAAGAACAACAGCGGCGGGCTGACGAGGTTCGAGAGCAGCAGTTCAATCGGCGTCATCGCGGGCTCCGGGCGTCTGCGCCCCGGTCCAAGGGGCCGAGCGACGGTAGCCGAACGCTCGCCCGAGGGCTCACGCCGCGCCGTACTGCTTTTCGTAGTAGTCGCGGTACGCGCCCGACCTCACGCGTCGCCACCACTCGGGGTTGTCGCGGTACCAGCTCACCGTCGCCTCGAGGGCCTCGGGCCAGGCGCTTCGGCTCGGCTCCCAGCCGAGTTCGCGCTTGATCTTGCTCGCGTCGATCGCGTACCGGCGGTCGTGACCCAGGCGGTCCTTGACGGGGCGTATCATGTCCTCGCCGCAGCCCATGCACTCGAGGATGGCGTGGGTGAGCTCGAGGTTCGACCGCTCGTTGTCGCCGCCGATGTTGTAGACCTCGCCCGCCT
>CAZXGT010000234.1:0-1540 GCA_964639935.1 uncultured Phycisphaeraceae bacterium
GATCCTCTGTGATCGCCCGGGAGGGGAAAGAATGGAGATTCAACGATCGGTAGAGCTTTTCGATGAGGCCCAGCGGGTCATTCCCGGCGGGGTGGACAGCCCCGCGCGGGCGTTCAGCGCCGTCGGCGGACAGCCGCTTTTCATCGAGCGCGGCGAGGGACCATACGTCTACGACGCTGATGGCAACAAGTACGTCGATTACGTCCTCTCGTGGGGGCCGTTGATCCTGGGGCACGCGCATCCCCGGGTGGCCGAGCCGCTCAAGCGGGCGGTGGATCGCGGCACCAGTTACGGCGCGCCGACCGCGCTGGAGACGGAATTGGCCGAGCTGGTGATCGAGGCCATGCCGGCGGTGGAGATGGTGCGCTTCGTCAACTCCGGCACCGAGGCCACGATGAGCGCGCTGCGCCTGGCCCGGGCCTACACCGGGCGCGACAAGATCGTCAAGTTCGTGGGCTGCTACCACGGTCACGCCGACTTCTTGCTGGTGCAAGCTGGCTCCGGCGTGGCGACGCTCGGCCTGCCGGATAGCCCCGGAGTGCCCGCGGGCACGGCGCAGGACACGCTCACCGCGCCCTTCAACGACCTGGAGGCGGTGGAGGCCGTCTTCGAGACATACCCGGAGGAGATCGCGGGTGTCATCGTGGAGCCAGTGGGCGGGAATATGGGCGTGGTCCCGCCGGAGGATGGCTTCCTGGAGGGGCTGCGGGCGCTGACCGAGGCGCACGACGCGGTGCTGATCTTCGACGAGGTGATGACGGGCTTCCGCGTGGCCTACGGCGGCGCGCAGGAGCTGTACGACATCGAGCCGGATGTGACGACGCTGGGCAAGGTGATCGGCGGCGGGCTGCCCGTCGGGGCATACGCGGGCAAGCGGGAGATTATGGAGACGGTGGCGCCAGCCGGGCCGATGTACCAAGCGGGCACGCTCTCCGGGAATCCGCTGGCGATGACGGCCGGGATCGAGACGCTGAAGGTGCTGCGCGAGCCGGGCGTCTTCGACGAGATCGAGCAGAAGGCGGCGAAGCTGGCCGCGGGCGTCGGCGAGGTCGCCGAGGAGGCCGGGGTGCCGATCCATCAGACGCGCGTGGGCACGATGTTCTCCAACTTCTTCAGCGCGGAGCCGGTGACCGATTACGAGAGCGCCAAGGCGTCGGATACGGAGCGCTTTGGGCGTTACTTCCACGCGATGCTGAAGCGCGGGGTCTACATCGCGCCCTCGCAGTTCGAGGCCGGGTTCATCTCCCTGGCCCACTCCGACGAGGATATCGAGCGCACGGTGGAGGCGGCGTTAGAGGCTTTTAGGGCCGAGTAGATATATGCGAGACAGTTCAAAAATTATATGTCAGACCAAGAAGCCCGGCTAATTAAGCGTGCTAAAAAGGGGAAAGCCTCTGCCTTCGCAGAGATCTACGAGCGACATTACCCTGCCATCTATCGTTATATTTTCTTCCGAGTGGGCAGAGAGACCGCGGCAGAGGATTTGACCAGTGATGTCTTCGTGCGTATGGTGGAGAAGATTGACCAATTCACCTACCGA
>CAZXGT010000235.1:0-1513 GCA_964639935.1 uncultured Phycisphaeraceae bacterium
CGGTCGCCGATGATGAGCTCGCGCTGGCCCTTTCCGATGGGGATCATGGCGTCGACGGCCTTGATGCCGGTCTGGAGGGGCTCGGTGACGGGCTGGCGCTCGGCGATGCCGGGGGCGATGATCTCGACGGGCCGGGTCTCTGAGGTCTGGATGGGGGGGCCGCCGTCGATGGCCTCGCCGAGGGGGTTGACCATGCGGCCGAGCATGGCCTCGCCGACGGGGACCTTGAAGAGCTCGCCGGAGCCCTTGACCTGATCGCCCTCCTTGACCTTGAGGTAGTCGCCGTAGATGACGGCGCCGACGGTGTCGTCCTCGAGGTTGAGGGCCTGTCCCATGACGGAGCCGTGTTCGGTCTGGAACTCGAGGAGCTCGCCGGCCATGCACCTGGCGAGTCCGTAGATGCGGGCGATGCCGTCGCCGACCTGCACGACGCGTCCGACCTCTGAGATCTCGAGATCGGCGGAGTACTGCTCGATTTCCTGCTTGATGACGGACGTGATCTCGTCGGTGCGGATCTTCATGGGCGTGGCTCTCGTCGCGTTGGTGGCGTTGGTCGAAGGCCGGCGTCGAGCGCGGGAGGAACAGCCCTCCCGGTCGGCTCGCCGGGCCCGACAGGGTAGCGAGTCGGGCGCGCGATGTCTCGGGCTTTGGGGGCGCGGGATCAGTCGCCGGCGGGCTGGATCCGGTAGACGATGCGGACGCGGGCGGAGAGGGAGACTTCGCCCGGGCTGATTGGCGGCGCGGCGCTCCCGCGGGCGTCGGCGGTCATGGCCATCTCGTAGCGGGGCTGGTAGTTCTGCTGGGGGTCGAGGGTGAGTTCGAGGACGCGGACGAGGCGGACGTCGGCGGCCTGGGCGAGGGCCTCGGCGTCGCTTCTGGCATGCTCGGCGGCGCGGCGGATGGCCTCGGCGCGGTGGACCTGGGGGTTCTGGAGTCCGAAGGAGACGCCGGAGACGCGGTTAGCGCCGGCGTCGACGCCTGTTTCGATCAGCTCGCCGACCATCTCGAGGCGGGTGGTGGTGGCGGCGACGGAGTTGACGACGGTGTAGCCGACGATGCGGGGGGCGCCGTTGTCGCGGGAGACGCTTCGGTTGCGGTCGTAGCGGGGTCGGACGGAGAAGCCGGTGGTTTCGAGGTCGTCATCCTCGAGACCGGCCTTCCGGAGGGCGTCGAAGACGTCGTTCATGCGGCGCGTGTTGTCGCGCATGGCCTTGTCGACGGACTCGGCTTCTGATTCGACGGCGAAGGAGACGCGGACCTGATCCGGGGCGACCTCGAGCTCGGCCGAGCCGGTGACGGCGAGGTGGGGCGGACGGAGGCCGTCGCTCTGGGCGAGGGCGGCGGGAGCGAGCGCGACGGCGGCGAGGAGGGCGGACAGGAGGGTGAGAGCGGGGCGCGTCATGGGGGATCTCCTTTCAAGGGTGCAAGGCAAGCAGCAAGGACAGACGCGGGATTGGGGCGTCTGGTTCAGTGATTCTAGGGGATTTCGTGGAGGGGCTGGGGAGAGATGGGA